>DASQAL010000100.1:0-12787 GCA_035635775.1 Candidatus Acidiferrum sp.
TGGCTGGGGCGGGAGGAATCGAACCTCCATTGCGGGGGCCAAAGCCCCGAGTCCTACCACTGAACGACGCCCCAATGAGATCGTCGAGACCGTCTTCAGCAGCGGGGGCCCCGAAATGGCCCCCGCACTCCCCCAGTCCGCGGACATCCGGATGGCGCCCGCACTCCCCCGATCGGCGGACATCCCGCCCGGCGCCTGGCTTTTCATCCGATTGCGTGCCGTCATCGGTTCGCGCGGATCGCGGGGCCGGAGTTCGTGCGTACTGCCCAGCAGGCCCAGCCCGCCCGGCTCACCCGGGTCCGGATCTGCCGCGCGTGGTCCAGGGAGCGCGCCATCCCGAATACGGTGGGTCCACTGCCCGACATGATCGCTCCGAGCGCCCCCGCCGCCAAGAGGGCTGCCTTCATGCGGCCGATCACCGGTAGCACCGGCTCGACCACACTCTCCAGATTGTTCGTCAGCGCCGCCGCTATCTTGGTCACGTTCCGCGTCCGCAGCGCCTCGATCACCCGCTCCGTGCCGGTGGGCTCCGCCCGCCAGCCCTCCGGAACTCGACCGTACACCTCCCGCGTCGACAACGGCACGCGAGGATTCACCAGCACCAGGGCATAGCCGCCCCCGCCCGGCAGCGCGGTCAGCCGCTCGCCACGCCCCCTCGCCACCGCCCGCCCCGACCCCAGGAAGAACGGTACGTCCATGCCCAGCTCCACCGCCAGCTCCTGCAGCCGCGCCTTGGGCCAGCGGAGCCGCCACAGCCGGTGGAGGCCCCAGAGGGTCGCTGCCGCGTCGCTCGAACCGCCCCCCAGCCCGGCCGCCACCGGGATGCGCTTGATCAGCCGGATCCGGGCTCCGGCCTCGACCCCCGCCGCCTTCTGGAGCAGACGGGCAGCGCGTATCACCAGGTTGCCATCGTCGGTGGGCAAGTCGCGATCATCCGTGTGCAGCGAAAGGGTGTCGGCCGCCTCCAGCTTCAGGCGATCGAACAGGTCCACCGCCTGCAGCACCGTCGCGATCTCGTGATACCCGTCGCCCCGCTTTCCCAGCACCTCGAGGGCCAGGTTCACTTTGGCGGGGGTGCGGAGCACCACCTCCGTGCTCCCCCGTGACCGCTTCGACAAGGCAGCGTAGGCTACCATGTGCGGCGACGGAGTGTCAACGGAAGTCCTGAATTCTAACGTGTTCTGGGACAGTCAGCTTCAGCAGGGCGGGGTCGAGCCCCGTGTTCATCTTGGGGTCGCGGTAGGTGACCGAGACGCGCAGCGATCCGTCCGGCGTCTCGAGCCTGAGCCCGGCCGGCGGGGCCTCCGGCGGCGTGGGGCTGAACGTCACCCGCGCGGGATTCTTGCCCGTCCACTCGACCTGTCGCGCCTGTCCGCTGTCTGGGTCGAACCAGATGCGCTGCTCGATGTCCCTCCCGGTCAGCCGGACCGACGGGCCGGTCTCGTCGGGCGCCACCAGCTCCACCCGGGTCGGCTCCGGTAGCGCCCGGGCGCGGGCCGCGAGCAGCGCGACGAGATCCTCGCCGCCGAGCGCCAGGCCGAGCCAGCGGCGGTTGGCCTCGGGGGAGGCGGGGGCGAGATACGCCCGGTTGTCGAGGACCTCCCACAACGTGAGGTTCTGGGGATCGCCGGCCACGATCAGCACCGGCGTGCCGAAGGGCGAGAGGGCCTCGAAGCGGAGCGAGGCGGGCTCGCCCAGGAGCAGCATGACACCGGAAAGGCGCTGCGCCCGCCCGCTGCGGCGCACGGTGATGTCGGCCAGGGATCGCAGGTCGACCAGGGAGCGGCGATGCTGCTCGATGCGGGCGAGCGCCGCGCGGGCCTCGTCCGCGATGGGCGGCGCGGGCGCCGGGGGCGCGGTGGCGCAGGCGGACAGGCTGGCGGTCAGCAGGACGCCGCCGGCCAGGCGGAGCCGGCTACTTCTGCTCGGCCTTGGGCGGCGCACCCTTGACCCGGAGCTGGTTCTCCCGCACGTCCCGGATCTTGTTCCTCACCTGGGGGGCGGTCGGGGCGTTCGGGTCCACCTGGAGGGACTTCTCCCACGCCTCGACGGCCTCGTTCGCCAGGTTGTTCTTGAGGTAGGCGTCGCCCAGGTGCTCGTAGAGCACGGGGTCTTCCTTGGCCAGGCTCACCGCGCGCTTCAGCTCGCGCAGGGCCTCGGGATAGTGGCCCTGCTGGTAGTAGGCCCAGCCCAGGCTGTCGATGAAGTAGCCGTTCTCGGGCTCGATCGCGAGGGCCTGCTGGATGAGCTGGACGGCCTCGGGGAGGTTCGTGCCCTTCTCGGCGTACATGTAGCCGATGTAGTTGTACGACTCGGCGTGCTTGGGATCGAGGACGAGCACGCGGCGGAACGAGCGGATGGCGTCGTCGAACTGCTGGTGCTTCTCCAGCACCACCCCGAGCTGGAAGTGGAGATCCTTGTTCTTGTCGTCCACCGACAGCCCCTCGCGCAACACGGTCGCCGCGCGATCGTACTGGTTGGCGCGCTGGAGCGCGGTGCCCAGGTAGAGGAAGAGCTCGGGGCGCTTGGGCTCGAGGTTCACCGCCTCCTGCAGCGTGGCCACCGCCTCGTCGTAGCGCTTGGCGCGCCCGTAGAGGAAGCCGAGCTGCACCCGCGCGTCCACCGAGCGGGGATCGGCCTTGAGGATCTTCTCCAGCTCGCTCCGGGCCTCGTCGTCCTTCCCCGCGTCCATCAGCGCGGTGGCCAGATAGTAGCGGGTCCGCATGTTGCCGGGCTCGAGCGCGACGGCCTGGCGGAAGGCGGCGATCGCCTTGTCGTACTGCTTCTGCTCGTAGTGGATGGCGCCCAGCTTCAGCCACACCCGCGGGTCCCGCGGGAGCGAATCGACCAGCGACTCGATCTCGCTCTGGGCCTCGCCGTAGCGCCCCAGCTTCACGAGCAGGTCGCCCAGCCGCTCCACGAAGGCCGCGTTGTCCGGGTTGGCCTTGAGCGCTTCCTTGTAGACGCCCACCGCCTCGTCGAGCTTGTTCTGGGACTCGTAGACGAAGCCGAGCGCGGACCACGCCCCGTCGTGGTCCGGGTCGAGGTCCACCGCGCGCTTGAGATTGGTCAAGGCCTCGTCCCACTGCTCGTTCTCGATGCCGATGCGCCCCAGCAGGTAGTAGCCCTGCGAGAGATTGGGGCGCGCGGTCACCAGCCGGCCCAGCACCGCGCGCGCCTTCTCGTAGCTCTTCTGCTCGAAGTGGAGCTGGGCCAGGGCCAGATAGCCGTCGGGCGTCTGCGGGTCGAGCGCCACCGCCCGCTCCAGCGCGGCTTCCGCTTCCGCCGTCTTGCGCTGGCGCTTGTAGAGGTCGGCCAGCGTCATGTGGGCGCCCGCGTTGTTGGGCTCGAGCGCGATGGCCTTTTGCGCGGCGGTGAAGGCGCCCGCGGTGTCGTTGACCCGGATCAGCCACTGGGAGAGCTGGATCCAGAGGAGCGCGGTGTTGGGATCGAACTTGATGGCCTCGCGGAGCTGGACGATGGCCTGCGGCATCCGGCCGGCGCGGGCCTCCATCTGCGCGATCACATAGTGGTCGTAGGCCTCGCCCTGGGCGCCGACCGCCCGGCGGCCGGGCGGGACGATCGTGATGGTCTTCGGGACGGGCGTGGGCTCGGCCTCGCTCGTCTGCGTGGTGGCGCAACCGGCGATCGCGCCGAGGGCGAGCAGGATGCCCGCGAGGGCCCCGCCCCGGCGCGCGATCAGGCCCTTGGCCACGACGCGGCGAACGGTGGAGGCCAGCGCCTCGTCGCGCACCGGCGCGGCCGCGCCTTCCACGATGGCCAGCTCGTCGGCGTCGAGCCGCAGAGGGGCGGCGGGCGCGGCGCGGCGCGGGGCCCCACGCTCTGGGGCCGGCGCGGGGCCGGCGAGGCTCGGACGTAGCGCGGTGACGGTCGGGCCGAAGCGGGCGCGGACCGCGTCGAGGACTTCCGCGGATCGCATGGAGAGCTCCTGGAGCCAGGGGGAATTGTCGGCCATCACCGTGAGCGTCCCCGCCCGCAGCTCGCCGGGTCGGGTGCGATGGGCCAGCTCGGAACCGACGGCCGTGCGCCAGCCCTGGCGGATGCGCTCGGCCAGCAGTCGCTCTTCGAGGGCGGGCAGGGCGGCGGTCAGCATCGTGCCCACACGGACCGGAAAGGAAGAGCGGGCCGAGCCCATCGTGAGTCCATGATACTTGACCGGGTATGTCCTCGCTAGCTTGAACGGGTGGACGGTTGCTAGCTTGAAGGCGTGGACGGTTGCTAGCTTGAAGGCGTGGACGGTCGCTAGCTTGAAGCTTGGCCCGACGGTCCGGGGGCAAATTGACTCAGATCGTACCGACATTTATAGTGTCGCTACCATGGCCCGACCCAAGCGCGGGGAGATTCTGTCCCTGACGATCGACGACCTGGCCTTCGGCGGCGAGGGCGTCGGGCGGGCCGATGGCTACGTGGTGTTCGTCCCGGGCGGCCTGCCCGGCGATCGGCTCCGCGTCCGGCTCGTGCAGGTGCGCTCCCGCTTCGGGCGCGGGGTCATCGACGCCGTCGAGCAGCCTTCGCCGCAGCGCGTGGAGGCGCCCTGCCCATACTTTGGGCGCTGCGGCGGCTGCCGCCTCCAGCACATGGCCTACCCCGCCCAGCTCGCCTTCAAGGCCAAGCAGGTGGTGGACGCGCTGGAGCGGCTCGGCGGGCTCAAGGGCATCGAGGTCCGGCCCATCATCGGCGCCGAGGAGACGTTCGGGTACCGGAACAAGATGGAGTTCACGGTGGCGCGGGGCCCGAAGGAGCCGATGGTGGTGGGGCTGCACGAGGCCGATCGCTACGACTCGGTGCTCGACATCGAGCGCTGCCTGCTGCAGTCCGACCGCATGAACGCGCTTCTCGGCGAGGCGCGCGGCTTCTTCGCCGAGCGCGGGCTCACCGTCTACGAGCAGGACAGCGGCGAAGGGCTCCTGCGCTTCCTCATGCTGCGCGAGGGCACGCACACCGGTGAGCTCATGGCCAACGTGGTGACGTCCGCGCCCGCGGTCTCCGAGCTGGCCCCGCTCGCCCAGCGCCTGCAGGCGCGCGACGCGGGCACGACCAGCGTGGTCATGAACGTGAACCCCAGGAAGGCCAGCGTGGCGGTCGGGGTCGAGGAGCACCTGCTGGGCGGCCGCGACCACATCCGCGAGAGCGTGGGCGGGCTCATCTTCCAGGTCTCGGCCGGCTCGTTCTTCCAGACCAATACCCGGCAGGCCGAGCGCCTCTTCGAGCTCGTCATCGACTCCGCGGGCCTGACCGGGACCGAGACGGTCTACGATCTCTATTCGGGCACCGGCGCCATCAGCCTGCTCCTGGCCCGGCGCGCCCGGTGGGTGTACGGCATCGAGGTGGCCCAGGCCGCGGTGGACGACGCGGGGGTGAACGCGGCGGCCAACGCCATCACCAACTGCACCTTCGTGTGCGGGGAGGTCCGCTTCGTGCTGCCCTCCCTGATCGCGAAGGGGGTGACCGCGGAGGTGGTGGTGGCCGATCCGCCGCGCGCGGGCTTCCATCCCAAGGCGCTGCACGCCCTGATCACGCTCGGCGCGCGCCGCATCGTCTACGTGTCGTGCAACCCGACCACGCTGGCCCGGGACCTGGGCGAGCTGGTGCGCGGCGGCTACCGGCTCGAGTGGGTGCAGCCGGTCGACATGTTCCCGCACACCCCGCACATCGAGGCGGTGGCCCGGTTGGAGCGCGTCGGTTCGTGAAGTCGTACCTGCTGCGGCGGCTCTGGCAGTCGCTGCTGGTCCTCTTCGGCGTCTCGGTGGTGGTGTTCCTGATCCTGCACCTGACCGGCGACCCGGCCGCGCTCCTGCTGCCGCCCGACGCGACCGCCGATGACATCGCGAAGTTCCGCACCGCGATGGGCTTCGACGATCCGGTGGCGGTCCAGTACCTCCGCTTCCTGAAGGGCGCGGTGCGCGGGGACTTCGGCGAGTCCTTGCGCCACGGCGAGCCCGCGATGGCCCTCGTGGTCGAGCGGCTGCCCGCCACCTTCCAGCTCGCGGGCGCGGGGCTGCTCATCGCGCTGTGCCTGGCGATCCCGGCGGGTATCGTGTCCGCGGTCAGGCGGAATACCGCGGTGGACTACGTCGCGACGGTGGTGGCGCTGCTCGGCCAGGCCATGCCGACCTTCTGGCTCGGGATCATGCTGATCCTGGTCTTCTCGGTGCGGCTCAACTGGCTGCCCTCCTCGGGACGCGGCGGGCTCGAGCACCTGATCCTGCCCGCGATCACCCTCGGGCTCTTCACCACCGCGCGGATCACCCGCCTCACGCGCTCCGGGATGCTGGAGGTGCTCGGCCAGGACTACATCCGCACCGCGCGCGCCAAGGGGGTCGGCGAGCCGCCGGTAGTGTGGAAGCACGCGCTCAAGAACGCGTCGATCCCGATCGTCACCATCGTGGGGATCGAGCTCGGCACCCTGCTCGGCGGCTCCGTGATCACCGAGACCATCTTCGCGTGGCCGGGCGTGGGGCGGCTCTCGGTGCAGGCCATCTTCAACCGCGATTATCCCGTCGTCCAGTCGGCGGTGTTCCTGCTCGCCAGCACCTTCGTGATCGTCAACTTCCTGGTCGACATCATCTATACCTACCTCGATCCGCGCATCCGGTACCGCTGATGGCCGCGTTGCCGCCCTCCACGCCCGCCGATGGCGCGCAGCTCCATCCCGCCGCCGCCCCCGCCCCCCCCGAAGTGGTCGGGCCGCGAGTGCGTTCGCGCCCCTGGGCGGAGCGCGAGTGGGTGGCGCTGCTGCGGCGGCTGGTGCGCCGCCGCACCGCGCTGTTCGGCATGCTCGTGGTGCTGGTGGTGATGCTGGCCGCGCTGGCCGCTCCGCTCGTCGCGCCGTTCGATCCGCTGGAGCAGGACATCGGCCAGCGGCTCCGCGAGCCGGGCTGGCAGGACGCGCAGGGCCGCGTGCACCCGCTCGGCACCGACCACCTCGGGCGCGACATCCTCTCGCGCATCATCTTCGGCTCGCGCATCGCGCTGCTGGTCGGGCTGGCCGCGGTGGTGATCTCGGGCGTGCTCGGCATGATCATCGGGCTCGTGGCCGGTTACTTCGGCGGCCGCATGGACGACTTCCTGATGCGCCTGGCCGACATCCAGCTCGCCTTCCCGTTCATCCTGCTCGCGATCGCGGTCATCGGAGTGCTGGGGCCGAGCCTGCGCAACATCATCATCGTCATCGGCGTGTCGTCCTGGGTCGTCTACGCGCGGGTGGTGCGGGGCGAGGTGCTCTCGATCCGTGAGCGCGAGTACGTGCACGCGGCGGTGGCGCTCGGCAGCCGGCACTGGCGGGTGCTGATGACCCACGTGCTGCCGAACACCTTCACGCCCTGGCTGGTGGTGGCCACCCTCGACATGGCGCGCGTGATCGTGATCGAGTCCGCGCTCTCGTTCCTGGGGCTGGGCGTGCAGCCGCCCACGCCCACCTGGGGCGGCATGCTCGCCGACGGCCGCGTCTACCTCTCCACCGCGTGGTGGCTGGCGACGTTCCCGGGCCTCGCGATCCTCATCACCGTGCTCGGCATCAACCTCTTCGGCGACGGGCTCCGCGACACGCTCGACCCGCGGCTCAAGGTCTAGCCGTGTCACGCGTCTTCGGTCATCGGCCCGGCGCGAGGCGGGTGGGTCCTGTCGCCGGGGGGCGCGTCCCGGCGCCACCCACCCGATCACCCTCGAAGCTCATGGCCAGCTCTGAGACAGCCTGATGAGCACCTACTACTCGATCACCCTCGACGCTTATGAACAGTTCTGAGACTCTGGTGCTGAGTGGGGCGCGGATCATTGATGGGACGGGGGCGGAGCCCGTGCGCGGGCGGTCGGTTGTGGTGGAGAAGGGTGTGATCGCGGCGGTGGTGGAGGATGCGCGGGCGCCGCGGGGGAATGGGGTGGACCTGGCGGGCCACACGCTCTTGCCCGGGCTCATCAACTGCCACGTGCACCTCTGCCTCGGGGCGGAGGCCGATCCGGTGCGGCCACTGCGCGAGGAGCCCCTGGGGCTCACCGCCATCAAGGCGCTGCTGCGGGCGCGTGAGACGGCCCGGGCCGGGGTGACCACGGTGCGGGACCTGGGCGGGCGCGAGTACGTGGAGATCGCGGTGCGCCGCGCCATCCAGGAGGGTCTCATCGACGGGCCGCGCATCCTGGCGGCCGGACGACCGGTGTGCATGACGGGCGGGCACGGGCACTGGCTCGCCCGCGAGGCCGACGGGCCCGACGACGCGCGGAAGGCGGTGCGCGAGCAGCTGAAGGCGGGGGCGGACGTGATCAAGATCATCGCCACCGGTGGCGTGATGACCCCGGGCGTGGAGCCCGGCTCGCCCCAGCTCACGCTCGAGGAGATGCGCGCGGCCATCGAGGAGGCTAGCCGGGCGGGGCGCCGCACCGCGGCCCACGCGATGGCGTCCAGCGGCATCAGCGACGCCATCGCGGCGGGGATCACCTCGATCGAGCACGGGATCTATCTCACCGAGGAGATCGTGGCCCACATGCGGCGCGACGGAACCTTTCTGGTCCCCACCCTCAACGCGCCCGCGGCCATCGCCTCCGGCGGGCTCGCTGCGGGCATCCCCGATTTCATGGTGCGCAAGTCGGAGGTGGTCGTGCCGGCGCACGTGGCGAGCTTCCAGCTCGCGCATCGCGCGGGCGTGCGGATCGCGGCGGGCGCCGACTCGGGCACCCCGCTCAACTTCCACGGCTCGTTGCTGCCCGAGCTCACGCTGATGGTGAAGTACGGCATGACACCCCTCGAGGCGATCCGGGCCGCCACCGTCACCGCGGCCGACTGCCTGGGTCTGGGCGAGGTGACCGGCCGGGTGGCCCCCGGCTACGCAGCGGATCTGATCGCGGTGGCGGGCGACCCGGCCGAGCGCATCGAGGCGCTCGCCGATCTGAAGCTCGTGCTGGTGAGCGGCCGCGTCTTGATAGGGGCGTAGCTCCGCGGGGCGGGGCGTAGCTCAGCGGCCGGGGGTGGCGAGTAGCCCGAGCCGGGCCGCCGCCGCGAGGAGCGCCAGGACCGCGAAGCCCGTGCCCCCCGCCGCCACCACGACCTCGCGCCAGAGCGGGGGCCGCAGCACTTCCGGCAGCAGCGCGCGATTCAGGCGCAGCGTGTGGAAGGACAGCACCGCGAAGTTCACCGCCGCGATGTCGGCGCCGATCACGATCAGGGTGAGCGGGTCGGCCACCGTCATGGCGAGGCCGCCCGCCAGCACGAAGAGCACGAGCACCGGGTAGTAGACCCAGCCCGCGCCCGCGGTGGCTGGTCGCACGCCCGCCGTCCAGAGCATCTCGGTCACGTTGCGCGCGAAGCCCTCGATGATGCCGACCTGGGTCGAGAAGAAGATCCAGAGCGTGGTCAGGAGCGCGGGCAGCCAGAGCAGGGCCCAGTAGCGTCGCGTCAGCTCGCGCGCGAAGACCGCGCCCGCCCCGAAGCCGCCCATGTCCGTGCCCGGCGGCACCGCGTCGAGGGCGAGCAGCACCGGCAGCCCCATGCCGATCAGGCAGCCGGCCGTCCAGAGATAGGAGAGGTCCGCCCGGAGGTAGCGCCACCACTCGCGCCACTTGGCGAGGTTCGCGTCACTGGGTGGGAAGATGGCCCCGTCGCGCGGCAGCAGGATGGTCTGATCGCCCACCGGCGTCGGCTGCGCCCCCACGGTGCCCGCCATCCCGAAGCCCTTGTCGCGCAGCCAGTAGGTGAGCATGGCGTTGATCGTGCCGCCCGCGCCGGAATAGGCCGCGAAGGCCGCGACGAGCGCCCAGTCGATCGCGCGGGCGGGGAGCGGCGACGGGACCCAGCCCGGCTCCCACAGCGGGCGGCCCGCGAAATTCCACGCGAGCGCGGCCCAGGCCGGCCCAGGCACGAAATACAGGGCCAGCGCGACGAGGAACAGCAGCATCCACGCCATCATGATCCACTCGGTGATCTCGAGCGCGCGCTGGGCGCGCCGGCCGAGGAGCACGAGCCCGACCGCGCCCAGGAAAAGCAGGTAGCCGAGGCCGACCACCGTCGCGCGGTCGTCCGCGCGCGGCACGCGGCCGAGCAGCAGCGCGGCCAGGGCGGAGCCGCCCGCGAGCGCCCAGCCGGGCCAGCCCACCTGAGCGAGATGGAGGAGCGAGTAGCCGGCGGCCCAGAAGCGCGCGCCCGGCCGCTGGCGCATGAAGCCCGTGAAGATGGGCTCGCCGGTGGCCAAGGTGTAGCGTGCCATCTCCGCGTTGAGCACGCCCTGGAAGAGGATCGACAGGGTGCAGATCCAGAGCAGGGTCGGGCCGTAGGCGGCGGCGACGGCCGGGCCGAGCAGCCAGTCGCCCGCGCCCAGCGAGAGCCCGAGCAGGATCGCCCCCGGCCCGATGACCCGGACCAGGTTGATGGGATTGTAGGCGGGCGCGTGCGGCAGGTCGCCCTGCCGCCACGCGGGCAGATCGCTCACGCGCGGGTGCGCCTCCGCCGCCAGACCCAAAGGGTGAGCCACGCCGCGGGGACGCTCAGCCAGAGCCAGCCCGACGGCGCGGCGGCGGCCAGATCGATCGCGAGCAGCACGGTGCCGCCGGCCGCGGCGGCCCAGAGCAGGATCCACGCGAGCCCGTCGGCGGCGCGTCGCGCCCCGAGCGTGGCCGCCAGGAGGGCAGCGGCCGCCGCGCTGCCGTCGAGCAGCACGTCGGCGACGCGCCCTTCACGGGTGGGCGTGATGGCCTGGTGCACCTCGTCGAGCCCGGCGGTGAGCACGGTGAGCGCGAGCGGCCACCGCCAGGTCGCGGGCGCGTCCGGGCCGGCCAGGGCGCGGCGCCAGAGCAGGGCGAGCACCGCGTACTCGACGACGTGGCCGGTCTTCCGCAGGAGCCAGTGCGCTCCCGCGATCTGCTCGGGGGCGGCCCAGGGCAGGAGCGCGCGGAGCCAGGGCTCGAAGAGCGGCGTCGTGGCGCCGCCGTGCCAGCCCGCGCCCGAGAACCACGCGATCAGCACCGACCACGCGATCGGCGGCAGGAACCGGAGGGCCGTCGTCACAGCGTCCTAGCGTGGCACAGGGGCCGCGGAGTTGACAACGTGGCGGCCGCTCAGAGGAGCGCCCGCTCGAGGAACAGGGCCGCGCCGACGAGCAGGGTGGCCAGCGAGGCGATCCGGACCACGCGCGGCTCCCAGCGGGTTCTCCGCAGCAGCGCCAGCGCGGGCAGGGCCACCGCCACCACCAGGGCCTGCCCGAGCTCGACCCCGACGTTGAAGCCGAGGAGCGACAGGACGAGCCCCTGCGTGGGGAGCCCGACCTCGCGGAGCACGGAGGAGAAGCCGAAGCCGTGGACCAGCCCGAAGCCGAAGCTGACGAGCCACCGTCGAGCCACCAGCGACCGGAACAGGAGGTTCTCGCCCGCGACCAGCGCGATCGACAGGGCGATGACCGACTCCACGAGGCGATCGGGCAGCGTCACCACGTCGAGCGCCGCCAGCGCGAGGGTCGCGCTGTGCGCGAGCGTGAACGCGGTGACGATCCGGAGAAGCGAGAGCCAGCCGCCCCCGCGCAGGAGCAGCACGAGGAGGAACAGCAGGTGATCCCAGCCGGTCAGGATGTGCTCGATACCGAGCAGCACGAAGCTCGCAGCGCCGCGGCGCCGCCCGTCGAGGCTCACCCGGGCCTCGCGCGCCTCGGTACCGAACGCGAACTGGCTCGTCGCGCCGGCCGCGTCGATCCGGGCCAGCGTGTGGTAGTCGGCGCCCAGCACGTCCGGGAGGTCGTCTCGGATCTGGAGGTCGCGGACCTCGATGCCACACGCGTAGTCCACCACCAAGATGATGCTCTCGGCGCGCGACGCCGGCTCGGGCACCGACCCGGGGCCCGCGTCGCATCGCCGTCCCTGCGCGACGAGGGCCACCTTGTCGCGGATGAAGCCCAGGAGCTCGGTGCGCTCCGGGCCGGGCCCGGCGTGCGCGAGTCGAAACGTCTCGGCCATCGCCGGCGGCACGCTCGCGGGCCACAGGGTCAGCGAGTAGCGCACGCCCGCGCCGTCGACCGCGATCGCGGCATAGCCGTTGCGACCGCCGGTGTGGGCCGAGACGCTCGCCGCGGCCGTCGCCAGGAGCGCGAGGCCGGCCAGGGCGGCGCACGCGGCCCTCATCGGCGCGCCGCCCCGGTCGCCCCCGGCGGCTGGGGCGGCCCGCCCATCGTCCGGACCAAGTCCCGCAGGTTGTCGATCTGATACGCGGGAATCGTCACCACCACCGGGTGCCCCACCACCGCCACGTACCGGCTGACCGTATCCGGAGCCACGTGGCCGACCGCGTACTGCACGAGCGGCTGCGACTGGCCCGGCCGGTACACGAGGATCACGAGCTCCGGCGACGCGACCCCGTAGGTCGCGCCGTCGCGGCCCAGCGGGAAATCCCGCTCGGCGCGCGCCCGGCCGAGCGCGGCGAAGGCCTGCGCGATGCGCTCCGCGCGCGCCGGATCGGGATCGTGGGAGTGGGCGCCCGCGGCGACGCCGTGGGCGCCGTGATAGAACCAGGCGCCCGTCGCGTCCCGCTCGAACCGGTGGACCATTCCCGCGTCGGCGATCTCGATCGCCCCGATCTCGGCGAGCGGGACCGGCAGCAGGAGGCGGGGGTCCGCGGGGTCGGCTCCTCCCGATTTCGCGCGGAGATGGTCGGTCCACTCCAGCGCCCCGATCCCCACCGCCAGCACCCCGAGCAGCAGCCAGACGACGGTGAGCCCGTGGCGCCTCAATGCTGCTTCCACCACACCGCGGTCCCGACCACCGCGAGCAGGGCGGGCACGAGGAGGACCGACAGGAA
>DASQAL010000101.1:0-4092 GCA_035635775.1 Candidatus Acidiferrum sp.
TGGCCGATCGTGATGGGGATCACGCTGTCGCTTGGCGCGTGCGCGCCGATCGTGGTGCCCATCCAGCTCCAGCCGTTTCCGGACGTGCCGGTGCCCGCCGAGTGGACCCCGTACTCCAACGACTGGGCCATCATCCGCACCCAGAAGGTCACGGCGGCCCGCCTCATCTACTTTACGACGAGCAACGTGGAGACGACGCTGGCCACCGCGCGGCGCCTGCTGGCCAACGCGGGCTGGCAGGAGGCCCGGGCCGAGCGCTTCGTCAACGCGGAGAAGTTTCCCGGGGTCTGGGCCGAGTTCCTCAAGGGTGACGACCTCTGCCGGCTGACTGTCATCGAGGGCACGGGCACGACCCACGTGGACTACACCCTCGCGCGCGTGAATCCGGCCCCCTGATGGCCACGCCCGACCTCGGCTGGATCCCGGCCACCGAGCTGGCCGCGCTCATCCGCTCGAAGAGAGTGTCCCCGGTCGAGGTGGTGGATGCGGTGCTGGCGCGCGTCGAGCGGCTCAACCCGTCGCTCAACTGCTTCGGCACCGTGACCGTCGAGGAGGCGCGCGACGCCGCGGTGGCCGCCGAGGTCGCGGTGATGACCGGCGAGACGCTCGGCCCGCTGCACGGCGTGCCGGTGTCGATCAAGGACCTGCTCTTCACGCGGCGCGTGCCCACCACCGGCGGCTCACGGCTCTTCACGGATCACGTGCCCGAGGAGGACGCGGTCTGCGTGGAGCGCTTGAAGGGCGCGGGCGCCATCATCATCGGCAAGACCACGACGCCGGAATTCGGGCACAAGGCGGTGACGGAGAGCCCGCTCTTCGGGATCACGCGCAATCCCTGGAACCCGGCGCTCACGCCGGGCGGCTCGAGCGGCGGCGCGGGGGCGGCGGTGGCCGCGGGGCTCGGGCCCCTCGCGGTGGGGACCGACGGCGGCGGCTCCATCCGGATTCCCGCGTCGTTCTGCGGGATCTACGGGCTCAAGCCGTCCTTCGGCCGCGTGCCGCAGAATCCCGGCTTTCCGGGCTGGGAGACGCTCTCGCACACCGGGCCGATGACCCGGACCGTCCGCGACGCGGCCCTCATGCTGGAGGCGATCGCGGGGCCGGACGATCGCGATCGCCACTCGCTGCCCGCCGCCGCGCACTCGTTCCTGGCCGCGTGCGAGGGCGGCATCGCGGGGCTCAGCGTGGCCTGGTCGCCCGATCTCGGCTACGCGCGCGTGGACCCGGAGATAGCCGATCTGTGCGCGGCGGCGGCCGAGCGTTTCGAGAGCTTCGGCGGGCACGTGGAAGTCGTGTCGCCCTCCTGGGAGGATCCGGAGGAGACCTTCCGCGTCACCGTCGGCGCCGAGACGTGGAGCGCGTGGGGCGACCGGCTCGAGACCGACGGCGAGAAGATGGACCGCTCGCTCCGGGCCCTGCTGCGCTTCGGCGCCGGGGTCACCGCCGCGCAGTATCTCCAGGCGATGCGACGCCGCCAGGAGCTCTGGACGGAGGTGCAGCGGTTCCTGGCGCGCTTCGATCTGCTGATCACGCCCACGGTGGCGGTGCCCGCGTTCGAGGTCGGCAAGCCCGGGCTCAACGAGGTCAACGGCCAGCCGTCCTCGCCGCTCGGCTGGACGCCGTTCTGCTTCCCGTTCAACCTCACCGGCCAGCCCGCCGCCACCGTCCCGGTCGGCTTCACGAGCGCGGGGCTGCCGGTGGGGCTGCAGATCGTCGGGCGCCGCCACGCCGACCACACCGTGCTGGCCGCCTCCGCCGCCTTCGAGGCCGCGCAGCCCTGGGCGGACCGCCGGCCGCCGGTCGACTGATTGCGTCGTGCACTTCGCCCTCGTCTGCCTGGGCGGCGCGATGGGGACGGGGGCCCGCTACCTCCTGGGCGGCCTCGCCATGCGCTGGCTCGGCGTCGAGTTCCCCTACGGCACCCTGCTCGTCAACGTGATCGGGTCATTCCTCATCGGTCTCGTCCAGGAGCTGGCCCTGGGTGCGGCGGTGGTGCCGGAGAACGTGCGGGTGGTGCTGGCGGTCGGTCTCCTGGGCGGCTTCACCACCTACTCGGCCTTCGCCTACGAATCGCTACGGCTCGCCGCGGCCGGCTCGTGGGGACCGGCGGTGCTCTACGTCTCGCTCACCACCGTGCTCTGCTTCGCGGCCTGCCTGCTCGGCATCGGGGCCGCCCGCCTCGTGGCCGGCTAGGGCTTCCGGGTTATTTCTTCCTGCCGCTTCTCGGCTTCCATGACGCGGGCCCGATGCTCGCGGAGCGCCTGATCGTAGCGGCGCAGCATCGCGTCACGCTCGGCGTGGAACTGCAGCCGCTCCACCAGCATGCCAGCGAGGAATGCCACCGCCATCGCCACGACGAGGATCAGGGCCTGGAAGACCCGACGGGCTTGGGCGGGATCGCGCGTCATGGGCGGTATGATAGCAAAGGCCCGGTGCGCGAGAGATCGCCGGAGGCGCGCTGGATCCTGGGGTGAGAATGACAGGAGGCTCGATGATGCGGAGACTCGCGCGAAGCGTGAGCACGGTGGTACTGGCGGCGCTACTGATCTGCCTGGGCGCGGGCGCGGCGCGCGCCCAGGTGTCGACGCGATCGGTCGACCGCGATCTGCGCGTCGAGTGGACCGACTCGGAGGATCGCCGCGGCCGTCCGGTGGTAAGCGGCTACGTTTACAACCAGCGGGCGGGCAGCTACGCGGTGAGCGTGCGGCTGCGCGTGGAAGCGCTCGACGGCTCGGGCCAGGTGGCCGGCTCGACTATCGGGTACGTCCTGGGCGAGGTGCCGCCGTCGAACCGCTCCTATTTCGAGATCAAGGCTCCCGCGAAGGCGGCGAGCTACCGGGTCACGATCGAGTCGTTCGCCTGGCGGGCCTACGGAGCCGGGGGAGGATAGGGGACCCATGACGACACGTCGGCTATTCCCACTGGCTCTCTGCCCGCTGGCTCTGTGTCTGGTGCTGGGGGGTGTGCCGGCGGGCGCGCCCGCCGCGCCCGCGCCGGAGGACCCGTACCTAGCGGGCTACGCGGGCGCGGTGCTCGAGCGCGAGTTCAAGCTCGACCGCCGCGTGGTGACGGTGCAGAACGGCGTGCTGACGCTCGACGGCGCCCAGCTCAAGGGGGCCGACCGCGCCGCGGTCGTGACCACGCTGTCGAACCTGCCGGGCGTGGTCCGCGTGGAGGTGCGGGAGGCCGCCGCCCGGGCGCCCGCGGTCGCGCCCGGGGCGGCGCCGGCCGCGGTGTCGACCCTGCCCACCGGGCTGCTGCCGGCCGGACACCTCTTCCAGCCGCTGCTGGCGGATCCGCGCTGGCCGCATTTCTCGGCGGCGTATCGCTACTACCTGGACAACCGGGATCTGGCGCACGTGGGCGCGGTGAGCTTCGGCGAGACGATCCCGCTCTTCCGGGGCAACGCCTTCGCGGACAGCCAGTGGGAGGCGGGCATCCAGGCCGGCGTCTTCGCGCTGTTCCAGATGGACGCGCCGTCGAAGGATCTGCTCAACGCCGACTACTTTGCCTCGCTGTTCGGCACCTGGCGCCGCGGCCCGTTCTCCGCACTCGGGCGCATCTTTCACCAGAGCTCCCACCTGGGGGACGAGCTGCTGGTCCGCACGCGCCTCGAGCGGATCAACCTCACCTACGAGAGCGTGGATCTCAAGCTCTCCTATGATCTGCCGTGGGGCCTCCGGGTCTACGGCGGGGGCGGGTACCTGTTCGACCAGGAGCCCGAGAGCCTCAAGCCGTGGGCCGCGCAGGGAGGCGTGGAGTTCCGCAGCCCGTGGACGCTCGCGGCCGGCCACATCCGGCCGGTGGCCGCCGTCGACCTGCAGACCCGCGAGGAGAACAAGTGGAACCTGGATGTGTCGGTGCGCGGGGGTATCCAGCTCGAGAACGTGCGCGTGCTCGAGCGGAATCTCCAGCTGCTCGTCGAGTACTTCCATGGGAACTCGCCGGATGGGCAGTTCTACAAGCGGCGCGTCGACTACCTCGGGTTGGGGGCCCACTTCCACTTCTAGCTCTCCGCGCGGGCGGTGGCGCGGGGCGGGCGGGGGCCGGCCGGCGCGGGGGGCGGGGGTGGATCTCTGCCCACGACCCGCT
>DASQAL010000102.1:0-22174 GCA_035635775.1 Candidatus Acidiferrum sp.
CCCGGGGCGAGGCCCTGGAGCGCCCAGACCTTCGTCAGCTGATCCAGGATCAGAACGGCGAGCGCGGAATCGGCCGGGTGGCGTCGGAGCGCCCTCCGGCCGCCCGCCGGAGTGGGCCCCCCTCGACCCCTCGCCGCTCGAAGAGCGGCGTGTGGGGTCGAGCGGGTGGCGAAGGCGAGGCGGCCGGAGGGCGCTCCGACGACAGGACCCGGCCCCTTCCCGGGCAACCGCTAGGCACACGGAGTTCAGCGGGAAGAGGAGGGCGGCGCCGTGAGCATGCGAAGTGCGAGCACCACCACGCCGACGGAGATCGACGCATCCGCCACGTTGAACGCCGGCCAGTGGTACCCGCGCCAGTAGAAGTCGAGGAAGTCCACTACCGCGCCGAAGCGGGCGCGATCGATCAGGTTGCCGACGGCGCCCCCGAAGATGAGCCCCAGGGCCAGGGGGGTGAGACGCCCGCCCGTCGGCAGCATGCGCAGGCCCACCACCGCCAGCACCGCGAGCGCCCCGATCGACAGCAGGGCCACGAGCCAGCGCCAGCCCGCGGGCGTGCCCGCGAGCATCCCGAAGGCGAGGCCGGGGTTCATCACGAGGGTGAGGGAAAAGAAGCCGTCGATCACGGGGACCGGGCGGCCGGGCGGCAGGCGCTCGAGCGCCAGGTGCTTGGTTACCAGATCCAGGACGAGGATGACGAGCGCGGTGAGGGCGGCCGACTTCACCGCTGGAGCGCCGTCACGACCGGGGTGCAGCGCTCGCAGAGGGTCGGGTGCGCGGCATCCTCGCCCACGCGCGGGCTCCAGGTCCAGCAGCGCTCGCACTTCTTCCAGCCGAGGGTCTGCGCGGGCACGACCTCGAGGAGGAGGCCGGGGATGTCCTGGCTCTCGTAGCGCACCGCCACCCCGGGGGCCCGCTGCTTGAGCCGCGTGCCCGAGACGTTGAAGAGGGTGGTGAGCAGGGCTTCACCCTTGGCCTCGAGCAGCGGGAGCCACTGCTCTTCGGGGACGCTCGGGACGTAGAGGACCGCGTCGATGCCCTTGCCGATCTTCCCCTGCTGCCGCGCCGCCTCGAGCGCGCGCGAGACCTCGCCGCGCACCTCGAGCAGCCGCTCCCAGTCCGCGCTGAGCCGCTCGTTTAGCCACTCCCCACGCTCCTCGGGGAAGACCACCAGGTGCACGCTCTCCGGCTTGCCACGCCCCGGGATATGGGACCAGACCTCGTCGGACGTGAAGGTCAGGATCGGCGCCATCAGCCGCGTCAGCGCGGTCAGCACCTCGAAGCAGACGGTCTGCGAGGCGCGCCGGCGCGCGTCGTCGGGGGCCGACACGTAGAGCCGATCCTTGATGATGTCGAGGTAGAGTGACGAGAGATCCACCGCGCAGAAGTTGTGGATGGCGTGGAAGGCGGCGTGGAACTGGTAGTCCTCGTACGCCCGGCGCACCCGCGCGATCAGCCCGCCCAGCCGCAGCAGGGCCCAGTGGTCGAGCTCGTCCATCTCCCCGTACGGGCGCCGATCGCGCTCCGGGTCGAAGTCGGCCAGGGTGCCCAGGAGGAAGCGGGAGGTGTTGCGGATGCGCCGGTAGGCGTCGGCGAGCCGGTTCAGGATCTCGTTCGAGAGCCGGATGTCCTCGGACGAATCCTCCGCGGCCACCCACAGGCGCAGGACCTCGGCCCCGTACTTCGGGATGAGCTCGTCGGGGGTCACGTTGTTGCCCACCGACTTGGACATCTTGCGCCCCTCGCCGTCCACCACGAAGCCGTGGGTGAGGACGGAGCGGTAGGGCGGTTTGTCGCGCGTGCCCACCGCCTCCAGCAGCGAGGAGTGGAACCAGCCGCGATGCTGGTCCGAACCCTCGAGATACATCTCGGCGGGCCAGCGCAGCTCCGGCCGGGTCTCCAGCACCGCGGCGTGGCTGCAACCGGAGTCGAACCACACGTCGAGGATGTCGGTCTCCTTGCGGAACTCCACGCCCCCGCACTTGGGGCAGCGCGTGCCCGCGGGCAGGAGCGCGGCCGCCTCCCGCGTGTACCACTCGTCGGCGCCGGCGCCGGCGCGCATGATCCCGGCCACGTGCGCGACCAGCGCCTCGTCGAGCAGCAGCCCCTCGCACCTCGTGCAGTAGAAGGCGACGATGGGCACGCCCCACACGCGCTGGCGGGAGATGACCCACTCGGGCCGGTGCGCCACCATGTTGTAGATGCGCTCCTCGCCCCACCCGGGGATCCACGTCACCTCGTTCCGGATCGCGTCGAGCGCCTTCTGGCGGAGCCCGTGGCGGTCCAGCGCGATGAACCACTGCTCGGTGGCGCGAAACAGCGTCGGGTTCTTGCAGCGCCAGCAGTGCGGGTAGGTGTGCTGGAGTGGAACCTGGGCCACGAGCGCGCCGGCCGCGCGCAGGTGCTCGATGATCCGCGGGTTCGCCTCCCAGACGGTCTGGCCCGCGAAGTGCGCCACCTCCGAGATGAAGCGCCCGTCGTCGTCCACCGGGTTGTAGATCTTGAGGCCGGCCCGGCGGCCGAGCTCGTAGTCTTCCTCACCGTGGCCGGGCGCGATGTGCACCAGGCCGGTGCCCGCGTCCATCGCCACGAAATCCGCGGTGAGCACCGGTACGTCGCGATCGATCCACGGGTGCCGGGTCACCACGCCCTCGAGGGCCTGCCCCGGCACCGCGAGCGGGAGCGCGGTGCCGCGCCCCTTCACGCCGGGCAGACGCAGGAAGGCCTCGACCAGCGGCTGGGCGACGACGAGGGCTTGGCCGTCGAGCTCCACCGCGGTATAGGTCTCGGTAGGGTGCACCGCGATCGCGAGGTTGGCGGGCAAGGTCCACGGCGTGGTCGTCCAGATCACGAGCGAGGCCGGCCGGCCGCCGACCGCGCGGGCAATCTCCGGGGGGACCGTCTTGACCGGGAACTTCACGTAGACCGAGGGCGTGGTCTGGTCCTCGTACTCCACCTCGGCCTGGGCCAGCGCGGTCTTGCAGTGCATGCACCAGTGCACGGGCTTGAGGCCCTTGTGCACCAGGTCGCGGCCGACGAATCGGCCGAACTCGCGCACGATCACCGCCTGGTAGGCGGGCTCCATCGTCCGGTACGGATTGTTCCAGTCGCCGAACACGCCGAGGCGCCGGAACTCCTCCCGCTGGATGTCGATGAACTTGGACGCGTACTCGCGGCAGCGGCGCCGCTTCTCCATGGGATCCATGGCCTGGCGGACATCCACGCTCGCCTGGTCGAGGCCGAGCTCCTTGTCGACCTGGTGCTCGATCGGCAGCCCGTGGCAGTCCCACCCGGGCACGTAGACCGCGTTGTAGCCCAGCATGGAGCGTGATTTCACGACGAGATCCTTGAGGATCTTGTTCAGCGCCGTCCCCATGTGGATGTGGCCGTTCGCGTAGGGCGGCCCGTCGTGGAGGATCCACCGCGGACGGTTCGCCGAGGCCTGCCGGATCCGCCCGTAGATGTCCATCGCCGCCCAGCGCTCGAGCCATTCCGGCTCCATCTTGGGCAGGTTGGCCTTCATGGGAAAGGCGGTCTTGGGCAGGTTCAGCGTGTCCTTGTAATCCATGGAGGGCCAAAGCTAACACTCATCAGGGGTCCCGGCAAGAACGGGGCCCCCGCGAGCGGGCCGACGGCGGGCTACTTCTTGGGGGTCAGCGTGACGACGCGGGCGGCGCTGTCGATGGTGACGATGAAGTTGTCGAGGAAGTCGCGACCGAGCAGGCCGTCGCGCCCCGATCCGAGGCCGGAGTCGTGCGAGACGACCATCAAGGGGCCGAACCGGGCGCCTTCCACCTCGATGCTCTCGATCCTCACCGCGAGGACATTGGCGTCGCCGGTGACGCCCTTGATGGAGCCGCGGACGGCGTTCCGGTAGCTGATGCCGAGCGCGGCCAGGGCGGTCGGGCTGATCAGCGTGCCCTGGGCACCCGTGTCGAGGATGAGCTGGGTGCTGCCGCCCCCGTTGATCTTGGCGGACACCATGATCGGCTGACCGGGCGTGAACGGGATGCGGGCCACCCCCGCGGGCGGGCTGCTCGCCGCCGCCGGCTCGGGCGTGGCGGGCGCGGGCGCCGCGGGCGCGCTCGGCGCGCTCATCATCACCGCCCCACCGCGGAACTGCGGCGGCACGCTCTGGATGCCCTGGGAGAAGCGAACCTCGCCCCGCTCGTCGGTCCAGCGGTAGATCTGCGCGGACGCGGGCGTGAGCGCGCCCGACAGCAAGCCGCCGAGCACCAGGCCCATCGCGAGGACGGGGTGGAGACGCTTCATGGATACCTGGTGGCGATTATACGATTCCCGGGCATTTCCGCGGGCGGCTCCTGGGAGGTGCCTGGGCCCCGGGCCAGGGCTCCCGGACAGGGTCGCCGGTCGGGGCGCCACCGGCTCCAGGCGGTCTCGTAGACCACCAGCTCGTCGGCGCCCGCCACCTCGTTGTGATCGAGCCGGACGCGGTACACGGGATGGAAGCGATCGGCCATCTGCGAGATGGCCGGGAACCAGGCCGGGAAGACGATCAGGTAGTCGGGGCAGGCATGCTCGAGATAGCGCAGCACGCCCATCTCGCCGTCCCGGCGGAACGGAATGATGGCGGGCGTGACCAGGCCCATCACGTCCACGACCTCCCGGCGGGAGATGTAGGCGATCGCGCCGACGTCATTCAGGCCGATCCGCGCCGTGGGGGGCGTGTGGCGCGCGACCCAGTGACCGAGATGCACCTGCATCGCCTCGATGTTCTGGACCGCCCAGCCGTAGCGCGAGGCCGCGGACGGCAGTGCCGCGACCCCGCCCACGAGCAGCGCGCCGGCGGCGAGCCACCCGAGGCGCCCTCCCCTCGCCCATCGCCCCCCAGAGGGGGAGAGGGTGGAGGAGAAGAGCGTGGCGAGGGGGACGACGGCGACGACGAGCGCGAGCGGAAGGAGGTGGATGGAATAGCGGCCCTCCTGGAAGGACGGGGCGCGGTAGGGCGCGAGCATCGCCATCGCGAGCGGATGGAGCACGAGCACGGAAGCCGGCACCAGCGCGGCGCGGCCGGCGTGGCGACCGAGCCACCAGAGCCCGGGCAGCAGCAGGATCGGCAGGAGCACGTCCACGCGCCACAGCCAGCGGGCCCATTCGGTCTCGAACTGCCACGGCCGCTCGAGGAGCGTCGTGCGGAGCGGCTCACGGACGCCTGCCAAGTATCCGAGGAGGCCGCCCTCGATCTTCGCCGCCGCGGGGGCGGGCAAGGGGCTCCCGGTGGTCGCCAGATTGAAGGCGATCCACGGGGCCAGGAATCCCGCGACCGGAAGACCCCATGCCAGCGCCCGCCGCCCCGTCAACGGGCCGGCCAGCCAGAAGAGCGGCGGCAGCACGGCGGCCTCGGGTCGGGCGAGCGCGGCGAGCCCGAGCGCGGCGCCGGCGGCCCAGGCGCGGCCGCGCGCGTGCAGCACGAGCGCGGCGGTCACCAGCAGGGCGGCCAGCGCGACTTCCATGCCGGAGAGAGCGCCCCACACCATCGGCCCGGCCAGCGCCACGAGCACGGAGGCGAGGAGGGCGACGTCGCGGCGGCCGGCCCAGATCAGCGCGAGACGGCCGGCCAGCCACGCGGTCCCGAGCGTGGCGGCGATCCCGAGCGCCTTGGCCAGGACGGGGTGGCTGCCGAGCACCGCGAACACCCCGCCGAGCGCGAGAGTCCAGAGTGGTGCGGTCGAGCCGGACACCAGTACGCCCGGGTTGTAGGAGAAACCGCGCCCCTCGGCCAGATTGCGCGCGAACTGCATGTGAATCCACGCGTCGTCGAGCGGGAAGGCCTCCACGCCGAGCACGCCCGCGAGCTGCCGCGTCTTCAGCAGGAAGAAGCCGATCGCGAGAGCGAGCGCGGCGACGGGGGCGGCGACGGCAAGCGCCCGCCCCCTCACCGCGCGGCGCGCTCGAAGGTGTAGCCGGCGTACTCAGCGGGGGTGCGGGTGAGGGGCAGGACGTAGAGATAGCGACCGTACGGGAGCTGGACTTCGCGCAGGCCTCGCGGCGGCGGCGTCGCCGGATCCCAGTGATCCACGAACCAGACGAGCCGGCGGATCTCCGCGGGCAGCCGGATCCACGAGCCCTTCGTCATGATCATGGTGGCGGAGGATTGCGGCGCGTAGAAGCCAAGGGGCGTCGGGCCGATCTGCACCTGGTAGATGGGGTACTCCGGCATGTAGAACATCGCGTGGCGCAGCCACGGGTAGGAGCGCGGATTGCCCAGCTCGGTCACGAGCGCGGTATCGGAGGGCTCGTAGACGGTGCGGATGGTCTCCACGTAGGTGCGGATCACCGCCTCGTGCTCGCGCAGGGCGGCCGCGGTGCGGCTCATGATCCAGTCGTGGAACTCATCGCGCGCCCGCCAGAACCATGTGTCGCCTCCCGCCCGGTGGTCGAATTCACGCGGCAGCGGACGGGCGCTCACGAAGAAGCCGGTATTGATCAGCAGCAGCGGCAGCACCGCGGCGGCGGTGAGCGCCCAGCGCCAGTTGGGCCGGCGCAGCCGCTCGGAGCCCGCCGCGACCACCCACACGAGCACCCGGCTCAGCAGGATCACGAGGGCGGGCAGAAAGGTCAGCACGTAGCCCGCCTGCCCGAAGTGAACGAGCGTGTAGAAGATCCCCGCCGGCAGAATCCACGCGAGCAGGAAGAGCTCGGGCGCGCGCCAGCCCGCCCAGCGCGCGTACGCCGGCAGCGCCAGCACCACCAGTCCGAGCGGGCCGAGCCCGACCAGGGTGGACTCGAGGAGGTAACGCATCTGCGCGAGCGTGATCTCGAGCGAGCCGCCGAGCACCGAGGTCGGGAAGAGCATCGAGCCGTAGAGCTGCGTGGAAGCGGCCAGGTAGGCGGCGGGGCCGCCGCTCAGCCACACCATCGGCACGAGCCAGGCGAGCACGGATGCCACCAGAATTCCACCCGCCAGCGTCAGGCGGCGCCACGAGCGGACGCCCACCAGGGCACATCCGAACCAGAGCGGCAGGAGCAGGAGCAGCACCGACTGCCGCACGCCGCCGGTCAGCCCGAGAGCGAGCGCGCCCCAGTAGAGATGGCGCGCGCTCCCGCCGAGAGTCGCATAGGCGAACCAGGCCACCACCGACGCGGCGAACGCCTCGCCGGCATAGGTGAGGCCCACCGAGCCGTAGAACCAGAAGAGCGGGCTGACCGCCAGCAGCGACGCCGCCACCAGCGCGGTGGCGCGATCGTAGAGCCGGCGCGCCAGCGCGTAGAGGACGAAAGTGGAGCCGGCACTGAAGAGCATCGCGAGCGCCACGTAGGCCAGCGTGGGATCGCCGAGCGAGGCATTGAGCAGGCGGCCCAGCCCGACGTAGAGGAGATACCCCGGCGGATGCGGCTGGTGCTTGGCGACGTCGAACTCGCGCAGCGCGAGGGCGAACTGGACCGCGTCCCAGTTGTAGAGCATGCGCGCCCGGTAGGGCCAGCGCGAGAGCAACGTGACGACGGCGAGCCCCAGCGCCAGGCACAGGTCACCGTGGCGCGCCACGCAGGCGATCTGCGGAGAGTCGAAGAGGCGGGTGACGAAGTGCTTCAGGGAGCGGAGCTACGCCTTCTTCTCGTCGTCCTTCTTCACCGCAGCGGCCGTGTCATCGTCCTTCACCTCGGCCACGCCCTTCTTGAACTCCTTGATGCTGCCGCCCAGCGAGCGGGCGAGATCGGGGAGACGCTGGGCCCCGAAGAGAATCAACACGATGACCAGGATCAACAGCAGCTCTTGATATCCCAAGCCGAACATTGGCGGGACTCCTTTCCTTTTCCTGACGCCCCCTTACACTACGCGCCCGACCCAGGGTTGTCAACGTGACCATGGCCCTCCCGGAGCACCCGGCGCTCCCCAACGCGCACCGTCACCCGCTGGGCATCGAAATACTCCATCAGCGGGATGGCGTACTTGCGACTCACGCCGAAGAGATCCTTGAAGTCGGCGGGACCGATCTCCTTCTTCTGGCGCAGGAGGGCCACGAGCTGCTCCTGGACGGTCCGGAGCGCCTCGGCGTGGAAGAAGAGCGACTCCTTCACGCGCAGCAGGGTCCGGTCCGCGACCAGGACCTGGAAGAGCTCATGCTTCTCCGTGCCCTTGACGCCCAGCCGGGCCAGGGCCTCCTCCGGGCTCGGGGGCGCGGCGCCCGCCGCGCGGAAGTCGGCCTCGAGCCCCTTGACCACCCGGTCCTGGTCCGGGCTGAGCCGGATGCGGTGGGAGGCCAGCCGCACCTGGTCCCGCTCGCTCTTGACGACGCCCTCCGTCTCCAGCGCGGTCAGGAGCTGGGTGAAGACCCGCTCCTGGGCGTTGCCGACCCGGCTGCGCAGCTCCTCTCGCGAGATCCCGCCGCGGAGAGGGTTCTCGGCGTGGAAGGCCTCGAGCAGGCCGAGCGTCTGGGAGCGCAGGCGATCGCTCGCGTCGCGATGCAGGTACCATTCGCGATCCACCGCGAGGACGCGGCCGGCGTGCTGGAGCCGGTCGAGGAGCTGCCGGAGCAGCGAAGGCCCGAAGGGCGTCCGGGCGCGGAGATCGGCGACCCGCGCGCCCTCCGCACCGGCCTGCTTGAGGTGCTCCTCCAGCACCACCGGCGCCTCGCCGGTGGCGAGCAGGGCCAGGTGGGCGGCGAGCGCAGGGCCCCTGCGCTTGAAGCGCGGCGGCGCGATGTCGAGCACGGTGCCGCCGCCGATGGTCACGATGGGCGAATAGGACCGGACCACGAAGCGGTCGCCCGGCAGTGCCACGACCGGGGCCTCCAGCCGGAAGCGGGCATGACAGGATCCGCCGGGCTCGAGCTCGGGCCGGTCCACGGGCAGGACGCGCGCCATCACCTCCTGGGTGCCCACGTGGAAGCGGACGCGGGTGCGCGTCTTGATGGGCCGCGGCGCGTCCTCCAGGAGCTCGAGCGTGCCGTCGAGCAGGAGCGTGGGCACCAGGGTGCCGGCGGGCGCCAGGACGTCGCCGCGCTCGATGGCCGCCCGCTCGACTCCCTGCAGATTCACCGCGGTGCGCTGGCCGGCGGTGGCCTGCGGGACGGTGTGGCCGTGCACCTGCAGGCCGCGCACCTTCGACTGGACTCCTCGTGGATACACCTCGACCCTATCGTCGACCGCGAAGCGCCCCGCGACCAGCGTGCCGGTCACCACGGTGCCGAAGCCCTTCACGGTGAACACGCGATCGATCGGCAGGCGGGCGGTGCGATCGGGATCCTTGGCGGGCACGGAGCGAGCCAGGTCGGCCAGCGCCGCGCGCAGCTCGGGCAGGCCCGCGCCCGTCTTCACCGAGGCGGGGACGATCGGGCAGCCCGCGAGGAAGGTGGGGGCGACCGCGCGGCGCACGTCGTCGCGCACCAGCTCGATCCAGTCGGGCTCGGCCAGATCGGCCTTGCTCAGGACCACGAGCCCCGACTTGATGCGCAGGAGCTGGCAGATGGCCAGGTGCTCGCGCGTCTGCGGCATCACGCCCTCGTCGGCGGCGACCACCAGGAGAGCCAGGTCGATGCCGCCCGCACCGGCCAGCATGTTCTTCACGAAGCGCTCGTGGCCGGGCACGTCCACGATCTCGATCACCAGCCCGTCGGGCTCCTCGAGGAAGGCGAAGCCCAGATCGATCGTGATGCCGCGCGCCTTCTCTTCCGGCAGGCGATCGGTGTCGGTGCCGGTGAGGGCTTTGACGAGCGAGGTCTTGCCGTGGTCGATATGGCCCGCGGTGCCGACTACGACGTGTCTCACGCGCGTGTCGCGGACACGGGATCCGCGGCTCTATCAAATGCGGGGGCCCCGAAATGACCCCCGCACTCCCCCAGATTGCGGACACTCGGATCCGCCCCTCTATCAAATGCGGGGGCCCCGAAATGGCCCCCGCACTCCCCCAGTCCGCGGACATCCGTCTCGGCGGCTCTCATCGCTGCAGCCTAGAGGGTGGCGAGGCGGGCGGCGAGGGGGGCGATGTCGGAGGCGAGGATCGTGCGGCAGTCGAGCAGCAGGCGGTCGTCGAGGAGGCGGCCCAGCACCGGCGGGCGGCCCGAGCGGAGCGCTTCGTCCAGCCGCTCGGCGGGGCGTTCGGGCGTGCCGAGGGTGATCGCCGCGGTGGGCAGCTCCACGGTGGGCAGGGCGCCGCCCCCCACCTGGGACGTCGCCTCGACGAGCTGCGCGCCGAGGGCCCGCTGCGTCTCCGCGGAGAGACGGCCGAGGAGCCGCCGCGCGCGCCGGCGCACCGACAACACGGGCTCGGTGAGCATTCTCAAGGTCGGGATGGACTCGATCGCGGTCCCCGCCTCGTAGGCGTAGAGCGTGGCTTCCAGCGCCGCCACCGTGAACTTGTCGATGCGCAGCGCGCGGTTGAGCGGGTTCCGGGCCAGACGCTCGACGAGCTCGGCGCGGCCCACCAGGATGCCGGCCTGCGGGCCGCCCAGCAGCTTGTCGCCCGAGAACGAGACGAGATCCACGCCGGAAGCGACCACCTCGGGCACCGTCGGCTCGTAGGGAAAGCCGTAGCGGGTCAGGTCCACGAAGCAGCCGGAACCCAGGTCCTCCATGACCGGGATGGAGCGGGCGCGGCCCAGCTCGGCGAGCTCGCGAGAGGACACCGCGGCGGTGAAGCCGACGACGCGATAGTTGGAGGTGTGGACCTTGAGGATCAGCCCGGTCTCGGGCCCGATGGCGGAGGCGTAGTCCTTGAGGTGCGTGCGGTTGGTGGTGCCGATCTCCCGGAGAATGGCGCCTGACCGGCGCATGATGTCGGGGATGCGGAACTCGCCGCCGATCTCGATGAGCTCGCCGCGGGAGACGATCACTTCCTTGCCGCGCGCGAGGGACTCGAGCGCCAGCAGCACCGCGGAGGCGCAGTTGTTGACCACGAGCGCCGCCTCCGCGCCGGAGAGCCGGCGCAGCAGCCCGTCCACGTGTGCGTAGCGCGAGCCGCGCTCCTTGCGGACGAGGTCCATCTCGAGGTTCGAGTACGCGGAGGCAACCTCGCGAAGCCGCT
The DNA here is from genome assembly GCA_035635775.1 of Candidatus Acidiferrum sp. Classification (GTDB taxonomy): domain Bacteria; phylum Methylomirabilota; class Methylomirabilia; order Rokubacteriales; family CSP1-6; genus CAMLFJ01. Next base: position 10,982 of record DASQAL010000102.1, read on the forward strand.
CCTGGGCCAGCGGGGAGAGGAGCGCGCGGCCCAGGTTCGTGTGGAGCACCACCCCGGTGGCGTTGACCACGGGGGCCAGCGAGAAGAGGCCGCTCTGGGTGAGCGCGGCCGTGACGCGGCGGCCGAGCGTGTCGGCGTCCGCGGCGGGCCCGCCCGCCTCCAGCAGGCGGCGCCGCTCGGCGGCCAGGGCCTCCCGCACCGCCGCGGTCAGGCGGGGACGCGGGACGCCCTGGAGCGCGTGCTGTCCGGCGAGGGCCCCGATCAGCGCGTCCACCGAGGGCAGCCCGCGGAGCAGGGCCTGCGCGTCCGCCCGGCCGCCCCTACCCGCCCGCGGCAAGCTCGGTCTCCACGCGCTCCTTGACCCGCGCGATGACCTCGTGGGCCTCGCGCCGGATGGCCTCGACGCTGGCGCCCTCCGCGCGCGTGCGCAGGAGGCGCCGCACCGCATCCTCGGTGAGGCCCGCCCACAGCTCGTCCAGGTCGCGCGGCGAGAACCCCTGGCCCCGGAGCGCGGCGCTCCACTCGCGCGCCAGCTCCTGCACGAGGCGGTCGCGCTCGTGCGCCAGGCGGCGCGCGCGCTTGATCAGCTCGGGAAGCCGGGGGGCCACGGCCGCTCTACTCCTTCACGAGCTGGCGGACCGAATCGAGCAGGTTCGCTTCCCAGCGCCCGGTGGAGACGCACTGGAAGACGCGATCGGTCTTGAGCTTGCCGGAGCCGCCACGCCGGTACGCGTGGGTGTTCAGCTTGGAGTTGACCTGGATCAAGGTGGCCCCGTCGCGCCCCGGCTGCACGAAGAGCGTGAACGAGCCCATGGTTTCGCCCTCGAGCTGCACCTCGCCGATCCGGCCGCAGTCGGCGTAGACCCCGATCGGGGAGATGAAGTCGTCGGTCGAGATCACGCCCGAGTCCTTGGCCACCACGCGGAGCGGCACGTTCTCTCCCGCGAGCGCCCGCACGAGCGCGCGCCACGTCGTGTCGTAGCCGGCGGCCGCCTCGTCGCGGTAGGGCGGCGGGGCGATCGGCGAGACGACCGGCCGCGAGCACCCGGCCAGCGCGACCATTGAGAGGGCCGCCGAGATGGCCGTAGAGAACGCCGCAACGTCACGGCGGGAGGGCCGCGTCATGCGCACCATTCTACCCTTTGTGGTGGTCGATCCCGCGATACGTGCGGATGAAGCGCACGACGCGGGCCTCGTCGAAGTCGTCGAAGGCGTCGAGCCGGGTCCACGCGCTGAGCGCGATGCGCGTGCGCATCCCGGGATAGGGCGCCAGGATCACCTGCGTCTCGTAGCGCCGCACGATCTCGGTCAGCTTGGCCACCAGGTCAGGGCACGGCGTGGCGCAGTGATACTGCACCATCACGCCCCCGTCCTCCAGGTTGTGGACCTGCAGCTCCTTCACGATGGGCTCGGTGTGGATGCCCCACGGCGCGATGTACGGCAGATGCGGCCCGGAGGTGGGCGGCTCCGAGTTGTACGGCACGTGCGGGTCGGTGGCCATCTGGATATGCGCGTTGCCGAGGCCCGGCAGCTTGACGCCGGGTAGATCGGCCGCCGCGCGATAGGCCCAGTAGCCGACGAGGGCCGCCGCCACGACCGCGACGGTGAGGCCGGTCGCCCATAGGCGGCGTCGGTGACCTTCGCGGCTTGCCGGCCAGATCTTCTCTGCCATGTCTGCCTTCTTCCTGTCCAATCGACGAATCCTCCGAGCTGGACGGCGAAGCGGGATGGCGGAAGCGTGTGGGAGTCGAACCCACCTCCGACTTGTCTAGAGCCGGACGCCGGATTTGAAGTCCGGGAGGCCCACCGGGATCCTAGACGCCTCCGAGCCAACTTCGCCTGAAATCAGAGCGTTTCAGTGTACCACCGAGCGGCGATCCGGGTGCCGGGCCGGGGGGGCCGGGCAGGGGCGCGTGCTACCCTCGGCTGGTGAGCCGGATCTGGCGGTGTCTGGCACTGGCCGGCCTCGTCCTGGCGCTCCTGCCCGGTGGTCGAGCGGCCCTGGGCAACGGCGCGGGGCCGGGACCGATCTCCTCCGCCGAGCAGCAGTTCCTGGAGCGTCACTGGCGCATGCCCATCGCACTCCAGGGCGAGGCCCCCGCCTCGTTCGCGCCCCTCGAGCGATCGCTGGCCCCGCGGGACTGCGGCGCCTGTCATCCGATCCAGTACGAGGACTGGCGGGGCAGTATCCACGCCCGCAGCATGGGGCCCGGCATCGCGGGTCAGCTCGTCGAGATGGTGCGGCGCGATCCGGCGGGAGCGCGCGCCTGCCTCGTCTGTCATGCCCCGCTCGCCGAGCAGTCCCCGCTGGCCCGGACCGCGGCCGGGCTCGAGGCCAACCCGGCCTTCGATCCCGCGCTGCAGCGGGAGGGTGTCGTGTGCGGGACCTGCCACGTGCGCGGGCATCAGCGCTTCGGGCCCCCGCCCCGGCCCGGCGCCCAGGGTCTTCGCGTCCCGCGGGCGCAGCTTCCCCACAATGGCGCCACCTACACGGGAGCGTACGAGCGCGCCGAGTTCTGCGCCGCCTGTCATCAGTTCGGCCCGAGCGGCCCGAGCCTCAACGGCAAGCCGCTAGAGGACACGTACGAGGAATGGCGGACCAGCCCGGCCGGCCGCCGTGGGCTGGCCTGCCAGAACTGCCACATGCCGGACCGGCGCCACCGGTGGCGCGGCATCCACGATCCGGAGATGGTGAAGTCGGGTGTGCGGGTGACCCTGGCGCTCGACCGCGCCCGGTACCGGCCTGGCCAGCGACTACGGGCGACCGTGACGGTGGCGAGCGTGAACGTGGGCCACTACTTCCCGACCTACGTGACTCCGCGGGTGGTGGTCCGCGCGGTGCTCCTCGGGGCCGACGGTCAGCCCATCGCGTCGACGGAACAGGAGGGCATCATCGGGCGGCAGGTGCCGCTCGATCTCGCGCGCGAGATCGCGGATACGCGCATCCCGCCCGGGGGCCGCTTCGTGCTGCGCTACGATCGCGGGCTCGACGGGCCCGGGCTCGCGCTCCGGGTGACGGTCACCGTGTACCCCGACCACTTCTACACGGGCTTCTTCGCGGCCCTCCTCGAGACGGGAGCGGGGGTGGGCGAGGCCGACATACGGGACGCCTTGGACGCGACGCGCCGCTCGCCCTTCGAGATCTTCGCGCGCGTCGTACCGCTGACCTGACCGCCACTGGGGACCTGCCCGCCCGGCGCGGGTGACGGATCCGCGGGCGCGATGTCGCCCATATCCGGCTCGAGCTGGAGCGTGTCGGCGATCTTGGTGTAGCTCGAGAACATCTGCGTCACCCCGAGCACTTCCATCACGCCGCGCTCGCCCACACCAAGCCGCCGCATCTCGGCCAGGTGGAAGGCGGTGCCGAAGGGAGAGCGCGAGGTCAGCGACACCGCGAAGGCCAGGGCCTCCTTCAGCCGCCGGGAGAGGCGATTGTCGCCGAAGGCGTGCCGGACCGCCTCCCACACGTCGACGGCGTAGGCCGGATGGTGGGCCATCAGGCGAAAGGGCAGCGGCACCTCGGTGGAGTGGTAGAACGCGCGGACGTCGTCGAACAGGGCGCGCGCCGCGTCGGGGGCCGCGGCGGGATCGAGCGCGGGCAGGCCGGGCGTACCCACGCCGAAGGCGTCGGCCACCACGTTGAGCGCGTTGGTGACCCCCACCACCTGCGCCGCCTCGTACCACAGCGCGTCCTCCTTCATCCCCTGCAGCTTCCCGGCTGCAGTATGGGCGCGCACTCAGTAGTTGCAGGCGTTGACGCCGCTCACCACCGCGGCGACCATCTCCTTCTCGGCGCGTGAGAACTCGCCCGGGTTCATCGCCCGCTTCATGGCGCGCCCGTGGGGCCCGCCGAAGTCGGTGTCCCACGCCATCACCCGGCTCATGGCCGGAGGCTGCGGGAAGTCGTGGCCGAACCAGAGCTTGGAGAGCTCGAACAGCTTCTGGGCGGCCGCCGGGTATTCGGATGCGTCGCGCAGTCGGACCGTGGGCATGGCGTGCCTCCTCCCGGGGCTCAGCGACCGCCGGCCAGCGGTGGGAACACCGACAGCACGTCGCCCTCGACCAGCCGCTGATCCGGGGCGGCGTCACGGCCGTTGACGACGGTCAGACGCTCCAGTTCGGATGGAATCCGGAGGGAGTGTACCACCTGATCGACGGTGGTGCCGTCGGGCACGTCGAGCACCACGCTGTCCCCGCGGGCCCCCGGCGGCAGGTACGCCCGCAGGGTCGCGGTGAGGTGGACCGCAACCTTCAGCCGCCCTGCCCCGAATTCGTCTGGCGGATGGCGGCCACGCGGAGCCGGTCGCCCGGAAAGATGCGCACGCCGTGCTCGAGATCGTTCCAGCGGGTGAGCTGCTGGACCGAGACCCCGTACCGCTTGGCGATGCCGCCGATCGTGTCGCGCGGCTGCACGACGTGGACGCCGGCGGTGACGCGCTCCGCGGCCTGGATCTTCCGCTTGCCGCGATCGGCCGTCCGGGACGCCATCGCCACCTTCCGCGCCTCCACCTCGCGATCGAGGCCGACCTGCAGGGCCGGCGCGCTGCCCCGCGGGACCTTCAAGTGATACGGCGAGTCGGGCGGCGTCTGCTTCAGCCGGAGCTCGGAGTTGAGCCGGATTAGCTCCTCGAAGGGAATGCCGGACAGCGAGGCGACGTGCTTGAGGCTGGTGGCCTTCGGCACCGTGATCTGCTCGTAGCTGAGTGGCTCGTCCGGCTTGACCGTGAAGCCGTACTGCTCGGGCTCCTGCCCGATGATGGTCACTGCATGGATCGCCGGCACGAAGTTCTTGGTCTCATCGCGCAGGAACCGGCTGCCGGTCAGGCTCCAGAAGTCGCGGGTGCCCGTACCCTGGATCGCCCGCAGGACCTTCATCTCGCCCGCGTTGTACGCGGCCTGCACGAGATCCCAGGAGCCGAAGATCTTGTAGAGATCGCTCAGGTAGTTGGCGGCCGCCACGGTGGCCTTCTCGGGGTCGAGGCGCTCATCGAGCCAGCGGTCCACGCGCAGACCGTATTGCCGCGCGGTGGGGGCCATGAACTGCCAGAGGCCCTTGGCCCCCGCATGGGAGACCGCGACCGGGTCGAAGCCGCTCTCGATCATCGCGGTGAAGACCAGCTCCTCGGGCAGTCCCTTCTGCCGGAAGATGTCCAGGATCATCGGCAGGAACCGTCCCGAGCGAGTCAGCCACCGCTCCACGACCGCCCGCCGGTATCCCGTCTGGAACTGCTCCAGGAATCGGAGGACGTGATCGTTCTGCTGGATCTGGTAGGTGGACACTCGCTGGGGCGACACGGCCGGGGCGGAGGCGATGGACCGGGCCGGGGCCGCGGGCCGCTGGTCGGGATCGATCCGGGCCGGAGCCGGGGAGCCCGGGCTCGGCAAGAAGAAATCGGCCCACAGGTCAACGTCGGACGGCTCGACCGCCAAGGCGGCCGCCCCGGTCTGATCGGCGAGGAGGGCAGCGGCCGGCTCGGCCGTCGGCTCGCCCGTCCAGGCACCACCCAGCTCGAGCTCCGCTCCCACCACTCCCGGCACCGCCAGGAGGCTGGCTGAGAAGAACACGACGCCCAGCAGGAAGAGCCGGAGTAGAAGGGTCATCAGATCCAGTAGGAAGCATGAACTTTTTATCACGGGGGAATTTCGGGGTCAACAGGGCCGACCCCGGGCCGATCGGGACAATATTTCTTGACACTGGAGAGGGGGTCCACCTATCTTAAGCCGCCTTGAAGAAAGGCCTTTTTGATATCGACCCCAGTCGAAAGGAGGTGACCACACATGAGAAAGCTCGTTGCCCTGGTCGTGAGCATGGTCTTCGCGCTCGGCGTGGGCCTGGCGGTTCCGCAGGCCTTCGCCCAGACGCCCGCCCCGAAGGACGAGAAGAAGGGCGAGGTGACAGAGAAGAAGGGCGAGAAAAAGGTGGAGAAGAAGGTGGAGAAGAAGGCGGCCAAGAAGAAGGATGAGAAGAAGATGGATGACAAGAAGATGGACAAGAAGGACGAGAAGAAGTAGCGCGCCGACATTTGGGGCGCCACCGCGGTCGGGTGGCGCCCTAGCGGCGTTTCTGGGAGCCCCCGCCCGCAGCGGGCGGACGCGGTGGTACGGGAGGACCGGCCTCCTGCCGGGCCCCCGTCATCCACACATTGCGGTCGCTCATGGCGATCTCGACCGTCTCGGCGGGCCCCACGGCCACGCGCACCCGCCAGTAGGTGACGATCGAATAGGTCACGCTGGACGGCACGTGCGGATAGCGCTTCGTGTCCTGGTCGCGCAGCTTGAAGCGCTTCGCCATGTGCCCCCCTTCCCGCCAGGCCAGGAGGAGCCACTCGCCCGCGGGCACGTCGCCGACCCTCGCCCCGCCCTGCGCGTCGGTGATCTCGCTGCGCACCAGCGCGCCCCCGCCCGCCGCGAGCAGCGCGCGCTCGTAGTCCACCCGCGTAGCCTCGATTCGGGTCGCCGCCCGAGCATAGCCGTCCACCGAATCGCGCAGCCCCGCCTTCACCGCGTCGAGCTCGGCTTCGAGGGCCGCCGAGTACGGCAGGAGCACGACCGAGACGTCCGGCTGCGGAGCTGGGGCGGCGGTCGGGCGGGTCGGCTCGACGTACGCGCGCGCCGCCACCACGCCCGGAGCCTGCTCGGCGCCGGCCTTCAGATAGGCCCCCACGAGGTCCGTGAGGTCCACGTCCGCGGCGGGCCCGGGGCCCGGGCTCAGCAGCAGACCGGCCAGGGCCAGGGCGACCAGACCGGGGGGTGCCCTCAACATGGCACGGCCTCGCGCGGGCGGGTGCGCCAGCGATCGTGCATCCAGAGCCATTGCTCCGGCGCGCGGCGGATGGTCGCCTCGAGCACGCGATTGAACGTGGTCGTGTAGGTCGTGACCAGGCCGTCCTCCGGCGGCGGCAGGGCGGCGCCCATCTCAATGCAGTGCCGCCCGTCCGGCTCCCGGCGGAGAAAGATCGGCACCACCGGGGCGCCCGTCCGCAGGGCCAGGAGGGCGAGCCCCTTCGAGGTGGACGCCGGGGAGCCGAAGAACGGCACGAACACGCCTTCGGCGCGCGTGGCGTTCTGGTCGAGGAGAATGCCCACCATGCGCTGCCGCCTCAGCGCGGTCAGGACTTCCCGTACCGCCTGCCGCTTGACGATGAGCTCGGCCCCACTGCGGCTCCGGAAGCGGGCCGCCAGGTCATCGAGCAGTGGGTGGTCGAGCGGCCGCGTCACGATGGATAGCGGCAGCCCGCCCAGCCCGTGGGCAGCGGCCAGGAGCTCCCAGTTGCCGAAGTGCGCCGTGAGGACGAGCACGCCGCGGCCGTGGGCCGCCGCGGCCTGGAGATGCTCGCGTCCCTCCACCCGAACCTGCGAGAGCATGACCTGGGTAGGACGGAGGAAGTAGCGGCACGCTTCGACCAGGTTCATGCCGACGTGCTGGAACGACCGGCGCCCGAGGCGCCGGATCTCGGTCGGTGTGCACTCCCCCCCGAAGCTGCGCCGGAGGTTGTCGAGCGCCACCGCCCGCCGGCGAGGGAGCACCCACCAGAGCGCGTCTCCCAGGCGCCGGCCGGTCGCGAGGCCGACCGCCGAGGGAAGGTACGCCAGGAGCCATCCGAGCGGGAAGAGCAGCCAGACCCCCAGGGACGCCGCCAGCAGGCCGGCGCGGGAGCGCGGCGCGCTCATCCCAGGCGGGCGATGATGAGGGCGGTGGCCGCCCAGACCGCGGCGGCGATGAGGGCCGAGAGGGGAATGGTGAGCACCCACGCCCAGATGATCTCGCTGGCCACGCCCCAGCGCACGGCCGAGAACCGCTGGGTGGCGCCCACGCCCATGATCGAGCCGGTGATCGTGTGGGTGGTGCTGACGGGAATGCCGCCCACCGCGGTGCCGATCAGCATCACCGCCCCCGCCGCCTCGGCGCAGAACCCGCCGATCGGCCGCAGCTTGGTGAGCCGCATCCCCATGGTCTTGACGATCCGCCAGCCGCCCGCAAGCGTGCCGAGCCCGATCGCGGCGTGCGCGGACAGGATCACCCAGAAGGGAACGTAGAACTCGGAGCCCAGATAGCCGGCGGAGAAGAGGAGGATGGAGATGATACCCATCGTCTTCTGCGCGTCGTTGGTCCCGTGGCCGAGGCTGTAGCAAGCGGCGGAGACGAGCTGGAGCCGGCGAAAGAGTCCGTCGACCCGGCTCGGCCGGATCTTCCGCACCGCCCAGAGCGTGCCCACCATCAACGTGAAACCCAGGCAGAGGCCGAGCACGGGAGCCAGCACGATGAACGCGAGGATCTTGAGGAGCCCGCTCGGCAGGAGCGCTCCGAAACCGGCCTTGGCCACCGCGGCGCCCGTGAAGCCGCCGATGAGAGCGTGCGACGAGCTCGAGGGAATGCCGTAGTACCACGTGAGGAGGTTCCAGGTGATGGCGCCGCAGAGGCCGCCCAGGATGACCCACTGATCCACCACCCCCGCGTCCACCACGCCCTTGCCGACGGTGCGCGCGACGTGCACCCCGAAGCCGAACGCGGCCACGAAGTTGAAGAAGGCGGCCCAGACCACCGCCTGCATGGGGGTGAGCACCCGGGTGGAGACCACGGTGGCGATCGAGTTGGCCGCGTCGTGGAAGCCGTTGATGTAGTCGAAAACGAGGGCGACCACGATAATGAGGATGATCACCAGCAGGGACCAGCTCATGCGGGGCGGGCGGTCCGCCTCACGCCATCTTGAGGGTGATACCCTCGATGACGTTGACCACGTCCTCGCAGCGGTCGGTGATCGACTCCATCGTCTCGTACAGCTCCTTCCACTTGATGACCTCGATCGCGTCGGTGCCGCCCTCGAACAGGGCCGCGAGCTGGTCGCGGAGCAGGCGGTCCGCCTCGTTCTCGAGGCGGTTCACCTCGACCGCGTGCTTGTGGTAGAAGGGCGACAGGGTCCGCAGGCAGCGCACCGCCCGGTCGGTCTCCTCGGACGTCTTCACGATGATCTTGGCCATCGCGATGCAGCCCTCGGTGGGGGCCTTGATCTTGTAGATCAGCAGGCGGTCCGCCACCGCGTCGATCAGGTCGAGCACGTCGTCGAGCCGGCTCGCGAGGGCGTAGATGTCCTCGCGGTCGATCGGGGTGATGAAGGTGGTGTTGAGCCGGCGGACGATCTCGTGGGTGAGCGTGTCGCCCGCGTGCTCGAGATCCTTGATCTGCTGGGCCTTCGCCTTGGCGTCCTGGTAGTCGAGCGTGAGCTCTTCCAGGACGCGGGAGGCGGACACGATGTGGGACGCCTGCTGCTCGAACAGATCGAAGAACTTCTCCTCCCGCGGGAGCAGGCGAAACACGCTGGTATCCTCTCGCGGCCCCCGGCCGATGTCAACGTCGGGGCCGGGTCCGGTTGACAGCCTCGGAGCCCGGTGGCTAGGATGGCGGCCGTGGCACGCCTCGAGACTCGCTCGGCCCGGCACGTGCGCTGCCCGCGCTGCGGTGTCCGCCGCGCGTGGACCGGCAATCCGCACCGGCCGTTCTGTTCTCTCACGTGCCGGCTCATCGACCTGGGCGACTGGCTCGATGAGCGCTACCGCGTCGCGGGACCGGAGCTGTCCACCGAGGCGGAGCCTCCGGAGTCCGGGGCTCCGCGCGGCGGATGAGCGGTCTCTTCGGCGATCCGCTCGCCTTCCTCTCCGATCTCATCCTCAAGCTGCCGGCCCTGCTGGTGGCGGTGACGGTGCACGAGCTCGCCCACGCCCTCGTCGCCGATCGCCTCGGTGATCCGACCCCGCGCCGGCTCGGGCGCATCACCCTGAACCCGCTGCCGCACATCGATCCGCTCGGCGCGCTGGCCTTCGTGCTCGCCGGTTTCGGCTGGGCCAAGCCGGTGCCGGTCAACCCCCAGAATCTCCGACATCCGATTCGCGACATGGCCTGCGTCGCCGCGGCGGGCCCGCTGTCGAACTTCGCGGCCGCCTTCGTGGCCCTCGTGGCGGTACGCCTGCTCGGCCGGGTCGGGGGCGCATTTCCGTTCGTGGCGGAACCGCTGGGCGGGGTCCTGTTCTGGGTCTACGTCTTCAACCTGGCCCTCGGGATCTTCAACCTGATCCCGCTGCCGCCGCTCGACGGCGGGCACTTCCTCCCGTACCTGTTTCCGCGCGCCTCGTGGGGCTTCATCCACCAGCTCGAGCAGGTGGGCCCGTTCCTGCTGATCCTGCTCGTGTTCTCGGGCGCCACCCGCTACGTGGTGCAGCCCGTGTTCAACCTGATCAGCGGGTTCTACCTCTCGATCGTCCGCCTGCTGGTCTAGCCGTCGTCGCGCGCGGCCGCGCGCCCTCGTGGCGCAGGAGCCAGCGCTTCCGCCAGAGCCCGCCGCCGTAGCCGGTCAGCGCGGCGTCGCCGCCGATCAGCCGGTGACAGGGCACCACGAGGGAGATCGGATTGCGCCCGTTGGCGGCGCCCACCGCGCGCGCCGCCGCGCCGACACCGAGCGCGCGGGCCAGCGCCCCGTAGCTCATGGTGTCACCCGCGGGGATCCGGCGGAGCGCGCGCCAGACGCGCTGCTGGAACGGGGTGCCTGGCGTCTCGACCGCAATGCGATCCACCGCCGCCAGGTCACCCGCCAGGTACGCGCGGAGCTTCGCGCTCAGGCCGAACGGATTGCGGACCCGTCGTCGCGGCACGTCCGGGTAGCGCGCCGCGAGCTGCCGGGCGAGGCGCGCCCGCCCGAACTCGAGCGCACAGAGGCGGCCGGCTCGGGCCGCGATGGCGATGCGCCCGAGCGGGCTCGAGATCTCGTCGATGAGCAGCATGGCTTCCTCGCGCAAAAAGGCTAGGCGCCCGAGCCTTTCGGCCCGGGCGCCTGAATTAACCCGGCAGCGACCTACTCTCCCACGCCGTTACCAGCGCAGTACCATCGGCCCTGGAGGGCTTAACTTCCGTGTTCGGGATGGGAACGGGTGTGGCCCCTCCGGCAACGCCACCGGGAATCGGATGGCAATCGAATACGTTGATTCTCGAGTGCAGCCAAGCAATGTCGCCTGAGCAGTTTTGAATGTATGAGTGCAACGTGGTCAAGCCGCACGGCCGATTAGTACCGCTCGGCTGAACGCCTTACGGCGCTTACACCCGCGGCCTATCAACCTGGTAATCTTCCAGGGGCCTTCAGAGGGCTTACGCCCTGGGAGGTCTCATCTTGAGGCGGGTTTCGCGCTTAGATGCCTTCAGCGCTT
>DASQAL010000103.1:0-3831 GCA_035635775.1 Candidatus Acidiferrum sp.
CTGCCGCCGAGGGCAAGGAGCTCTGGCCATGAAGCGGCCGCGCGCTCAGCGCGCGCGCCAGTGGCCCTCCACCCAGACGTAAGCACCCTCGCGCGGCATCCAGCCGCCGGGCACCCAGATGTGGCCGGGCGCGGGCGGCACATCCCAGTGCCCCGGCACCCACACGTAGCGCTCGCGATGCCACGTCCACTGGCCCGGCACCCAGGCGTGCGCGCGCGTGGGCGCCACCGGCGCGACCTCGGCCCGCCTCGGCGGCGCCGGCGGCGGGCGCTTGACCACCCCGGGCTGGGTGACCGCGCAGCCGGCCAGGACCAGCGCGACGACCGTGGCCGCGCCCGTCCGTCGCCACGGGATGCGCCGCCGCGCTCGCCCGCGTGAGACCGTGGCGACCTCCCTCGGGGCTACCGGCTCGGGGCGGGGGGCCGCCCGACGATCCGCGTGGTGGAGACCTCCGTCCACGTGTAGTACCACCCCTCGTAGATCAGGACCTGCAGCGCGCTCTCCTGCTTCTCGTAGACCTGGGTCGTCCCCTTGGAGGCCGACGTGGTGGAGGACACGTGACGCCAGCCGTTGGCCTCGAGCGAGGCCCGGTAGGCGAGCGCGAGGCTCTCCGGCCTGATCCGGCTCTTGTAGAAGAGGCGGGCCGCCTTCACGGTCGGCGACTCGATGATGGTGGTCCGGCTCACGTCCAGGGTGAGGCCGGCCGGAACCGGAACGTCCTCGAACTCGCTCCGCTGCCTCGCCGGTCCGGACGAGGAGGCGCACGACGTCAGCATGAGCCCGAGCGCGCAGAAGATGAAGATACGTGACATGGAGGTGACCTCCCATTGGGGTCGCAGGTGGTGGGGCATCCCATTCTAAGCATGAGCGGCCGGGCCGTGGCAGGAAGACTTACGCGCCCGCCGGGAATTTTTGTAGTATGGGCTCGATGACGCGCCGCGGTCTCCTGGCCCTCGTCCTCCTCGGCGCGGCCGCGCTCGTCCACGGCGGCTGCGGCGGGGGCGACAAGCCCAAGTCCATCAAGGTGGTGATCGCGGAGTACAGCCGCGACCATACCCGGCCGTTCTGGCAGGGCTTGGCCCTGCAGTACACCAAGCAGACCGGGGTGAAGGTGGACCTGCAGGTGATCGACTGGAACTCCATCGATCAGCAGGTCAGCACCATGATCCAGAACAACCAGCCGCCCGACGTGCTCAACCTGAACTCCTTCTCGAGCTACGCCAAGGACGGCCTCCTCTACTCGGGCGACGAGGCCCTGTCGCCCAAGACGCGGGAGGATTTCCTCGAAGCCTTCGCCCAGGGCGGCACCTACCGCGACAAGCTCTACGGCTTCCCGATCCTGGCCAGCGCGCGCACCTTCTTCTACAACCGCGACCTGCTCGCCAAGGCCGGCGTGGCCGCCCCGCCCCGGACCTGGGACGAGCTCGTCCAGGCGGCCAAGCGGGTGCAGGCGCTGGGGGGCGGGACGATCGGCTACGCGCTGCCGCTCGGCCCCGAAGAGGCGCAGGCCGAGTGGTCCATCTGGATGTGGAACAACGGCGGCGACTGGAAGGCCGGGGAAGCGTGGGCCATCAACAGCGAGAAGAACGTGCAGACGCTCCAGTTCCTGGCCGCGCTCGCCAATACCCACAAGGTCACCCAGGTCAACCCGGGCAAGACCAACCGCACCGACGGCGCCTTCCAGCTCTTCAAGGACGGCAAGGTGGGGATGGTCATCGGCTTCAGCCCGCTCGCCGCTCAATTGGACGCCGAGCGGAAAATCAGCTACGGCGTGACCCAGATGCCGACCAATGTCGGGACGTCGGTGACACTGGGGGTCGAGGACTACCTCATGGCCTTCAAGAAAAAGGGCAACCAGGAGGCGGTGCGCCAGTTCCTCGATCTGTACTACCAGCCCGAGCAGATCACCCGGTGGATCGCCGCCGAGGGGTTCCTGCCCGTGACCAAGTCGGGGCGCGAGCGCATGAGCGGCAACGAGAAGCTCAAGCCGTACCTCGACGCGCTGCCGAGCGCGCGGCTGGCGCCCACCACCGATCCGGTGTGGGACAAGGTGAAGCTCGACGTCCAGCAGAGCATCGGCGCGGCCGTCCAGCCGGGCGGCGACCCGAAGCAGGTGCTCGACCGCCTCCAGAAGAACGCGGCGGAGAGCGCTCGCTGACGGGTCCGCGCCCGCGGAGCCCGGGCGCGGGCCGGGCGCTCCTCTGGCTCGGCCCGAGCCTCTTCCTGATCGCGGTGGTGGTGCTCTACCCCGCGGTCGAGCTGGTGCGCGCCTCCCTCGGGCGTTACTCGATCACCGGTCTCTACCAGGGCGCGGTGGGGCTGCGCAACTACGCGCGGCTGCTCGAGCAGGAGGCCCTGCCGACCGTGGTCGGGAACACCGTAGTCTGGGTCGCGCTGGTGGTGGCGGGCACCATCGCGCTCTCGCTCGGGCTGGCCCAGCTCCTGAACGAATCCTTCCCGGGCCGGCGGCTGGTGCGGTGGGCGCTCATCGTGCCGTGGGCCGCCTCGCTCATCATGACCTCGAAGCTCTTCGTGTGGATCTACGACTACTACTTCGGCCTGCTCAACCGCGTGATGACCGCGACGGGCCTGGCCCCGGTGGACTGGCTGGGCGACGACCGGACCGTGATGGGCGCGATGATCGCGGTGGGGGTGTTCGTGTCGCTGCCGTTCACGACCTACGTCCTGCTCGCGGGGCTCCAGACCATTCCCGGCGAGGTGTACGAGGCGGCCCGGGTGGATGGGGCGGCGGGCTGGCGCGGTTACCGGTGGATCACGCTGCCGCTGCTCCGGCCCGCGCTGCTGGTGGCCGCGGTGCTGAACCTGATCTACGTGTTCAACTCCTTCCCGATCGTGTGGACGCTCAACGACCGCAACCCCGGCTTCGCCCACGACACCATGATCACCTTCATGTACAAGATCGCGTTCAAGAGCGCGCTCCGGGACGTGGGCCTGGCCGCCGCGCTGGGCGTCGTGAACGTGCTGCTGATCCTGGTCGCGGTCGTCGCCTACCTGCGGGTGGCGCGGTGGCGGGAGGAGCCGGTCTGATCCGGAAGGTCGCGCTCAGCGGGGCGGGGCTGCTGCTGGCGGCGGTGGTGCTGGCGCCGTACGCGGTGATGCTGCTCACCGCGCTCAAGCCGGCGGCCGAGCTGCGGGTCACCCCGCCGCGGCTCCTGCCCCACCAGTGGCGGCCGCAGAACTTCTGGACGGTGCTGCGCGACCCGGAGTTCCAGTCCTGGCTCACCGTCTCCCTGGTGGTCGCCCTCGTGTCCACGCTGCTGGTGCTGGTGGCCGCGGTGCCCGCCGCCTACCACACCGCCCGCCATCGCTTCCGGGGGCGCGGGGCCTTCCTGTTCCTGGTCCTGGTGACCCAGATGTTCGCGCCGACCGCGCTGGTGGTGGGGCTCTACCGGGAGTTCTTCGAACTCGGCCTGATCAATACCTACACCGCGCTCATCGCGGTGAACGCGGCCTTCAACCTGGCCTTCGCGGTCTGGATCCTGCGCGCGTTCTTCGCCTCCATCCCGCGCGAGATCGAGGAGGCGGCCGCGGTCGACGGCTGCGGCCGCGCCGGCGTCCTGCTCCGCGTCGTCCTGCCGGTCGCCCTCCCCGGGATCATCACCGCGGGCATCTTCGCCTTCATCGCGGCCTGGAACGAATACATCATCGCCCTGACCCTGATGACCGACACCTCGATGCGCCCCCTGACCGTCGGCATCACCTCCTACGTCACCGCCTACGTCCAGCACTGGGACCTGCTCTTCGCCGCCTCGGTGATCGCGATCGTGCCGGTGGTCGTGCTCTTCGCCCTGATCGAGCCCTACCTGGTGG
>DASQAL010000104.1:0-11545 GCA_035635775.1 Candidatus Acidiferrum sp.
TCGTCCACCGCGTGGAGCCAGCCCCGCCCGACCGGGAACCGGCGCTCCAGGCCCCGGACCTCGAGCAGGCTCACCGCGGCTTCCAGCAGGCCACCATGTGGCCGGGCAGCACGTCCACGCGCGGCAGGGGGCCGTCGCAGATGGGCGCGTAGCGCTCGCAGCGGAAGCGATAGCGGCACGGCGGCAGCTCGCCACGGAGATCGGGCAGCCCGCCGGGGATGGCGGCCAGGTCCCCGAGACGCTCCGCGCCGTGGGGCGTCGCGGCCACGAGCTTCGCGGTGTAGGGATGCCGCGGCGACTCGAACACCACGGCCGCCGGAGCCATCTCCACCACGTGCCCCGCGTGCATGACCACGATGCGGTCGCAGTGCTCCGCGGCCAGGGCCAGGTCGTGCGTGATGAGCAGCGTGGCCATGTTGGTGCGGAGCGCGAGCTCCCGGATCAGGTCCATGATCGCGGCCTGGGTGGTGACGTCGAGCCCGGTGGTGGGCTCGTCCGCAACCAGGAGCGCCGGGGAGCAGGCGAGCGCCAGCGCGATCATCACCCGCTGGCACATGCCACCCGAGAGCTCGAACGGATATGCGGCGTACCGCCGCTCCGGATCCGGGATCTGTACCTGCGCCAGCAGCTCGATCGCCCGGCGCTTGACGTCGCCCCGCCCGACGTTGGCATGGCGGAGCAGCACGTCGCCGATCTGGCGGCCCACCGGCCGGATCGGGTTGAGCGCGGTGCGCGGGTTCTGGAAGATCATGGAGAGCTCCCGTCCGCGCTGCAGGCCGAGCTCGTGCTCCCCCGCGGTCACCAGGTCGAGGCCGCCGAACACCGCGCGGCCCGAGGTGATCCGCGCCGAGGAGTCCAGGATGCGCAGCAGGGCGAACGCGGTCACCGACTTGCCGGAGCCGCTCTCGCCCACCACCCCGACCGTCTCCCCGCGCTGGACGTCGAAGCTCACCTGGTCCAGCGCGCGCACCACTCCGCCCCGCGTCCGGAACTCGACGGAGAGGTCCTGCACCGCGAGCAGGGGGATCGGCGGATCGCTCACGTGCGTGTCCGCGGGTCGATGAGGTCGCGCAGGCCGTCGCCGAGCAGGTTGAAGCAGAAGACCGCGAGCATCAGGGCCGCGCCGGGGAACAGCGCGATCCACCACTCGCCGGAGACGATGAAGGCCGCGCCCTCCGCCACCATGATCCCCCATTCCGGCGTCGGCGGCCGGACCCCGAGCCCGATGAACGACAGGCCCGCCGCGTTCAGGATGGCCCAGCCGAGGTTCAGCGAGATCTGCACCATCATGGGCGGCAGGCAGTTCGGGAAGAGATGCACGGCCAGGATGCGCGGGCCGCCGTTGCCGGCCAGGCGCGCCGCCTCGATGAAGCCCGCCTCGCGGCGCACCATCACCTCCGAGCGCGCCAGCCGCGCGTAGAACGGCACGTTGATGATCGCGGTGGCGTAGACGATATTGGCCACCGTGTTGCCGAGCGCGGCCACGATGCCCATGGCGAGCACGAAGAGCGGGAACGCCATGATGGTGTCGGTGACCCGCCCCACCAGCCGGTCCGTCCAGCCCCCGTAAAAGCCGGCCGACACCCCCGCCGCGCTGCCCACCGCGAAGGCGATCAGCACCGCGCAGATGGAGATCGTCAGGTCGAGGCGCGTGGCCACCACCACCCGGCTCAGCAGGTCCCGGCCGAGCTGGTCGGTGCCGAACCAGTGCGCCCACGAGGGCGGCTGGAGCGCCTGGGTGGTATTGCTGGCGAGCGGGTCGTACGGGACGATCCAGGGCCCCACCGTCGCCAGCACCACCAGCAGCACGAAGAGGCCGAAGGCGAGCCCGGTCACCGGGTTCTCGCCGAGCACGTAGCGGCCGTGGCGCAGCAGCGCGCTCACGCCTCGATCCTCGCCCGCGGGTCGATCACCCCGTAGAGCACGTCGATGGTCAGGTTGAGCAGCACGTAGAGCGAGGCCATGGTGAGGATGAAGCCCTGCACCGGAGCGTAGTCGGAGACGATCAGGGCCTCGAGCGCGTAGGACCCGATGCCGGGCCAGGCGAAGACCTTCTCGACCAGGACGTTGGCGCCCAGCAGGAACGAGAACACCATCCCGAGCGTGGTCACCACCGGCAGCATCGCGTTGCGGAAGGCATAGGTGATGAGGATCGTCCGCCGGTCGAGCCCGCTGGCCCGCGCGGTGCGGACGAAATCGCTCGAGAGCACGCCGAGCATGGCCGCGCGGGTCATGCGGGCAATCGGCGCCATCGCGAAGAGTCCGAGCGTCAGCGCGGGCAGCGCGAGCTGGCGCAGCACCGCGGCCAGCAGCCCCGGGTCGCGGGCCAGCACCGCGTCGATCAGGTAGAACCCGGTGGCTTGCCGCGGCGCCGAGGCGAAGGCGTCGAGGCGGCCGAGCGGCGCCGGGGCCCAGCCGAGGAGGAAATAGAACACGTAGACGAACAGCAGGCCGGTGAAGAAGATCGGCAGCGAGACCCCGGCGGTGGTGAGCATCCGGCAGAGGTGATCCACCCACGAGCCCGGGCGGGTGGCCGCCAGCACGCCCAGGGGGAGCGCCGCCACGAGTGCCATCAGCAGCCCGCAGGCCGTCAGCTCGAGGGAGGCGGGGAGCCGCGACAGCAGGTCGCTGCGGACCGGCTGCCCCGTGGTCAGGGACTTCCCCAGATCGCCCCGGCCGAGATCACGCAGGTAGAGGCCGAACTGAGCGGGCAGGCTCTGGTCCAGGCCCAGGCTGCGTCGGATCTCCTCGATGGCCTGCTGGCTGGCCGCGGGCCCCGCAAAGAAGGCGGCCGGGTCCCCGGGCAGCGCGCGGGTCAGCAGGAACGTCACCACGATCACCCCGGCCAGGCCGGGAGCGGCCGCGAGCAGCCTCCGCCCGATGAGCCTCCCCATGCGGCTCCCGGCTCAGTTCTTGGCGAGCGGGCGGAAGTCGAGCTGGCGGTGGAACCAGTACTGGTAGCCGGTGATGCCCTTCTGCATCGCCACGTCGAGGTTCGGCTGGTACATCGGCACCCGCGGGACCTCGAGGATCGCGAGCCGGGTGAACTGGCGCACGAGGTCCGCGTACTTCTTCGGATCCGCCTCGAAGCGCGCCGCGTCGATGAGCTTGTCCATCTCGGGATTCTGGTAGGACATGGTGTTGAACACCGCGTTCTGCCCGTGATAGTTCCAGAAGAAGAAGTACTCCGGGTAGTTCAGCCAGCCCCCGAACGCGTTCACGTAGAGCGGCATCTCCTTCTTGAGCATCAGACCGCGCCAGTTGGCGCCCGGGACCTTGTTGATGGTGGTCTTGATCCCGATCTGGGCGAGCGACTCCTGGACCAGCACCGCCGCCGGCTCGTTGATGGTGGCGAAGCCCTGGTCGAAGAAGAGCTGGGTCTCGAAGCCGTTGGGCACCCCCGCTTCCGCCATCAGGGCCTTGGCCTTGACGATGTCGGTCTTGTAGGGCGAGAGCTTTGCGTCGTAGCCGGCGGTATTGGTGGCGATGGGGTTGCCCATGAGCTGGGCGCCGCGCCCGAACGTCGCGCTGGTGAAGATCTTCTCGTAGGGGATCGCGTAGGCCACCGCCTGCCGGACCTTCACGTTGTTGAAGGGCGGGTTCTTGACGTTCATGCCCACGTAGGCGTGCGCGTTCTCGACGGGGTGCGCCACCACCTGGAGCTTGCCCGCCGCCGCGATCTCCGCGAAGTCCTTGGGGGGCAGGTCGAAGGAGATGTCCGCGTCACCCCGCTCGAGCAGGGCCCGGCGGTTCCCCGCCGAGGGGACCTCGCGCACGATCACCTTCTTGAGCTTGGGCAGCGGCCCCGACTTCCACTCGTCGAAGCGGACGAAGACCGACTCCTGCCCCGGCTTCCACGATTCGAGCTTGTAGGCCCCGCCCCCCGCATCGTTGTTCTTGATCCACTCCATCGCCCACGGATCGGCGGCGGTGGCGTGCTTCTTCGCCAGCTCCGAGTTGATGATCACCGGCACCGGCACCGCGATGTCCGGCATCGTCAGCTTGTCCTTCCGGAGGAAGGTCACCCGGAACGTGTAGTCGTCCACGACCGTGAACTGCTCCGGCTTCTCGAGCGAGCCGGCCTTCATCTGGAAGGTCGGGAAGCCGCCCACCGTGACCGCGCGGTCGAACGACCACTTCACGTCCTTCGCGGTGACCGCGCTGCCGTCGTGGAACTTGGCGTCCCGCCGCAGCTTGAAGGTGACCGCCATGCCGTCCGGCGCCATCTGCCAGCTCTCGGCCAGCTCGGGCTTGAGTACCGAGTAGTCGTACATCCGGCTGCCGTCCGGCAGGGTCTTGAACCCGTACGTCATGAGCCGGTCGTAGAGGTTCCAGGAGGCCTGGTAGGAGGGTCGGTTCGCGCCGACCCCGTGGATGTCCATGCTATTGGGCCCGAGCTCGACCACGACCAGCAGCGTCTCGCTCCGGCTCTGCGGCCGAGCCTCCGAGACGGGCATCAGCAGCAGGGCGAGCAGCAGCCAGAGCGCGCGCGTCCAGTTCATGAGGTTCTCCTTGCGCCCGACCGCAGCAAGGGACGTGCCCGGCATGCCTATCAATGAAATTTGCGAGTTGGGAGTCGCGGCTTGAGACCCGGCCGCAGAGTGCCCGAGCGGTGGGCAGCGATGCCTACAGCTTGCGCAGGCGTGCGGGAGCGAGCCCGAGGAGCCGCCGCCGAGATGCGGCCCACAGCGCATGCACCGCGGCCTGGAGCTTGGGCGCGGACGGGCAGAGCAGGCGCGCCAGCACGCCGCCACGGCCGAGCGTGGTCACGCCCGCGCGTCCGCCGGCCCTCGCGGCGTCCACCGCCGCCTGGAGCGCGCCGGCGAGCTCGTCCCAGCCCTCCCCCGCCGGCGGCATGGCCACGCCAGCCGGCCGCATGGCCACGAACGTCGCCGCGTAGCCGAACCCCTCGGTGCCGCCCAGGCCGTCCCGCGGCGGTCGGCCGGTCAGGATGGAGCGCTCGCGAAGGAGCGGCCCGCCCTCGTCGCGGACGACGAGGCTACTGTCCAGCAGGTCGAAGCCCCAGGCCTCGCCGCGCGCCGCGCGCCCCACCGCCCAGGCGTCGAGGTAGAGCAGCGTGGCGTCCGCGGCCAGCCGGATCTCGGTGGACTGCTGGAGCCGCGCGCCCGGCGACGGGATCAGGTGATCCGGCATCCACTCGAGCGCGGCGCCACTTCCCACCTCGATGGTGAGTCGCTGGACGGCGGCGGGACCCGGGCTGCGGTAGACCCGCGTGGCGGAGGGCGTGGACAGGCAGACGCGGCTGCGCGCCCCGAGCACGACGTCGGTCTCGAGGCGATCGCCCGCCAGCAGCCCGCCCGTCGGGTTCAGCAAGAGGAGCGTCGCGACGCCGTCCCCGTCGAGGTCCATCGGCTCGATCGCCTGGAGCGGCAGCGTGAAGCGCCGCGCGGTGAGCACGGTGCGCCCACCCCGGGCCTCGAAAGCCAGGTGGAGCCGCCCGTCCCGGCCCGTGCGGCCGGTCGGGATCCGCGGCTCAGGGCTCGAAGAGCAGGTCGCGTCGGATCCAGGAGACCACGGCGTCGACGCCGGTGCCCTCCCGGAGATTGGTGAAGACAAACGGGCGTTCTCCCCGCATGCGCTTGGCGTCGCGCTCCATCACGCCGAGATCGGCGCCGACGTGAGGCGCGAGGTCGATCTTGTTGATCACCAGGAGGTCGGAGCGCATGATACCCGGCCCTCCCTTGCGGGGAATCTTCTCCCCCTGGGCCACATCGATGACGTAGATCGTGGCGTCCACCAGCTCCGGACTGAAGGTCGCGGCGAGATTGTCACCGCCGCTCTCCACGAAGAGCAGCTCGAGTCCCGGGAAGCGCCCCATGAGCCCGTGCACCGCCTCGAGATTCACCGAGGCGTCCTCGCGGATGGCGGTGTGCGGGCAGCCGCCCGTCTCCACGCCCACCACGCGCTCGGCGGGCAAGGCGCCCCGCCGGATGAGGAACTGCGCGTCCTCCTGCGTGTAGATGTCGTTGGTGATCACCGCCATGTCGAAGTGATCCCGTAGCCGCAGCGACAGCGTCTCCACCAGCGCGGTCTTGCCGGAGCCCACCGGCCCGCCGATGCCGATCTTGAGCGGCCGGGGCAGCCCGGTCATGAGCGGAACAGGCGGGCGTCGAGGCGCTCGTGGAGCATGCCCTGGATGTCCAGACCGGGCGTGAAGCTCCAGAGCTCGTCGGGCGGCCGCTCGGCCGCCTCGCGCGCCACGCGCTCGATCACGGGGTGAAGGCTCCACAGCACCGCCTGCCCTTCGAGCTGGCCCATGGGCAGGAGCCGGAGGGCAGCGCCCACCAGCAGCGCGGTGGTCGAGTAGAGGAACGCGGTCACGGCGGCTTCCGCCTCCCAGCCGAGCGCGCCCGCGGCCATGCCGAAGGCCACCGCATGGTGGCCGGGGGCGTGGTGCGCGTTGACCTCGTCGAAGTACGCGGCCAAGCGCGGATCGCCGATGAGCGCCGCGGCCACGCGCAGGGTCTGGCGCCCCATCTGCCGGCTGCCCTCGCGGAACTCCTTCACGACCTTCATGGCCTCGAGGGCCTCGTCCAAACGGCGGCAGGCCTCGAGGTCCCCGCGGCCGAGCGCCCGCAGCGCCCCCGCGGCGGCGGTGGCATCGCAGGGGCCGGCCGCGCCCTCGAGCTGGGTCAGCAGGAAACGCTCGAGCCCGTCCCGGTCCCTCACGATCCCGGCCTGGCAGTAGTGCTCGAGCCCGAACGAATGCGCGTAGCCGCCGGTGGGAAAGGCGCTGTCCGCGAAGTGGAGTAGCGAGACCAGCCGCGGATCAGTCATCGCCGCTTCCAAGGATCAACGGATGGATCGGCGCGTTAATCGGCGCATAGAGCGGCGCATAAATCGGCGCATAGACCACCTCGCGCCGCTCCCAGCGGACGCCGAGCCGCCTCACCAGGTCCTCCATCGCGGTATCGTCGGGCACCAGCAGCGTGTCCCCCTCCGCGCCTAGGGAGAAGTGCCGGTTGCCCACGTCGAAGGCGATGCGCACCGCTGCCTCGTAGCTCTCGGGAAAGAGCGCCAGGACCGGCTCCGGACGGGCCTCCACGACCAGGTACCAGTCCTCCTCCACCGCGAGCACGTCGCCGGGCTCGAGCACGGTGCCGGTCGGCAGGGCCAGGGCGATCTCCCGGCCGGCGGCGGTCACGGTCTTCCTCCGGGTCCACCGCCGCTCCTCCCAGGTCAGGCGGAGCGTGTCGCGGGACCTGCCCACGAGAGCCGCCGGGTCAACCGTGATCGCCGCCTCGGTGATCACCCGCATCGCGTTAGCCCGGACTATTCATGAACGGGCTCAACCGAGACCGGACGGGTGGCGCCGCGGGTGCCTCCCGCGCGGCCGAGCGCAGTGGGCCCCCCGAGTCCGGTGCGCCGCTCGAAGAGCGGCGAGTCCGGCGAGTGGGTGACGGAGCCGGCCGCGCGGGAGGCACCCGCGGCGCCAGGACCCGTCCGTCTCACGGGTTGTCCGTTCATGAATAGTCCGGGCTAGAAGAGGAAATAGCGCTGGGCCATCGGCAGCACACGCGCCGGCTCGCACGTGAGCACCTGGCCGTCGGCCCGCACCTCGTACGTCTCCGCGTCGACCTCGATGCGCGGGCAGTAGCTGTTGTTGACCATCGCCGCCTTGGTGAGCCCGCGGCAGCCACGCACGGTGGCGGTCGCCTTCCGCAGGCCCAGGCGCGCGGCCACCCCGTCCTCGGTCGCGGCGCGGGAGAGGAAGGTCAGCGAGGTCGACGACACCGCGGCTCCGTAGGAGGCGAACATCGGCCGGTAGCGCACCGGCTGGGGGGTGGGGATCGACGCGCTGGGGTCGCCCATGGCGGCCACCGCGATCAGGCCGCCCTTGAGCACCAGCTCCGGCTTGACCCCGAAGAAGGCGGGCTTCCAGATCACGAGGTCGGCCAGCTTGCCCACCTCGAGCGAGCCCACCTCGTGGGCGATGCCGTGGGCGATGGCCGGGTTGATCGTGTACTTGGCCACGTAGCGCTTGGCGCGGGCGTTGTCGTGGCGGCCGTCGCCGGGCAGGGCCCCGCGCTGCGTCTTCATCTTGTGAGCGGTCTGCCAGGTCCGGGAGATGACCTCCGCGATCCGCCCCATCGCCTGGGAGTCGGACGACAGCATGCTGATCGCGCCCAGGTCGTGCAGCACGTCTTCCGCCGCGATCGTCTCGGCGCGAATGCGCGACTCCGCGAAGGCCAGGTCCTCCGGGATCTTGGCGTTCAGGTGATGGCACACCATCAGCATGTCGAGATGCTCGTCCATGGTGTTCACCGTGAACGGCATCGTCGGGTTCGTCGAGGACGGCAGGCAGTTGGCCTCGCCGACCACGCGGATGATGTCGGGGGCGTGTCCCCCGCCCGCGCCTTCCGTGTGATAGGTGTGAATCGTCCGCCCCTTGAACGCGCGGATGGAGTCCTCGACGAAGCCGGCCTCGTTGAGCGTGTCGGTGTGGATGGCGACCTGGATGTCCATCTCCTCGGCCACCGACAGCGCGGCATCGATGGCCGCGGGCGTCGTCCCCCAGTCCTCGTGGAGCTTGAGGCCGATCGCTCCCGCCTCGATCTGCTCCCGCAGCGGCGCGGGCCGCGAGGCATTCCCCTTGGCGAGGAAACCCAGGTTGATCGGGAAGGCCTCCGCGGCTTCCAGCATGCGGTGGATGTTCCAGGCCCCGGGCGCGCAGGTGGTGGCCGCGGTGCCGGTGGCGGGGCCGGTGCCGCCACCGATCAGGGTGGTGAGCCCGGCGGAGAGCGCCTCGTCCACGAGCTGCGGACAGATGAAGTGGATGTGGCTATCGATGCCGCCGGCGGTGACGATGCGCCCCTCCCCCGCGATCACCTCGGTGGAGGCGGCGATCACCATGCCCGCGGTCACCCCCGCCATGATGTCCGGGTTGCCCGCCTTCCCGATGGCCACGATGCGCCCGGCCCGGATGCCGATGTCCGCCTTCACGATGCCCCAGTGATCGAGGATCAGAGCATTGGTGATCACCAGGTCCAGCACGCCGGGGCCCGCGGTGGCGCGGGCGGACTGGCCCATGCCGTCGCGGATCACCTTGCCGCCGCCGAACTTCACCTCGTCGCCGTAGGCGGTGAAGTCGCGCTCGACCTCGATCAGCAGATCCGTATCCGCGAGCCGGACCCGGTCGCCGACGGTAGGGCCGTAGAGATCGGCGTACTGCCTCCGCGGCAGCCGCAGGCTCACGAGCCGGCCCCGAGGAAGCCGCCCGCCTTCGCGCGCTTCACGCTCGCGGCACGGCCCGACGCAGCGACGGACCCATCGGTGAGAGCATTGAGGCCGTAGACCTCCCGCGCGCCGGCCAGCTCCACCAAGGTGACCACCTTCTCGTCCCCTGGCTCGAACCGCACCGCGGTCCCCGCCGGCACATTGAGCCGCATCCCGAACGCCTTCTCGCGATCGAACCGCAGTCCCCGGTTCGCCTCGAAGAAATGAAAGTGCGACCCCACCTGGATCGGCCGATCCGCGGTATTCGCCACCGTGAGCTGCACCGTCCTGCGCCCCGCATTCGCCTCGATGTCACCGTCACCGAGCAGATATTCCCCCGGAATCATGTGCGGACACTGGTTTGGGTGGAAGGTGCTACCCGCTCGTCTATTTTATGCGGGGGCCCAGAAATGGCCCCCGCACTCCCCCAATCCGCGGACAACCCGGGCTGGCGCTCGGGGGACGCGTGGATGCTCGCAGCGCTCGGTCGGGGCTCAGCCGCGCAAAGCGCGGCAATGGGGGAGTGCGGGGGCCATTTCTGGGCCCCCGCATTGGATAGAGGTGCGGATCCGTTAGCCATCACCGCACCGGGTGGTGAATCGTCACGAGCTTAGTCCCGTCGGGGAACGTGCCTTCGACCTGCACTTCCTCGAGCATCTCCGGCACGCCTTCCATCACGTCGTCGCGGGTGAGGATGGTGATGCCGAAGGCCATCAGGTCGGAGACGGTGCGGCCGTCGCGGATGCCTTCCAGCACCTCCGCGGTGATCAGGGCGAGCGCCTCGGGGTAGTTCAGCTTGAGGCCGCGGGCCCGGCGCCGGCGCGCCAGCTCCGAGGCGGTGAAGATGAGCAGCTTGTCCTGCTCGCGGGGGGTCAGATGCATGGGGGGAGTCTAAACCGTCAGGTGCTGCCTGACCATATCCTCCCGGAGATCCTTCGTTGCGCCTCTCGACACGATGGTGCCCTTCCGCATGATCGCGTAGGCGGAGGCCAATCGCCAGGCGAACTCGAGGTACTGCTCGACCAGGAGGACCGAGATGCCCTGCGCCTTGATCCGCTCGATGGCTTCCTCGATCTGGTCGATGACCGAGGGCTGGATCCCCTCGGTGGGCTCGTCCATCAGGAGGAGCTTCGGGCGCGCCAGGAGCACCCGCGCGATCGCGAGCTGCTGCTGCTCGCCGCCCGAGAGCACGCCGCCCTTGCGGCCGAGCAACACCTTCAGCTTGGGAAACAGCTCGAAGACGCGCTCGAGCGGGTCGCCGTGGCCGTTGCCCCCGGGGCGCCCGCGACCGAGCATGCCCATGCGCAGGTTCTCCTGCACCGTGAGGTTCGGGAAGATCTCGCGGCCCTGGGGCACGTACCCGATCCCGCAGGAGGCCCGCTCCTCCGGCCGCCGGACGCCCAGGTCGGTCCCGTCGAACGTGACACGCCCCGAGCGCGTGGGCAGGAGCCCCATGATCGACTTGAGCAGCGTGGTCTTGCCCACCCCGTTGCGCCCCATGAGGCACACCACGCTGCCCGCCGGGACGTCGAGGGAGACGTCCCACAGCACCTGGCTCTCGCCGTAGAACGCGTTGAGGCCGCGCACCTCAAGCACGGGCCGCCTGCTTCGAGCCGCTCCGGCCGAGGTACACCTCCCGCACCCGCTCATCCTGCTGCACCTGGTCCACCGAGCCCTCGCAGAGCACGCTACCCTCGTGCAGCACCGTGACCTTCCGGGCCAGACTCCGGACGAATTCCATGTCGTGCTCGATGACGAGCACCGCCCGGTCCCGCGCGATGGACAGGAGGAGCTCGGCGGTGCGTGCGGTCTCCTCGTCGGTCATCCCCGCCACCGGCTCGTCCACCAGCAGGAGCTTGGCCTGCTGCACGATGACCATGCCGATCTCGAGCCACTGCTTCTCGCCGTGGGAGAGCCCGCCCGCCCGCTCCGCTCCGCGGCCACCCAGGCCGATGGTCTCGAGGGTCTCCTCGACCCGGCTCCGCTGGGCGCCGTCGAGGCGGGCCCGCAGGGTGGCCATGACCCCCTTGCTCGGCCGGGCCAGCGACAGCTCCAGGTTCTCGCGCACACTCAGGTTCGCGAAGATGGACGGCGTCTGGAACTTCCGCCCGATGCCGAGGCTCGCGATCTCGTTCTCGCGGAGCCCGACCAGCTCGGTGTGCTTGCCGAAGATCACGCGGCCGGCCGCGGGCTCCACCTTGCCCGAGATCACGTCGAGCAGCGTGGTCTTACCCGCGCCGTTGGGGCCGATCACCACCCGCAGCTCGTGGTAGTCCATGAAGAAGTTCAGGTCGTGGAGCGCCTTGAA
>DASQAL010000105.1:0-22331 GCA_035635775.1 Candidatus Acidiferrum sp.
TACGGAACTCCTCAATGGCAGATCGAGGCCTTCCGCCGCTTCGAGATCCCGCAGGCCCTGATCGACGCCCACGGCTACAAGCCGCTCACCCGTCAGGTCAAGGAGCAGATCTTCGGCCTCAACGCCGCCCGCGTCTTCAACATGGACGTCCGAGCCAAGCGCAACGAGATCCCCAAGGACTACCTGACCCGCATGAAGATGACCTATCTCGACGAGGGCCCCGCCCCCAGCCACCGCTTCTACGGCTGGGTATCTGGGGTCAGGTCTTGAATTACGACATTCCGCAACGATCTTGGCCACGCCGAAGCGGAGAAATGTCGTAATTCAAGACCTGACCCCGTCCTAGACGTAGACGCGAGGGATACGCGTGTTCAGGTTGGTCAACACCTCGTAGGGGATGGTGCCGGCCCACTCGGCGAGGTGCTCGCAGGTGATCAGCTCGTCACCGTCGGCGCCGAGCAGGGTGACCACGTCGTCGTTGTAGGCGGTCTCCCACTCGATGTTCACCATGATCTGGTCCATGCAGACGCGCCCCACCACCGGGTACTTCTTGCCGCGGATCAGCACGTGGGCCACGTTGGAGAGCGCGCGGAAGTAGCCGTCGCCGTAGCCCACCGGGACCGTGACCACCCGCACCGGGTGGTCGGACTGCCACGTGGAGCCGTAGCTCACCGGATGCCCGGGCGGGACGACCTTGAAGTAGACCACGCGCGAGCGCAGCGATAGCGCCGGGCGCACCGCGATCGTCTTCCGCACCTCGATCGACGGGTAGACGCCGTAGAGCAGGATGCCCGGCCGCACCAGGTCGAGGTGGCTCTCGCGGAGCTGGAGCACCGCGCCGGAGTTGGCCATGTGGCGCACCGGCGGCGGCACGCCCTGCTTGTCGTACCACTCGAGCACCTCGAGGAAGCGCGCGAGCTGCAGCCGCGCCGAGGCCAGATCCAGGGCGTCCGCGTTGGCGAAGTGGGAGTAGATGCCCTCCACCTGCACGCGCCGGCAGTCCGCCGCCCGCTCGAGGAGCCCGCGCGCGTTGTAGTAGTGGACGCCGATCCGCTCCATGCCCGTGTCGATCTTGAGGTGCACGGTCGCGGTGACGCCCAGCCGGCCGGCGATCTCGTCGACCTGCTTGAGCTTGTCGATGGACGACGCGGTCAGCGTGAGCCCGTGGCGCAGGAAGATCGGGATCTGGTCGCCGAAGATGCCGCCCATGACCAGGATGGGCACGGTGACGCCGGCCTCGCGCAGCGCCACCGCCTCTTCCAGGAACGCCACGCCCAGCGACCGGGCCCCGAGCGCGACCAGGTGCCCGGCCACGGGCACGAGCCCGTGGCCGTAGGCATTGGCCTTCACGATCGGCATCACCGCGGCCGGCGCGACCGCCGCCTGGATCGCGCGGAAGTTCTCCGCGAGACGGGCGAGGCTGACCTCGACGACCGTCGGCCGCAGCGAGCGGGTGTCCACCTCTACCTGGGTACCATGCCCGTGAAGCGGGGCATGACCTCCTTGGCGAGCAGCTCCATCGAGTGGTGCCAGGCCTTGGGGTTCTCGTTGTAGTCGAAGCAGAACACGAGCAGCGTGCCGAAGCCGCCGACTTCCTCGTAGAGACGGTTGAGCTTGTCGGACACGGTGGCGGGCGAACCGATGAGCCAGTTGTGCTTGGCGCAGTACTCCGGGGTCACGTCCGAGTCGGGCACCGAGGCATCGTGCTTGAGGTACTCGGTGAAGCCGAAGGCGGCCAGCAATGGCAGGAAGTACTCGGTCATCATGCGGCCCATCATGCCGCCCGCGGAGAGGCGCAGCGCCTCCGCGTCGGTGTCGGCCACGAAGACCTCGCGGACCATCCGCCAGTCCGAGCGCTTGGGCGTGCGCTTGGTGCGCGCCGCACCCTCCTCCACCGCGTCCCAGTGGCTCGACACGTAGCCCGGGTTCAGGTTGAGGCTCATCGGCCAGAACCCGCGCTCGCCCGCCAGCTTGAGCGTGTCCGAGCCCTTGCTGAGCCCGGCGACGCCGATCGGCGGGTGCGGCTTCTGGAACGGGTAGATGTGCGGCTTGAGCGTGTTGAACATCGTCCCGGTCTTGGTGACGTGCCAGAACTTGCCCTTGTAGTCGAACTCGGGCTCGTCGCTCCAGAGGCGCAGGATGATGTCGAGCGACTCGCGCGTCATCTCCCGGTTCTGCCCCGACATGCCGTCCACGTTGAACATGGACCAGTCGCTCGGCAGCCCGCTCGCGGCCACCCCGAAGTTGAGCCGGCCCTGGGCCAGGTGGTCGAGCATGGCCACCCGGTTGGCCAGCTCGGCCGGGTGGTGGTACGGCATCAGGAAGCCGCCGGGCCCGATGCGCATGCGCTTGGTCTGGAGCAGCGCCTGGGCCACCAGCAGGTCCGGTGAGGGGTGCGGCTCCCAGGGCGCGGTGTGGTGCTCGCCGATCCAGGCCTCGCTGAAGCCCAGCTCATCCGCCCAGCGGAGCTGCTGGAGATCCCACTGGTGCCCGTCGAAGAGCTTCCGCTCGGGCGGGTGCGACGGCATCGTGAAGAGCCCATAGTCCATGACGAGCCTCCTTACAGGTCGCGCTCGAAGGGATAGAGCGGCCGCCGGCGGTTCCGGTAGGTGAAGAGCCGCAGGTCGGAGCTGGTCACGCCGTCGCCGTCGCAGAGGACGATGTGCCGGGCGATCGGCTCGAAGCCGGCCCGGAAGTGCTGGCGTGACTTGATCAGCACGTACTTCTTGCGGCGCGGGTCGATGCCGCAGTGGGTGAAGACCCCGGTATCGAACGGCTCGCTGCGGCCCTCCGAGACCACGATCTGCATGGCCCCGGTGTCGAGCACCGCGGTCCGGCCCATGCGCACGCGCGTACCCGTGGCCATCGGCCCGGTGACGGTGAACTGCCCGTCGGTGATGCGGGTGACCTTGCCGGTCAGGTTGAGCGGCTTGCCGGTCAGGTTGATCTGCGGCATGTCGATGCGGCCGCCCAGCGGCAGCGTGACGCCGGCCGCGGTGCCCGCCTCCACGAGGCGCCGCACGCCCGCCGGATCGCAGATGGGCCCGGCCACCACGTCGGTCAGCCCCTGGCGCATGACCTCCTCGATCACGCTCATCACGTCCTGGGTGCCGCCGGAGGCGGTGTTGTCGCCGTGATCTACCAAAACGATTGGTCCATCGCCTAGCGAGCGGGCGTGGGCGACCTGGCCGGCCAGCGGGGCGCCGTTATAGAGGAAGTCCGGCCGCCGATCCCAGGCCATCGCGAGCAGCCGGTCTCGAAGGGCCAGACCCGCGTCGGTCCGGCGATCGCAGACGATGACCGCGGAGAGCGAGATGTGCGGGATGTCGGAGTGCGGGAACCCGCCGAACACGGAGGCGTTGAGCACCGCGCCCGAGGCCTCCGCGGCCATCGCCATGTCCATCACGTCCTTCATGGGCTGGCGCGACGGAGTGTGGACCAGCGTGCTGGTCATCATGGGCCGCGAGCCCCAGACCATCACCGGCTCGATCTCCCCGCGCAGCGCCCGCAGCATGGTCCGCCCGGCGCGCTGGCCGGTCTCGCCCATGTCCACGTGCGGGTAGGTGCAGTAGCCGGCGATGACATTGGCGTTGTCCACCATGGCCGCGGTCATGTGCGAATGGAAGTCGAGCCCCACCGCGATCGGCACCGTCGGCGCCACCGCGCGGATCCGGCGCAGCAGCTCGCCCTCGCCGTCGTCCACGTGCGCGGCCACCATCGCCCCGTGGAGCGCCAGGAACACCGCGTCGCAGCCGCCGCGGACGGCGCCCACGATGGCCTCGACCATGTCCTCGTAGGCCGCCGGCTCGACGTAGCCGGACGGGTGCGCCCCACCCGCCACCGGCAGGACGATCTCGGCCCCCGCCTGCTCGGCCACGTGGAGGAAGCCGCCGAGCTGGGTATTGGTGTCCTTGAACTCCGCGATCGCGGCCTCGCCCTGGAGCGGCCGGAACGACGAAAGTGGGGTGGGCACCGGCGAAAAGGTATTGGTCTCGTGCATCATCATCGCGAGGACGAGCTTGAGGCGGGCCATGCCGGGAGCATACTATCGCCCGAGGGATGACGCACCTGTACTTCACCGGCTTCGACTGCCTCGGGTGCCGCACGGCCTATGCGCCGGACCAGGATCTGCTCCTCTGCCCGCGCTGCCACCACCTGCTCGAGGCCCGCTACGATCTGGCCCGCTTCGGCCGCGAGGTGGACCGCGACGCGCTCGCCCGGCGCCCCGCCGGCGTCTGGCGCTGGCGGGAGCTGCTGCCCGTGCTCGATCCGACCCGCATCGTGACGCTGGGCGAGGGCGGCACCCCATTCTTACGTTCGGAGCGCCTCGCCCGCGCCTGTGGGGTGCGCGAGCTCTGGCTCAAGTCCGACGCCGCCAATCCGACCGGCTCGCTCAAGGATCGCTCGATCACGGTGTCCGCGACCAAGGCGATGGAGTTCGGCTACGACGTGCTCTCCTGCGACTCCACCGGCAACAAGGCCTCGTCTACCGCCGCCTATGCCGCGCGCGCCGGGCTCCGCAGCGTGGTGTTCTGCCCGAAGGACACGCCGGTCCCGAAGATGGCGCAGGCCGTCTTCTTCGGGGCCCGGCTCATCCGCGTGGACGGTCATTACTCGCAGATCAACGCCATGTACCGGAAGCTGATCGGCAGCGGCCGGGTCAAGTGGTACGACTGCGGCACCGACAATCCGTTCCGCTACGAGGGCAAGAAGACCTACGCGTACGAGATCGCCCAGGACCTCGGCTGGCGCGTCCCCGACCGGGTGCTGCATCCCTGTGCCGGGGGCATGTCGCTCGTGAAGACGTGGAAGGGCTTCAACGAGCTGCGGACGCTCGGATGGATTGACGGGCTCCCCAAGATGACCGCGGTGCAGGCCGCGCGCTGCGCGCCCATCGTGGAATCGTGGAAGAAGGGCCTCCCGCGCGTGGAGCCGGTCGAGAAGCAGCCCACGATCGCGAGCGCGGTGGCCGCGGCCGACCCGGGGCTGCTGGGCGACCAGACGCTCGCGGCCGTCCGGGCCTCCGATGGCGACGGGCTCGCGGTGGAGGAGGCGGAGATCCTCGAGGCGGTGCGCCTGCTCGCCCAGGAGGGGCTCATGATCGAGCCCAGCGGCGCGGTCACCGTCGCGGCGGTCCGCCGCGGCGTGCAGGACGGCCTCATCGACCGCGGCGAGTCGGTGGTCTGCGTGCTCACCGGGTCCGGTTTCAAGGACTTCGACCGCATCCTGGACCTGGTGGAGATTCCCCGGCAGATCGTGTCCGGGTACGAGGCCATGCTCGCCGAGGCGGAGCGGATCTGACGCCAGTGCCGGACGCGAGGCGGATCGAGAAGAAGCTCGCCAAGCTGGGGCTCGAGCTGCCGCAGCAACCGGTGCCGGTCGGCAACTACCTGCCCGCCGCGCGAGTGGGCAATCTGGTCTTCACCTCCGGGCAGACCGCCCGGATCGACGGGGAACGCCGCTACGTGGGCGTGGTCGGCCAGGAGGTGAGCCAGGCGGACGCCTACCTCTCGGCGCGCGACGCGACGCTGAACTGCCTGGCCTGCGTGAAGCAGGCGGTCGGCTCGCTCGACCGGGTGAAGCGCGTGGTCAAGGTCGTGGGCTTTGTGAACGCCGGGCGCGACTTCGCCACCCAGCCCGCGGCCATCAACGGCGCGTCCGATCTGCTCGAGGAACTCTTCGGCGAGGCCGGGCGTCACGCCCGCAGCGCGGTCGGCCTCTCCTCGCTGCCGTCCAATGTCTCGGTCGAGGTGGAGCTGATCGTGGAGGTGAGATAGATGCGCGCCACCGTGATGCGGAACAAGCGACTCGTCGTCACCGACCTGCCCCAGCCCGAGCCGGGTCCCGGCGAGGTGATGGTCAAGACGCTGGCCTGCGGCATCTGCGGCTCCGATCTCCACGCGCTCCGGCACGCCGAGCAGTTCGTGGAGGCGTCACGCCGCGCGGGCAGCGTCTTCACGATGGATCTCACGCGCGACGTGGTGATGGGCCACGAGTTCTGCGCGGAGATCGTCGAGTACGGGCCGGAGACGACCCGGGTCCTCCGGACCGGCACGCGCGTCTGCTCCCGGCCGAGCCTGATCCGCGCCGACGGCCCGCGCACGGTGGGCTACTCCAACGACACGCCCGGCGGCTACGCCGAGTACATGCGCCTCACCGAGTCGCTCCTGCTCCCGGTGCCGAACGGGCTCGTCACCGAGCACGCCGCGCTCACGGAGCCGATGGCGGTGGGCCTCCACGCGGTGGCCAAGGCCCGCCTCGAGTCCGACGACGCCCCCCTGGTGATCGGCTGCGGCCCGGTGGGCCTGGCCGTGATCGCGGCGCTGCGCCTGCACGGCGCGCGGCCCATCGTGGCCGCGGACTTCTCCGCCCGCCGCCGGGAGCTGGCGACCGCGCTGGGCGCCGACCTCGTGGTGGATCCGACACAGAGCACGCCGTGGCAGAGCTGGCGCGAGGCCGCGGTCTGGCGCGACACGAGCCGCGCACCCGTCCTGCCGCCCTGGATCGCGGGGCCGCCCCGGCGCCCGGCCGTCGTCTTCGAGTGCGTGGGCGTGCCGGGCGTGCTCGATCAGATCATGGCCGCCGCCCCGCGGGGCACGCGGATCATCGTGGTCGGCGTGTGCATGGAGGCCGACACGATCTACCCGATGCTCGGCATCAGCAAGGAGCTGAACCTTCAGTTCGTGCTGGGCTACACCCCGGACGAGTTCGCCGCGACGCTCGACCACATCGCGGAGGGCCGCATCCCGGTCGCCCCGCTCATCACCGGCAAGGTGGGCGTCGAGGGCGTGGCCCGCGCGTTTGAGGCCCTCGCCTCGCCCGAGCGCCACGCCAAGATCCTCGTCGAGCCCTGGCGGGCCTGAGGAGAACCCGTCTCCCCCGCCTCCACCTTCGCGTCGCTCCGGGAGCGGAACTATCGCCTCTACTGGATCGGCCTCGTGTTCTACGTGCTCGGCCACCGCGCCGAGTACGTGACCTTCGCCTGGATGGTCTGGGAAGTCACCCACGACGCGCTCTACCTGGGCTATCTCGGGCTCGCCCAGGGCGTCCCGCTGGTCGTCTTCCAGCTCTGGGGCGGCGTGCTCGCCGATCGCGTGAACCGGCTGCGCCTGCTCCTCGCCACCCAGGTGCTCACGACCGCGACCCTGGTGGCCGCCTTCGCGCTGTCCGCGCTCGGGCTGATCCGCGTCGAGCACCTCCTGGCCCTCGCCGCGCTCAGCAATACCTTTCGCGCCTTCGACGAGCCGACCCGGATGTCCATGGTGCCGCAGATGGTCGGGCGGGAGCGGCTGCCCAACGCGATCGCGCTCGGCTCGATCCCCTGGCAGGCCGGCCGTATGATCGGGCCCTCCCTCACCGGCATCTTGATCGCGGCCTTCGGCGGCACGGTCGGGCTCGCCATCGCCGCGGTCGCCTCCGGGATGGCGCTCGTGATGTACGCGCGGCTGCGCGTGGACGCGCGATCAGCACCCGTGGCCGGCGGGCACATGGGCGCCCAGCTCATCGAGGGGCTGAGCTTCGTCCGCCACAACTTCGTGTTCGCGGCGCTGATCTGCCTGGCGCTCTTCAACGCGGTCTTCGGCCTCTCCTACGTGACGCTGCTGCCGATCTTCGCGGACGTGTACTTCGAGGCCGGCTCGACCGGCTTCGGCCTGCTCAACGCCGCGCACGGCACGGGTGCGCTCGTCGGCACCCTGATCGTGGCCAGCCTCGCGGCGCGCTTCCGCCACCGCGGGCTCATCATCCTGACGGGCGCGGCGGGCATGGGGCTCGGCCTGGCGATCTTCTCGCAGTCGCCCGGCCTCGGGCTGGCCCTGCCCATGCTGGCCTGCGTCGGCTTCAGCAACACGTTCTATCTGACCCAGGTCAGCACGCATCTCCAGCAGGCGGTGCCCGATCACCTGCGGGGCCGCGTGATGAGCCTCTACGCGCTCTGCTGGAATCTGCTGCCCCTCGGCGGCCTGCTGGGCGGCGTCCTCACGGCGGCGGTGGACGCCCGCTTCGCGGTGCTGGTGGGCGGGGCGATGGTGGCCGCCAACGCGCTCGTCCTCCTCGCGTCGCGGCGGCTCCGGCTGCTATAATCGCGGGCACGCTCATGCCCTCGTCCCCGGTGTTCTACGGCTGGTGGGTCGCCGTCGCCTTCTCCGTCATGGTCTTCGTCTCCGCCGGCGTGCGCCACGCGGTCGGGCCCTTCCTCAAGCCGATGGTGGCCGATCTGGGCGTGGACCGCGGGGCCTTCTCGCTGGTCATCGCACTCGGCCTCTTCCTCTACGGCGCGTTCATGCCCTGGATCGGCGGCCTCACCGACCGCTTCGGGGCCCGGCGGGTGACCGCGGCGGGCTCGGTGCTCCTGGCCGTCTCCCTGGCGCTGACCGGCTACTGCCAGAACCTCTGGCAGCTCGCGCTGGTCTACGGCGTGCTCGCCTCGCTCGGGCTCGCCTGCACCGGCCCGGTGGTGGCCAACGCGGTGGTCACGCGCTGGTTCGTGCGCCGACGCGGCACCGCGGTGTCCGTGCTCGGCAGCGCGGCGATGACCGGCATGAGCCTGCTGGTGCCGGTGGTGGCGTGGCTCATCGTGGCGTTCGACTGGCGGACCGCCTACATGGTGCTGGGCGCGGCGGTGCTGGTGGGCATGCTCCCGCTCTGCCTCTTCGTGGTGCGCGACTCGCCCGAGGAGATGGGGATGCGGCCCGACGGCGACGCGGCGGTGGCGGGGGCGCCCGTGCCGGTCATCACCCGCACCCTCGCGAGCACCGCGCTACGCACGGTGGCCTTCTGGCAGCTCGGCGGCGCGTTCTTCACCTGCGGGTTCTCGATGGCCCTGGTGTCCGCGCACGGCGTGCCGATGCTCACCGACCACGGCTACACCCCGATATTCGCCTCGTGGGTGATCGGCGTGCTCGGCGCCTCGAGCATCGTCTTCACCCTGACCCTGGGCGCGCTGTCGGATCGCTTCGGGGCGCGGCCGGTGCTGGCCGCCATCTACGCCGGGCGCGCCTTCATCTTCGCCGGGCTCTTCCTCATCCGGGACAATCCGGCCGCGATGATCGGGGTGGCCATCGTGGGCGGCATCACGGTAGCCGGCTCCATGTCGATGACCTCGGTGCTCACCGCCGACATCTACGGCCGCTACTCGGTGGGCTCCATCCTCGGTGTGATCTTCCTCGTGCACCAGACCGGCGCGGCGCTCGGCTCCTGGCTGGCGGGCGCCCTCTTCGAGGCGACGGGCGGCTACGGCGTCATGTTCGCCATCGCCTGCGTCCTGCTGGCGGCCGCCGGTCTCGTCAGCCTGCGCGTGGAGCGAGAGCCCCGCATGCTCCGCTGGGCCACGCGCGGCGCCGGCGCCTGACCCGCATCCTCACCCGATAGACCCAAGGAGATCCTGTCATGGCCGAAGTGCTCACGGTGATCGCGAAGATCCGGGCCGCGAAGGGTAAGGGCGACGCGCTGGCCGCGCTGCTGAAGGAGCAGGTGGCCGTCGTGACGAAGGCGGAACCGGGCCTCCTGATCTACCGCCCGCATCGTTCCAGCAAGGACCCCGACCTCTTCATCTTCTACGAGCAGTACAAGGACGACGCCGCCTTCGAGCTGCACCGCAAGGCGCCGTACCTGGCCGCCTACCGGGAGCGCCGCGAGAGGGAAGGCCTGACCGAGGGCCCCGCCGAGGTCGAGATCTACCGCTCGCTGACGGACTAGAGCCCCCTCACCTGCTTCGCCCCCTCACCCTGCCCTCTCCCCCTCCGCGGGGGAGAGGGTGGTCGAAACGACTCCCTCTCCCTCTCCGAGGGAGAGGGCTGGGGTGAGGGTGGAGCTAGCCCTGCTCGGCCGCGAGCTCCTTGGCGAGCGCGTCGGCCAGGCGGGCGTACTGCTCGGTGCGGTTGTA
Organism: Candidatus Acidiferrum sp.; assembly: GCA_035635775.1. Taxonomy (GTDB): domain Bacteria; phylum Methylomirabilota; class Methylomirabilia; order Rokubacteriales; family CSP1-6; genus CAMLFJ01. The sequence continues at coordinate 9,884 of DASQAL010000105.1, forward strand.
GAGCTGGGCGGAGACGCGGACGAGCCGCCGCGGCGGCGCGGGCCAGCGCATGATCGGCACCTCGATGCCGTGGCCGGCGAAGAGCCGCGCCTGGAGCGGCTCGGGCACCCGCCACCCGGTCTCGGTCGTCACGCTGTCCGGCAGGATCACGCTCGCGAGCGAGCCGATCATCTCGTCCGGGCAGGCCGGCGCCGTCCCGACGGCGGCGCAGAGCAGCCGCCGCGCCTCGAGCGCCAGCGCGCGATTGCGCGCCATCAAGGCGGGCCACCCGCCCGGCACCAGCCCGGCCAGGTAGTCGATCGCCTTCGGCACGGTCAGCCACGCGGTCGGATCCTGGGTGCCGGTCCAGTCGAACTCAAGCCGGAAGCGGGACCGGCCGGGTCGCTCGCCCGTCGCGCCGTGGCTGATGGTCAGCGGGTGGATGTCGGCCTGGCGATCGCGGCGCGCCCAGAGGAAGGCCGAGCCCTTCGGCGTGCACAGCCACTTGTGGCAGTTGGCGCTGTAGTAGGCGGCGCCGAGCGCGCGGAGATCGAGCGGGACCATCCCGGGCGCGTGCGCACCGTCCACCAGCGTCTCCACGCCCCGCCCGCGCAGCTCGGTGACCAGGCGCTCGATGGGCAGGATCAGCCCGGTGGGGCTCGTGATGTGATCCAGCAGGGCCAGGCGCGTGCGCGACGTCACCTGCGCCAGCACCGCGTCCACGACCGCCTGCGGGGACGCCGCCGGAAACGGGATCGTGGCCACGACGACCCGCGCGTCGCTCCGCCGCGCGACGTAGTCCAGCGTGTTCTTGCAGGCCGCGTAGGCGTGATCGGTGGTGAGCAGCTCGTCGCCGGTCTCGAGCGAGAGCGAGCGCAGCACCGCGTTGACCCCCCCGGTGGCATTGGCGACGAACGCGAGATCGTCGGGGTCGGCGCCCACGAAGGCGGCGAGCGCCGCCCGCGCGGTGTCGAGGCGCCCCTCCAGCTCCCGCCCCAGAAACCGCACCGGCTCGGCTTCGAGCTGGGCGCGGAGCGCGCTCTGGTGCTCGAGGATCTCGGTCGGACAGGCCCCGTACGAGCCGTGGTTCAGGAACGCCACGGTGGGATCGAGCGGCCAGAGGGCCGCCCACTGACTTTCGCTCATCGGCATGCTCAGAACCCCGGGGGCGGGCGGAAGCCGCCGACCACGTCGGCGAGGCGGCCCGCCAGATCGATCGGCGTGGCGTCCTCGAGATACGGGCCCATGATCTGGATGCCCACCGGCAGCCCGCCGGGCGTGAGGCCGACCGGCGCGGTCGTCGCGGGCAGACCGGCCAGGGACGCGAAGGAGATCCAGAAGAGGAGATCGGAATACGGTCGCTCGCCACGTGGCGTGGCGAGGACGCGCGTGACCGGAGTCCCGACCTGATCGTGAGGAAACGCGGGCACCAGCGCGGTCGGCAGCAGGAAGGCGTCGTGGGTGCGGAAGTAGGCCTGCCAGACGCCGCGCGCGGCCCGGCGCCGGGTCTCCACGGTCCGCATGTACGCGTCGGACGCGGTGACCGCACGGGCATACCGGGCGAGGTACGAGCCGTCCTGGTTGGCCGCGCGCTGCCGCAGGCCGGGAAGCTGATCCTCGCGCACCGGAGCCGTGAATCGAGCCGCGAGCAGCGTGTAGTAGGCGTCGAACTGCTCCTCCGCGTTCACGCCCGGAGGCCAGCCCTCGGTGAGCTGCGCCCCGGCCTTCCGCAGCGCCTCGATCGTCGCCGCGAGCGCGTCGCCCACCTCCGGGGAGACCGGGCACTGCGGATGGTCGAGCACGTAGCCGATGCGGTAGTCGGCCAGCCGGGCGCCGCGCGCGGGCGGCAGCGACCATCGCCAGGCTCGGGCGTCGTCGCCGTCGGGCCCGCCCAGCACCTCGAGGGCGGCGCGCAGGTCGGCGGCGGAGCGCGCGAGTGGCCCGGCCACCGGCAGCGTCGAGGGCGGAGACGCCGAGATGCCGGGCGGCGGCGGGATGTGGCCGCGCATCGGCACCACGTCGAGCGAGGGCTTGTGGCCGTAGATTCCGCAGAAGTGCGCGGGGATGCGGATCGAGCCGCCGAGGTCGCTGCCGGGCTCGAGATACGTGAGCCCCGCCGCGAGCGCGGCGGCCCCCCCGCCCGTCGAGCCGCCGGGCGTGCGCGTGACATCCCAGGGATTATTGGTCTGGCCGTATACCGCGTTGTAGCTCTGCCAGTCGGCGGCGAAGAGCGGGACGTTCGTCTTGCCCAGGATGACCATGCCCGCGGCCCGGAGCCGCGCCGCCACCGCCGCGTCGCGCGAGGGCACGTGATTCCGCAGCCCGGGCGAGCCCGCGGTCGTCGTCACGCCCGCCACCTCGAAGGTGTCCTTGATCGTGCACGGCACGCCGTGGAACGGGCCCCACCAGTCGCGCCGCGCCCGCGCCTCGTCGGCGGCGCGCGCGCGCTCCACCGCGTCTCCGGCGAGGGCGACGATGGCGTTGAGCTTGCCGTTGTGCTGCTGGATCCGATCCAGCAGCCGTGTCGTCAGCTCGACCGCCGAGACTTGCCCGCTCCGGATCGCCCGGGCCGCGTCCAGGGCCGAGGCGAAGTCGAGATCGGCGGGGGCCGCGCGCGCAGCGCGCACCGGCACCAGCGCGGCGCCCGCGAGGGTGAGGCCTCCCGCGAGAAACGACCGGCGAGTGAGCTCCTCTGTCCTCATCACGTCCCTCCTCTCACGGCGCCTCGTCGCCCGGCGTGGGCATCGTCCGTCCGGTGGACGGCCGGGCCGGGAAACGCGCGAGCGCCGCCTCGTCCAGCTCGATGCCGAGGCCGGGCCGCGTGGGCACCGCGATATGCCCCGCCTTCACCTCGAAGGCGGGGGTGGCGATCTCGCGGCCGCGGGCCTCGAAGTTCACGAAGTACTCGGTGATGAGGAAGTTGGGGATGGCGGCGGAGACGTGCAGGGTGGCGGCCAGGCCCACCGTGGTGCTGTTGTAGTTGTGGGGCGAGACCGTGACCAGCGAGGGCTCGGCCATCTGGGCGATGGCGCGCAGCTCCAGGATGCCGCCGCAGTTGCACACGTCGGGATTGATGATGTCGGCCGCGCGCAGCTCGAAAACGCGCCGGAACTCGGCGCGGGTGTAGAGCTCCTCGCCGGTGACGATCGGGATCGCGATCTGCCGCCGGCACTCCGCGAGCGCCTCCAGGTTCGTGGACGACACCGGCTCCTCGTACCAGAAGGGCCGGAAGCGCTCCATCTCGCGGGCGAGCCGGACCGCGTGCATCGGGGCGAGGCGCCGGTGCACCTCGATCAGCAAATCGACCTCGGCCCCCACCGCCTCGCGCACCGCGGCCACGTTGGCCACCGCCTGCTCCTCGGCCGCGCGCGTGATGTGGGTGCGCCAGGGGCCGGGGAACGGATCGAACTTCAGCGCGCCGAAGCCGCGGCCCACCGTGTCGCGCGCCCGCGCCGCGTACTCCACCGGGGTCTTCGCGCCGCCGTACCAGCCGTTGGCGTAGACCCGCACGCGGTCGCGACACGGGCCACCGAGCAGCTCGTGCACCGGGACGCGATGGCGCTTGCCCGCGATGTCCCAGAGCGCCTGCTCGAGCCCGCTCACCGCGCTCCAGAAATCCATCGCGCCGCGCTTGGCCGCCCAGTCGTGGTAGGCCCAGTGGAGGAAGTGAGTGATGTGGCGGGCGTCGCGGCCCACGAGGTAGCGGCCGATCGCCTCCACGAGCGCCACGATGCTGGTGTCGCGGTCGGCCTGGGTGTAGCACTCGCCCCAGCCGTGCGGACCGCCGTCGGTCTCGACCTTGACGAAGCACAGGTTCTTGCCGCCGCCGAGATCGGCCAGGAACGGGGTGACGCGGCTCACGCGCATGGATCAATGCTCCGGCCGAGATCCTATCAGAATCGGGACGGGCCGAGCGGGCGTGATACGATTCCTCCCGGTCCTCGACCGCTCATGCACGCCCTGACAGAGACGTCACGGCGCGGCTCGGTCCGCGTCAAGCTGATGGCCACGCTGTTCGTGGCCCAGGTCTGCGGCAGCACCGGCCACGCCATCGGCCTGGCGGTCGGCAGCATCATGGCGGCCAGCATCACCGGCACCAATACCTGGTCGGGCGTGCCGATCGCGGTGGGCGCGCTCGGCACCGCGCTGGCGAGCTGGCCGCTGGCCCGCCTGATGGCGCGCTCGGGCCGCCGCCCGGGCCTGGCCCTCGGCTATGGGCTCGCGGTGATCGGCGCGGTGCTCGGCCTGCTGGGCGTGGCCGGCCGCAGCTTCACGCTCATGCTCATCGGGATGGCGCTCTTCGGCGTCGCGAGCACGTCCAACCTGCTCGCCCGCTACGCGGCGGCCGACGTGAGCCCCCCCGCCCAGCGCGGCCGCGCGATGGGCTTGATCGTCTGGGGCTCCACCGTGGGCTCGATCATCGGTCCCAACCTGATGGCCCCCGCGCTCTCCCTGAGCGCGCTGCTCTCCGTCCCGGCGACCGCGAGCGCGTTTCTCGTGAGCGTGGCGGGCTACGGAGTGGCCGCGCTCCTGACCGTCTGCTTCTTGCGGCCGGATCCGCTCGCCATCGCCCGCCAGGAGCAGGCGACCGCCGACGCGGGTCGGCCCGCCGGCGCCGCGCGCACGCTGACCGCGATCCTCGCGGACGTGCGCGTGCAGATCGCGCTCGCCACTCTGTCGATCAGCCAGTTCGTGATGATCAGCACCACCTCCACCTCGCCGCTCTATCTCCACGACCAGGGCCACGCGGTCGGGACCATCGGGCTCGCGGTCTCGCTCCACCTGGCCGGCATGTACGTGGCCTCGCCCCTCTCCGGCTGGCTCGCCGATCGCTTCGGCCGGCTGCCCGTGATCGCCGCGGGCGCGTTGCTGCTGATCGTCGCGGTGGGCCTGGCCGGGCTGGCCCCGGGCACCGAGGCGGGGCCGGTCATCCTCGCCCTCTTCCTGAACGGCGTCGGCTGGAACCTCGCGTTCGTCTCCGGCAGCGCGCTGCTCACCGACGCGCTCGCCCCGTCCGAGCGCGCCTCCGTGCAGGGCTTCGCCGATCTCCTCATGGGGCTGATGGGCGCCATCGGCTCCGCGGCCGGCGGGATGATCCTGGGCCTCTGGGGCTTCGCCATCCTGAACGTGGTGGGCGCGGTGCTGGTCCTGGGCCCGCTCGCGGTCACCTGGCTGCGCCGGCCCGCCCTCGCCTCCTTCTCGAGCCGGAGCTGATGCTCCGGCTGCTCCCCGATCTCCGCTACCTCGGCGCCGGCACGCTGCTGAGCTCGATCGGCATGATGGGCGAGGCCGTCGTGCTCGGCTGGCTCGCGCTCGAGCTGACCGACTCGCCCTTCCTGGTCGGCGCCGCGATGGGCGCGCGCGCCCTGCCCCTCTTCTTCGTGGGCGTGCCCGCCGGCGTGATCGCGGACCGGCTCCCGCGCCAGCGCCTGCTCGCCGCCACCGGCGCGGGCCAGGCGCTCACCACCGGAGCGATGGGCGTGCTGGTGCTGACCGGCGCGGTGAGCCTCGCCCAGCTCATCCTGCTCACCTTCGTGGCCGGCATCCTGCGCGGCCTCGAGCACGCGGCGCGCCAGAGCTACGCCCACGACGTGGTGGGCGCCGCCGGCCTCGTGAGCGGCCTCGCCATCCTGGGCGTGGCCATGCGCGCGGGCTGGCTGCTGGGCTCGCTCGGCGCGGGCGCCATCATCGCGCGCTACGGCTCGGGCCACGCCTACCTCTTCGTCGCCGCCGCCTACCTGGCCGGCGCGGTCGCCATGCTCCCGGCCCGCGCGGTGGCGCCGGCCGCCCCGTCCGGATCCGATTCGATATGGCAGGGCATCACGAGCTTCGTCAACGCGGTGAACCGCGACCGGATGTTGCTGGTCCTGATGATGCTCACCGCCGGCGCCGAGGTACTGGGCTTCGCGCACCAGGCGCTCTTGCCGAGCCTCGCCCGCGACGTGCTCCACACCGGGCCCGAGGGGCTCGGCGCCCTGAACGCGGCGCGCTCGGTGGGCGGCATCCTCGCGCTGCTCGCCTCCATGCGCGGCTTCACCGCGGGCGGCGGCGCGCTCTTCGTGGCGGTGCTGATGTCCTTCGGCGGGAGCCTGATCGCCCTCGGGGTGGCGCCCTACGTCGTCGGCTTCGTCGGCGTGGCGCTTCTGGTGCTCCTCGCCAACGCGGCGGGGGCCCTGGCGGACCTGTTCGCCCAGAGCCTGCTCCAGCTCCGGGTGCCCGCGCACCTGCGCGGGCACGCCGGCGGCGCCTGGGTGGTGGCCATCGGCCTGGCCCCGCTCGGCCAGATCCAGATGGGCGCGCTCGCCTCGCTGTTCGGCGTCAGCGCGGCGCTGGGCGCGAGCGGCCTCGGCCTCGTCGCCCTCGCGGGCGCCACCGCGCTGCTCTACCCCCGGCTGCGCGCGCTCTGAGGGGATCGACCCGCCGACCCGGTTGCCGGCGCGCGGACCCGCTGGTACGCTCTGGGACCATGACGCGCATGCGAGACGGCAGTGACGGACCGGGTCCGAGCACTTCCGAGATGGCGAGGGACATCGTGGTCGCCCTCGTGCAGTCCGGCAAGATCCACCTCGACCCCGATGCGAGGAAGCAGGGCGAGTGGCTCGGCAATCTCTTCAAGGCGCTTCACCAGAAGATCGTGGTGGAGGGCGCCATCGAGTTGCTCGTCGAGGATCAGCTCAAGAACTTCAACCTCGACGACCTCCGCCAGCTGCGCGAGCTGCTCGACGCGGAGATCGCCGCGCGCAGCTGAGGCGTCACCGAAGCGACTCAGCGCGCCGTCGTCCCGCGCGCCCCCGCCTCGCGCGCGTAGAGCCTGAGGACCGCGACCGCGAGGGCCATGATCACGGGCCCCGCGATCAGGCCGATCAGGCCCATCACCTCGAGCCCGCCGAAGAGCGCGAGGAAGGTCATGATCACGGGCATCCCCTCGTCGCCCACCAGGCGCGGCCGGATCACGTAATCGCTGAAGCCGACGACCACCAGCGCGCCCCACAACAGCTCCACCAGCCCCATGGTCGGGCTTCCGACCGCGAAGAGGTAGACGCCCGCGGGGACCCAGATCAGCAGCGTGCCCACCGCGGGGACCAGCGAGGCGATCGCGGTGGCCACCGCGAGGAACAGGGGCTGCGGCACGCCGGTGATCCAGTAGCCCAGGCCGGCGAGAGCGCCCTGGACGAGACCGGTGACGATCGTGCCGGACAGCGTCACGCGCCCGACCCGCCGGAACTCCTCCAGCAGCGCGCGGGTGTACTCCGGGCGCAGCGGGGAGACGCGCTCCAGCGTCGCGACGATGCGCGCCCAGTGGCGGAGGATCGCGTGCATGGCGAGCAGGGCGAAGAAGAAGCCGAGCAGGGTCATGAAGGTGACCGAGGCCACCGTGCCCGCGGCCGCCGCCGAGCCGGAGGCGATCTCGGCGGCCGCGCCCTGGAGGCGCTCGGTCAGCTTCTCGCTGGAGAGGCCGAAGCGGCCGACCCAGCTGGTGGCCGCGTCGACCCAGCCGATGAGCGTCCCGCCCGGCTTGAGCCCCTCGCGCGCCGCCGCGGCCAGCGCCACCGCCTGGGTCACGAAGAGCGACACGAAGCCCGCCGCGCCGCCCACGATGACGAGCCCCGTCGCGAGCACCGTCGTCACCGAGGCAAGCAGGGGGCGCCGGCTCCAGTGCGCCAGGCGCTCGTACACCGGCTGGAGCGTGAAGGCCATCAGCGCGCCCAGCAGGAGGCCGGTGGCGAAGAGATGCGAGAGCCAGGCGATGACCAGCAGGGCGGCGGCGGCGAGCCAGGCAAGGGCCCGGCCCGGCGTCCCGCGGGTCGGCTCGCTGGGCGTGACGGCCACCGTCAGCGCATCAGGCTCGGGAGCCAGAGGGAGATGATGGGGAAGGCCACCAGGATGGCGAGCCGGACCACATCGGCCCACATGAAGGGCATCACCCCGCGAAAGACGGTGCCGGTGGACACGTGAGGCAGGAGGCTTTTCAGCACGAACATGTTCATGCCCACCGGCGGGCTGATGAGCCCGATCTCCACCACGCAGACGATGATGATGCCGAACCATACCGGATCGAGGCCCAGGTGCACGATCACCGGGAAGAACACCGGCATGGTCAGCAGCACCATGGACAGCTCCTCCATGGCGGTGCCCAGCACCACGTAGATCGCGCAGATGGCCGCCACCACCATCAACGGGCTCAGTCCCAGGGTGGAGACGAGGTTCTTGAGATCGGCCGGCATCGTGGTGATGTTGACGAACTCCGCGAACATCAGCGCGCCGATCAGGATCATGAACAGCATCGCGGTGGTGCGGGCGGACTCGAGCAGCGCCGCGTAGAGCGTCCGCCAGGTGAGCGCGCGTCGCGCCACCGCGAAGCCGAGCGCGCCCATCGCCCCCATCCCCGCCCCCTCGGTGGCGGTGAAGAGGCCGCCGTAGATGCCACCCATGACGAACACGAAGAGCACCGCGACCGCCCACACGTCCTTCAGCGCCGCGAAGCGCTCGCCCCAGCTCGAGCGCGGGCCGGGCGGGCCCCAGTCCGGATGCCGCCAGGTGGTGCACGCGATGGCCCCGCAGAGCAGCACCGCGCCGAGGATGCCCGGCAGGATGCCCGCGGCGAAGAGCTTGCCGATATTGGTCTCGGTGAAGACGCCGTAGATGATCATGATCGTGGACGGCGGGATCATGATGCCGAGCGTGCCCGCGCCCGCCACGGTGCCGGCGGCGAGCTGATCGTGGTAGCCGAAGCGCTTCATGGACGGGTACGCGACCTTCGCCATGGTGGCCGTGGTCGCGATGGAGGAGCCGCAGATGCCCCCGAAGCCCGCCGAGGCCCAGACGGTGGCCATGGCGAGCCCCCCGCGCAGGTGCCCGATGCACGTGTAGGCGGCGCGGAAGAGCTCCTGCGACATGCCCGCGCGAGTGACGAAGCTGCCCATCAGGATGAAGAGCGGCACCACCGAGAGGGTGTAGTTCCGGCCCGTCTCGTAGACCTTGGTCTGGGCGGTGGCGAAGGCGACCCACCAGTTCCAGTCGCGCATGTAGGCGTAGCCGACGATGCCCACGATGCCCATCGCGTAGGAGATGGGAATGCGCAGGAAGGCCAGGACCATCATGAGGCCCAGGCCGACCAGCCCCTCGATCACCGGCGGGACGCCATCTTGTAGAGGTGGATCACCCCGGTCAGCCCGATGGCGATGGCCATGAAGTAGACGAACGGGCCGTAGAGAATTCGCAACACGTCGGTGGCGTCACGGTAGCCCCAGATGCGGTCGGCCTTCAGCCACACGAGCCAGGCGAGCAGGAACATGACCGCCGCGCAGAGCGCCTGCACCGCGCGCTCGAGCACCGCGGTCCCCCGGCGGCCCAGCAGCCGGTCGATGAAGTCCATGAGGGCGTGCTCGTCGGCGTACGTGACCAAGGGCAGGCCCGCGAAGATCAGCACCAGCAGCAGGAGCTCGGTCACCTCGAAGGCCCCCGCGATCGGTCGGTTGAACAGGTAGCGGGCGACCACGTCCACGAAGGTGAGGAGCATCATGACCAGCAAGATGACGGCGGAGGCGACGCCGAGGAGGACCTCGACGCGCCGCCCCCACTCGGCGCGGCTCACTTCTCGGCGGCGACCTTCTTCAGCTCGGCGCGGAACTCGGCGAGGATCTTGGCCGCGTCGACGCCCTTGGCGGAGGCCTTCTTGATCCAGTCCTCCACGATGGGCGCGGAGCGCTTGGCCACCTCGGCCACGAAGGCGGCGTCCGCGTTCACGATCTTGACGCCCGACTTCTTGAGCGCGTCGAGCCCCTTCACGTCCGCCTCGTCCCAGGAGCGGCCGGCCAGGCGGGCGATGTGCTCGCCCGAGATCTTCGTGATCGCGTCCTGGTCCGGCTTGGGCAGCTTGTTCCACTTGTCCTCGTTCATGAAGAAGCCGAAGGCGGAGCTGTACATGCCGCCCGGGAAGAGCGTGGCCTGCTCGAGCACGGTCTCGAGCTTGAACGAGATGATGGACTCGAGCGGGAAGAAGACGCCGTCGGCCACGCCGCCCTTGAGCAGCTCGTAGGACTCGGGGGCCGGCTTGACGAACGCGGCGGCCCCGAGGGCCTTGGCCACCGCCTCCGCGATGCCGCCGCCGGTGCGGATCTTGAGCCCCTGCACGTCGCCGATGCCCGCCACCGCCTTCTTGGTGAACATCTGGCCGGGGCCGTGGGTGAAGACGCCGAGCAGCTTGACGCCCTTGTACTCGCCGACCTGGTGGAAGTGCTTCCAGTAGATGCGGGAGTAGGCGACCGAGTTGACGAGGGCGGTGTCGCCCGCGCCGGGCAATTCCGGCATCAGCGGCAGGATGTGCCGCGCCGGCGTGTAGCTCGCGGTGACGTAGGAGAGGTCCACGAGGCCCTCTCGCACCGCGTCGAAGGTGCCGGGCGGCGCCGACGGGTGCTTGGGCAGCATGGTGAACTTGACGCGGCCGTTGGTCGCCTTCTCCACCTCGTTCGCCCAACCCTGCAGCACGGTGCTGGTCAGGTGGTGCTGGGGCGACACCCACGAGGACATCGTGAGCGTGGTGGTCTGCGCGAGCGCGGGCACCGCCGGCAATGCCAGGGCCAGCGCGGCCAGGACGGCTCTCAGCACATTCGCCATATAGCTAGTCTCCCTCCGGGTGGGCGTGACGGGTGTCGGCGGGGCGTAGTGTATCGCAGGTCCGCCGCCCCCGGGATGCCCTTGCATACGTCGCGGCGGCGCGGTAGAAGGAAGGCCGGGGAGGATGCCATGCCCAAGATCAAGCACATCGCGCGGTCGGCCCAGGATAGCGGCCCCGACGGCGTGATGGTGGACGTGTCCGAGACCGGCTGGGTCGGCGCCTCCGGCTTCCGTCCGCAGTAGCCCGCTCCCCGATGCCCAAGCGCGTCGAGGGCAAAGCGGCCATCGTCGTCGGAGGCGGCCAGACACCCGGCCAGACGGTCGGCAATGGCCGGGCCACCGCCATCGTGCTGGGCCGGGAAGGCGCCCGGGTGTGCGTGGTGGATCGGGCACTGGCCTCCGCCCAGGAGACGGTGGACCTGATCAAGGGAGAGGGCGGGGAGGCCTGGCCCTTCGCGGCCGACGTCACCCGCGAGGACGACGTCAAGCGCCTGATCGCGGCGGCGCTCGAGCGCTCCGGACGGATCGACATCCTGCACAATAACGTGGGCGCGAGCCTGGCCCTGGGGGACGCGGTGGCCACCGATCTCACCGAGGAGGCGTTCGACCGGAGCCTCGCGGTCAACCTGAAGGCCACCTGGCTCACCTGCAAGCACGCCCTGCCCGCCCTGCGGGAGGCCCACGGCTCCATCGTGAACATCGCCTCGATGGCCGCCTGGAACGCCTACCCGCTGGTGGGCTACAAGACGACCAAGGCCGCGGTGGTCGCCTTCACCGAGAACCTGGCTGCCCACAACGCCCGCTACGGCGTGCGCGCCAACTCGATCCTGCCCGGCCTCATGAATACTCCGATGGCGATCGAGTCCCGGGTGGCCGCCGGGACGCCGCGCGAAGAAGTCATCGCCTCGCGCGACCGCCGCGTGCCGCTCGGCCGGCGCATGGGCACCGGCTGGGACGTGGCCTACGCGGCTCTGTACCTCCACTCCGAGGAGGCCGGCTTCGTCACCGGGGTCTCGCTGGCGGTGGACGGCGGCGAGAGCGTGAGCTGGGGCTCCTGATGACCACCCCCGAGCTGCCGGAGAACGCCTATCGCGCGCGGGCCGAGCGCGGCGAAGTCCAGATCGGCACGTGGATCACGATGATCCGCACGCCCTCGGTGCTGACGCTCCTGCAGGCGGCCGGCCTCGACTACGCCCGGCTCGATCTCGAGCACTCCGCGTTCTCGATCGAGACGGTGGCCGACATGGCCGCGCTGGCGCGGGCGCTCGACTTCCCCTTGGTCGTCCGCCCGCCGGAGGGCAATCGCGAGTGGATCACGCGGCTGCTCGATGCGGGGGTCTGGAATCTCCATATTCCACAGGTTGAGAACGCCCAGCAGGCCGCGGAGATCGTGGCGGCCACCCGCTATGCCCCGCTGGGCTCGCGCGGCATGTACGGCTCGGGCCCCCACACCGGCTACCGCGCGCGCCCGCCCGCCGAGCACCTGGCCACCGCCAACGCCCGCGTGCACGTGACCGCGATGCTCGAGAGCCAGCACGCCTTCGAGCACCTCGACGCGATCGCGGCGGTGCCGGGCATCGACGCGCTCACCATCGGGCCCACCGACCTGGCGCAGGACCTGGGAATCCTCGGCACACCGTCCCAGTCCACGGTCCTCCGCGAGCACCGCGTGCGCCTGGGCGAGGCGGCGCGCAAGCACGGCAAGACGGTGGCGATGGCCGTCGACACGATCGAGGCGGTGCGCGAAGTGATCGCGCTCGGGGCCACCATCGTGAACTACTCGTCCGACACGAACGTGCTGCGCTCCACCTACGCGGCCGCGGTCGCGGAGATCCGCAAATCAAAGGAGAGG
>DASQAL010000106.1:0-11514 GCA_035635775.1 Candidatus Acidiferrum sp.
GGTGGGCGGGGCGGCCGCGGCGGGGATGGTGGCCGCGCCGGCGGTGGCGCGGGCGCAGGCCAAGAAGGGCGTGCCGACGGATCCGGTCAGGATCGGCGTCGTCGCCATCCGGGCCGGCATCGCGGCGCCGGTCGGGACGGCGGGGCTCCGTGGCACCGAGTGGTGGGCCGACCGGGTCAACAAAGCCGGCGGCATCCTCGGGCGAAAAGTGGAGCTCGTGGTCGAGGAGGAATCCACGCCCAAGGACACCGTCGAGCGCTACCGCAAGCTCATCCTGCAGGACAAGGTCGAGGTCGTGCTGGGGGGCATCTCCACCGGCGTGACGCTGGCGCTGGCCCCGGTGGCCGAGGACCTGGCGACGCCGTGGCTCTCCTGGGACGGCACCACCCAGAAGGGCGTGGACGAGACCATGCCCAATCCCAAGTGGGCCTTCCGCAGCGTGGACAACGAGGTCGAGGCGATCGTGGCGGGCCAGCTCACCCCCAAGTACTTCAAGGGCATCAAGACGGTGGCGGGCATCGGCAACGACTACTCCTACGGCCACGACTGCTGGCAGACCTACCAGGCGGTGCTCAAGCGCTACATCCCCGACGTGAAGTTCGTGCTCGAGCTGTTCCCCAAGCTCGGGGTCACCGACTTCACGTCGCACATCGCGGCGATCCAGCAGTCGAAGGCGGATCTCCTGATGTGCTCGTTCTGGTCGGGCGACGCCACCATCATCATGAAGCAGGCGGCGGCGGTGGGCCTCTTCAAGACCATGAAGGGCGTGTTCACCACCGCGGGCGGCGTGCACGACTCACTCAAGAAGGAGTTCACCCCCGAGGGGCTCCTGCTCGGCTACAACTCGATGTACTTCGACGATCCCAAGGGCAGCGCGCTGCTCAAGCAATTCGTGCGCGAGTACAAGGCCAAGTACAACGAGTACCCGCCCTACGAGTGCGATCACGCCTACTTCTGCGCGGAGTCGTACAAGGCCGCGGTGGAAAAAGCCTACGCCTCGGCCGGGCAGTGGCCGTCCAAGGAGCAGCTGGTGAAGGCCCTGGAGGGGATCGAGGTCGAGTCGCTCTCGGGCAAGCGGAGCTGGCGCGAGGATCACATCCAGATGTGCAGCTTCTACCAGGGCATCACCACCCACAAGAACAGCTACGACTTCGTGACCGTCAACCCGCTCGAGGTCATCTCCACCAAGCAGGGCATGAAGCCGGCCGGCGCCAAGCTGATGGACTGGATCGCGGGCTGGAAGATCTGATCCCTCTCTCCCACCCTCTCCCTTCTCTCCCTCTCCCCTCTGGGGAGAGGGCAGGGTGAGGGGCTATCAGTGGTGAGGGGGCCTTCGCCCGCGTGACCGCGAACCTCGTCAACGTCTTGATGAGCGGCATCTTCCACGCCGCCATCCTGTTCCTGGTGTCGGCGGGACTGCAGCTCGTCTTCGGCGTCCAGAAGATCTTCAACCTCGCCTGCGGGTCGTTCTACGCCCTCGGCGCCTACGTGGGTGTGTCCGCCGTCGCGGCCTTCACGAGCGCCGGGGGCCCCCCGGTCCTCTTCATCGTGCCGCTCGCGGTCGCGGGGCTCCTGGTGGGCGCGGTGGGGCTCGTGGTGGAGCGCGGGCTGCTCCGCTTCGTCTACGACCGCGACGAGACCTTCCAGCTCCTGCTCACCTTCGCGCTGGTCCTCATGATGGAGGACGCGATCCGCCTCACCTGGGGCACCGCGCCCCAGTCGACGGCCGGCCACTACCTGCTCTACGGCCAGGCCCGGCTGCTGGGCGCCGTAATACCCGTCTATAACTTGATAGTCATCGCGGCCAGCGTCCTGATCGCGGCGGGCCTCGGCTTCATGCTGACCCGCACCGCGTTCGGCCGCATCATCCGCGCCGCTGCCGACAACCGCGAGATGGCCGAGGCTCTCGGGGTGGACATGCGCGGGGTCTACGCCAAGGTGTTTACCCTCGGCACCGCGCTCGGCACCCTCGGGGGCGCGCTCGTGATCCCGGCCACCGCGGCGATGAGCGAGATGGGGATCGAGCTGATCGTCGAGGCCTTCGCGGTGGTGGTGATCGGCGGGCTCGGCAGCATGCGCGGCGCGCTGGTGGGCGCCCTCGTGGTGGGCGTGCTCCGCGCGGTCGCGATCAGCGTGTACCCCGAGATCGAGATGCTCCTGATCTACCTGATCGTGATCGCGGTGCTGCTCCTGCGCCCCCGCGGGCTCTTCGGCGGAGCGGCCGCGTGAGGGGGCGCCTGATCCTGGGCCTGGCCCTCGTCGGCCTGCTGGTCCTGCCGCTGGTGCTGAGCCCCTACCGGCTGCTCCTCATGCTGCCGTTCATGGCCTACGGGGTGATCCTGCTCGGCCTGAACCTGCTCTTCGCCTACACCGGCCTGGTCTCGTTCGGTCACGCGCTCTTCGTGGGCATCGGCGCCTACACCGGGGCCTTCCTCGGCGCCCACGCGGGCATCCGCTCGATCGAGGTGGTCGTGCTGGTGGCCGCGATCCTCGGGGCGGTCGTGGCCGCCCTGGTGGGCCTGCTCTGCGTGCGCTACGTGAAGATCTACTTCGGCATGCTCACCCTCGCGTTCGGGATGGTCTTCTACACCTTCGTGCTCAAGTTCTACCGGATCACCGGCGGCGACGAGGGCATGCCGGTGCCACGGCCGCTCCTGCTGGGGCTCAACCTCGACGCCATGCCCAAGACCGACTACCTGGTCGGCCCTTACTATTACTACTGCCTCGGCGTGCTGATCATCGCCGCCGCCGTCATGTGGCGGATCGTGCACTCGCCCTTCGGCCTCTGCCTGCGCACGATCCGCGACAACCCCGCGAAGGCAGAGGCCCTCGGGGTGGGCGTGACCCGCTACCGCTGGTACGCCTTCGTGATCTCGGGAGTGTTCGCGGCGGTGGGCGGGGCGCTCCTGGGTCCGCCCATCGGCAACGTGGACCCCACCCTCGCCTACTGGACCCACTCGGGGAACCTCGTGTTCATGGCGCTGCTGGGCGGCTTCGCCCACTTCTTCGGCCCGGTGCTGGGCGCCTTCGTCTTCATCTTCCTGCAGGACACGGTGATGTCGGTGGTGCCCTACTGGCGGCTCGTCTTCGGGGCCATCCTGGCCGTCATCGTGATCTTCGCCCCCGGCGGGCTCATGGGCTTCTTCGCGAGGCCGCGGCCGTCGTGACTCGCGACGTCATCCTCGAGGCCCGCGACGTCCGCAAGCTCTACGGCGACTTCTGCGCGCTCGACGGGGTGAGCCTCGCGGTGGGGGCCGGCGAGTTCGTCTCGATCATCGGCCCCAACGGGGCGGGCAAGTCCACGCTCATCAACGTGCTCACCGGCGTGCTGCGGCCCACCGCGGGGACGGTGCGCTTCAAGGAGCGCGACGTGGCCGGCATCGGCCCGGTGGCCCTGACCCGGCTCGGGCTCGCCCGGAGCTTCCAGCTCGTGCAGATCTTCCCGGACCTCACCGTGCTCGAGACCCTGCTGGCCCCGGTCATCTCGCGGCTCGGTCGGGGGACGTCGTTCTTCCGCTCGCTGGCCGGGGACCGCGAGATCCAGGACGGCGCGCTCGAGATCGCCGAGCTGTTCGGGCTGGCCGACAAGCGTCACGTGCCGGCGCGCCAGCTCCCCCAGGGCGACAAGAAGCTCCTCGACGTGGCCTCCGCCTTCGCCCTCCGACCCGAGATCATCCTGCTGGACGAGCCCACCAGCGGCGTGAGCACCGCCGAGAAGTCGGCC
Source organism: Candidatus Acidiferrum sp. (assembly GCA_035635775.1). Lineage (GTDB taxonomy): Bacteria > Methylomirabilota > Methylomirabilia > Rokubacteriales > CSP1-6 > CAMLFJ01. The sequence goes on from DASQAL010000106.1 coordinate 3,725, forward strand.
ATCATGGAGATCCTGGTGACGGCCTCCCAACGCATGGGCCTCAAGGCGATCATCCAGGTCGAGCACGACATGGATATCGTCTTCGGCTACTCGGACCGCATCGTCGCGCTCCACCAGGGGAAGGTGCTGGCCGACGCGACGCCCGCCGCGATCCGCGCCGACGCGCGTGTGGTGGACATGGTCATCGGCCGGACCCACCACATACCCTCGCCCCCGAAGGGGGAGAGGGCAGGGTGAGGGGGATGCTCACCCTGGAGGCGCTCGACGTGTTCATCCAGAGCAGCCATATCCTGCGACAGGTCTCTCTCGAGGTCCAGGACCGCGAGGTGGTCTGCCTGGTGGGCCGCAATGGCGCGGGCAAGACCACCACGCTGCGCGCGATCATGGGCTACCTCCGTCCCCGGACCGGCCGCATCGTCTTCCAGGGCGAGGAGATCCACGGGCGCCGCACCCACGAGATCGCCCAGCGCGGTCTCGGCTTCGCGCCTGAGGACAGCGGGATCTTCACGGATCTCACGGTGGCGGAGAACATCGAGATCGCCACCTGGACGCGGCCGGGCGGCCGCCCCGCGGCGGAGCGGATCGAGCGCGCCTACGAGGTGTTCCCGGTGCTGCGCGGCTACCGCCACCGCAAGGGGCCCGAGATGAGCGGGGGCGAGCGGAAGATGCTCTCGGTGGCGCGGGCGCTCGCGCTGGATCCTCACATGCTGCTGCTCGACGAGCCCTTCGAGGGCCTCTCGCCCGCCATCATCCCCGCGGTCAGCCGGGGCCTCGCCGAGATCACCCAGCGCGGCCACGCGATCTTGCTCGCCGAGTCCAATATCCACCACGTGCCCGAGTTCACCACGCGCCTCTACGTGATCGAGCGCGGGGAGATCATCTTCGCGGGGCGCCCCGACGCGGTGCGCGGGGACGCGGCGACTATGCGGATTATCGGCGGGGCGGCGTGACCCGCGTGCTCGGGGGCGCGGTGTGACGGCCGCGCCGCGGCCCTCAGCGCGCGGCCGCGCGGATCTCGTCGAGGACGGGCAGGATGTAGCGGCGGAACTGCGCCGGGTTCTCGGCCATCGGGAAGTGGCCGATCTCGGTCATGACCGTGAAGCGGGCGCCCGGGATCTTCTCGGCGGTGAGTCGCGTGTCCTCCGGCGTGCACGAGACCTCGTCAACGCCGCGGCCGGGGCCCTCGTCCTCGCTGCCCGGGACGCCGTCGGCTTCGTCGGGCCCCGGATGTTCGCCGCGCGCCGGGCCGCGGAGGCGGCTGCTCCCTCGGATGCAAAGACCGCGGCCGAGGCGGCGCAGCAGCGCGAGATCGAGGAGCGCTAGCGTCGCGAGGTCTGGTCCCGGCCGGACGCGTGGTCTCGCGGGGGCTAGGATTGCGATGCGCCCTCTCCCACGCGCAGCCGGCCGCCCCCGCGCGGGCAGGCGAGGAGCTGGTGTCACGCGTAGTCAGATTTCAAGCAGCTTCCGCTGCTGCATTCTGCCCGAGGGGCATCTCAGCAGGGCAGTACGCACCTTCCGCCCGCTCGCAAATACGTCAACGCGTTCCTGTGCGAGGCTTGCCGCGATACTCCGCGATAGCCTTTTCCAAATCGTTGAGTTCCTCACACGGCAGCAAGCAGATTTTGCGGAGTTCTTCGAGATGCTTTCGCGCACTGGCGAGGTCGCCCGCCATGAGGTAGGCCTCGCCGATGTACTCGTGCGCGCCGCGGTGCCGGGGATTCAGCTCCAGCGCTCGTTTGTAGTGCCTGAACGCAGGATCGAGCTGTCCCGCCTTGCGGTGGGCGTAGCCGAGATAGTTCTGGATGTCGGCGTTGTCAGGCGCCCGCCGCGCGGCGGAGGAGAAAGACTTGATCGCCGCGTTCCAGTTCCGGGCCTCGATGGCTTTCCTGCCGGCCGCGTAGTCCGGGTCGGCCGCCGCCTGGGGGTCGGTATCCGACTCCACGGCGTGGCCGGGGAGCGCCGTGCAGGTTGCGAGGGCGGTGACGACGATGAATCTTACCGCCCATCGTCGCGAGCTCGCCGAGGCCCGTTCGCCTGCGACCATAGGTGAGCGCCCTGAGCGAACTATCGTTGCCCGAGGTACGCTTTCGCGCGCGCAAGTTCCGGCCGCACGCTGTCGGCGTTCTTCGACAGGTCAACGAGCTTCGCGAAGTGCGCCCTGGCTTTCTGCCGGTCGCCGGCAGCTTCCGCGGCGCGCGCCGCGCCGTAGTAACCGCGGAACCGGTTCGGTTCGCGTGCTTGAGACGCCTCGAATTCCGTGAGCGCCAGAGCCGGCTGCTTCAATTCGAGCAGCATTTCCCCAAGCAGCTCGCGAGCGGGGACGATGCGGCCGGGCGTGACGATATGCTTCTCGTTCTTGTCCTCCAGATCGGCGGCGGCGCGCATCAGCTTGAGCGCGTCATCCGTCTTGCCTTGGGCAAGCGCGATCCATCCCGCGGCGGCGAGCCGCTGGATTTCGACTTCGGTGGCCCAATAGTTATTCTTCACGTCTTGCAAGGCTTTGTGCAGTCGTGCAAGTTCCTCGGCATCCTTTTCCGCGGCTGCGATGTCGCCGGTGCGCGCCGCGCCGAGCGCTCGCGCGAAATACGTGATGGCGTCTGTAAACGGAAACTTGGTCGGCTGGGGTTGTAACTGCATCGCCTCGCGCCACGCGCCGCGCTCCATCGCGTAGCGCGCAGGCATCGCGGCAATCGAATACGGGATGGCTTGCGCCGGGCTGGCGCCAGTGACCTTGAGCGCTTCCTCCATTTCGCGCCGGGCGTCGCCGTCGCGCGCAAGTTGCAGGTAGGCGTACACCGCATAGTCGCTGGCGTGATACGCTTGGTCGGTTTCACTCCCCTGTTTTGCTACCTCGGCCGCACGGCGATTGGTCGCGACCGAGTCTTCCCAAGCGCCGACACGGGTAAAGATGTGCGAGGGCATGTGCAGCGCGTGCGGCGCCGCCGGCGCGATGCTGGCGTAGCGGCGGGCGGCGGGCAGGCCCTGCTTGGCAATGGGCGGTGCGTCGTAGCTATGGATCAGGTAATGCGCCACGCCCGGATGATCGGGGTACTTGACGAAGAGGTTTTCTAGAATTGCGGCGGCCTTTAAATAAGCGGCAAAGGTTTGATCCGCCTGCGATTGGGTGCCGGCGATGTACAGCGCACTGAAAATCCGCGCTTCGTCGTCATTGGGGTAGCGGGCGGCGAGTGTTTCGAATGCCTTGGCGCGCGACTCCTGGCGCGAACGTTCGGAGCGGGTCGAAAAATCCTGATAGTAAGCGGCGACGGCCTCGATGTAGTCGCGCTCGCGCTGAGTTTTGGGGCTGACACGGCGTCCTTGTTCGATGGCGGCCTGCGCAGCTTCCGCACCTTTGGGGGATGCTCCTTGGCCGCCGAGTGGATTCGCCATCAGGATCGCAGCGATGCCCCAGTTCGCGATCGCGCATGAAGGGTCCTGCACCAGCACGTCGCGGAAAGTGTTTTCCCCCGCGCCGAACCAAAACGAATGCAGCATGGCCACGCCGCGCTCGAACTGGGCCTGAACTTTCGGATCGCAGGACGTGGGGAAGCTCACCCTGCCGAGCTTCTCCTGCTGCGCATGCGCCGGCAGTGTCAGGGTGATCACGAACAGCAGGGCGAAACGAACGAGTTTGATTTTCATGTGCGCCTCTAAAAGAGTGGATACAGCGACGAGGGATTTGGGTGAGTTCATGGCAACCTCTTTCGCGGACTTGCAATCAGACTACCATGCCCGAAGGGCCCTTGGGCAGGTCCGCGGTGCCATCGGCTCCTGGGGCGGCCGACGTCCGAGTCTGGGCGGTTACGTCGCGGTGACGGGGACCACGGACGCGGCGACCGCCGCCGGAGGGCGTTTGTGTTGCCTAGCCGCTCCGTGTACCTTCGAGCCGTGACCCGGGCACCGAGGTCGATGCGGAAACTTGGCCGTGTCCATCGTGGAGGGTCCGCCATGTCGAGGCTCCTCGCCGTCGCGCTCCTGCTCCTGTTCTCCGCCTCCACCGTCGTTGCGCAGAGCACGGACATCCTGCCTCGCGCGGCCACGCCGGAGGCGGTGGGCCTGTCGAGCCCCCAGCTCGCCCGCCTCGCCGCGGCCACCAACGGGCACATCGAGTCCGGCATCGTGCCCGGGGCGGTGATCCTGATCGCGCGCCAGGGCAAGATCGCCTTCTTCGAGACCTTCGGGTTCCGCGACCGGGCGGCCGGCGCTCCCATGACGCCCGACGCCCTCTTCCGGCTCGCCTCGATGACCAAGCCCATCACGAGCGTCGCCGTGATGATGCTCGTCGAGGAAGGGAAGCTCCAGGTGTACGACCCGGTGTCCCGGCACCTCCCCGAGATGGTGAAGCTGAAGGTGGCCGTCGAGAGGACGGACGCGAGCGGGGCCAAGGTGCTGGAGCTCGTCGAGCCCCGGCGGGAGATGACCGTGCAGGATCTCCTCCGCCATACCTCCGGCCTCACCTACGGGACGCGCAACGACGGCCCCGTCGGGCGCGCCTATCGCGACGCCAAGGTGGGGAGCCGCGACGACACGAACGCCGAGCTCGTGGCCAAGCTCGGCAAGCTGCCCCTCGTCCATGCTCCGGGCACGCGGTTCGAATACAGCGTGTCCACCGACGTGCTCGGCCGCCTCGTGGAAGTGGTGTCCGGCCGGGCCCTCGGCGAGTTCTTCGCCGAGCGGATCTTCCGTCCGCTCCGGATGACCGACACCGCCTTCCACGTGCCCGCCGACAAGCTCGGCCGGGCCGCGCAGCCCTGGCAGCGCCCCGGCGGGCCGCCGATGACCCCGCGCTTCGACGTCGGCGTGAAGGCGAAGTACGAGTCGGGCGGCGGCGGCCTCGTCGGCAGCGCCGTGGACTACCTGCGTTTCTGCACCATGCTGCTCAATGGCGGCGAGCTCGACGGGGCCCGCCTCCTCGGCCGGAAGACGGTGGAGTTCATGACGGCCGACCATCTCGGCGCGATCCCGGTGGAGACGCCGGGCCTTGGCTTCGGCCTCGGCTTCCAGGTGCGGCGCGACGCGGGCATCGCCGGCATCGCGGGCTCGGTCGGCGAGTACGGATGGGCGGGCAATGCCGGCACCCTCTTCTGGGTGGACCCGAAGGAGAAGCTGATCGCGATCTACATGGTCCAGGTCAGCGACTTCGACCGGATCGCCCTGCGGAACCAGTTCCGCACCCTCGTGCAGTCGGCCATCATCGACGCCCCGGGGCGCTGACATGGCTGTGCCATCGGCTCCTGGGGCGGTCGGCGTCCGGGTCCGGGAGGTTACGTCACGGTGATGGGGGCCACGGGACGGGGCGACCGCCGCCGTGCGGTGCCGTCATCGCGCCTCCCTCACCGCTGCGGCCCCCGGCCGGTCCGGGCCGGATCCCGAAGAGCCGCCGGCTGTTGGTGTCGAAGAGCTTGATCCGCCCATCCGCCCTCTGGCGCCCCTACCCGAGCCGGCGAGAATGGGCGTCGTAGAGATCGTAGCGCCCGGGGCTGCTCTCGCCGACCTAGCCCCGACGCTCGCCCACGGGCACTGTCGTTGCTCCGATCTGAGCGCGCGCTGCGAGCTACCCACCGCGCAAAGCATCCGTACCCCCGCGCGAAACGCTCTAAAGTTTCTGTAGTCCTGAGCCGTCGCACTGTCGCCCCCGCGGCAGATGTCCCTCCACGCCGCCGCTTAGGCCAAGGTTTTGCAACGGCCAGCCCGTGATGATCAGCATTCCCCGACACTTTGCCGAAAAGAACCCAAAACGGGAAAGTCAGCCGATATCGACCGCGGTTTCGGCGGCGGTCGCGACGGCCGGAGAGGCGAGGCCAACACTCGAAAACGGGAAAGTCACTCCACCGCGGCGCGTCGCTAACCGAGAACGGCGAACGCGAGAGCATCTGACGCCGCAGGAGGTCGGCAAGCTCATGAGCGCGGCCGGCATCGCGCGCGCGGGGTGCGAAGAGGTCGTGGTACCCGGGGGCGGGCGTGGGCTCCCAGAAGCGCTGCCACGTCTCGGGGGAGGCGCGCAGCGCGAAGGTCCAGGAGCGCAGCAGGAAGGGCCCGCGCTCGACGGAGGCGAGACGGCCCTCCACCACCCGCACCAGGAATTCGGCGTCGCCGGCCTCGACCAGGAAGGTGGCGGTGAGATAGCGCCCCCGCCGGACCAGCCCCGCATCGTTATTGACCAGTTCAGGCAGAGATAGGATGCTCGCATGAGTCTCGGCCGCGGCAGCGCTCATCGCCGGGACATTATAATCGCTCTCACCTACGCTAGGAGGACACGCTGATGGCCGCTCTCCCGCTGATCCCGTCCACCGTCGTCGGCTCTCACGGCAAGGCCGGATGGTGGTACACGGGCGTCCGAGCCTACGAGGCCGGCGACATGGGGCCCGCCGACCTCGAGGAGATGTTCGACGACGCCGCCGACACCGCCATCCGCGACATGGAGCGGGCCGGGCTCGACATCGTCACCGACGGCGAGGTGCGCCGCCTCGACGGCTACGTGGACTCCTACTACGCCGTCATCAAGGGCATCGAGGCGCTGCCGGTGCGCCGCAAGGCCGGGCCCTGGGGCTACGACCAGCAGACGCGCTACGAGGCCACCGGGCGCATCGAGGCGCCCGCGGGCGGCCTCGGCATCATCAAGGAGTTCGAGTACCTCAAGGCCCACACCGCCCGGGGCGTCAAGGCCACCTGCGCGGGGCCGCTCACCTTCGGCTCCCGCATCCATCCCGGCAAGATGTACAAGGGCGTGGTGGACGTGGCCGAGCGCTTCGCGGAGGTGATCAACGCCGAGCTCCGGGGCCTCGTGGAGGCGGGCGCCGACTTCATCCAGATCGACGAGCCGGCGCGCGGCAACGTGAGCGGCGAGGAGATGGCGCGCCTCTTCAACCTGGCCACCGAAGGCGTGAAGGCCAAGCTCGCCTTCCACATCTGCTTCGGCAACCGTTTCGGCCGGTCGCGCTTCGACCGCTCCTACCGGCCGTACTTTCCGGGCGTGCTGGCGGCCCGGGCCGAGCAGCTCGTGCTCGAGTTCGCGGGCCGGGAGCTCTCGGAGCTCGATCTCTGGAAGGAGTACGGCCGGGATCGCGAGCTGGGGGCCGGGGTCATCGACGTGAAGGGCTTCAACCCCGAGAGCCCGGAGGACGTGGCGGGCCGCATCCGGCGGGTGCTCGCGGTCTGCCGCCCCGAGAAGCTCTACGTCAATCCCGACTGCGGCTTCGGCTGGTCCCCGCGCTACATGTGCAATCAGAAGGTACGCGCGCTCGCGGCCGGCGCGGTGCTGGCGCGCCAGCAGCTCACCGGCTCCCGGTAGTCGTGGTGGTGGCGCGCGGAGCGGGCCGCGCGCCACCATGCACGCGGCTGGTGAGCACGAAATGCATTCTCGTCTCGTCGTACCCCGTGCCATTTCCTGCGAGTGTCAGCGATTTCGTGTCGATCTGCTGACACCATCCGATCAGTGATTTCAATCGGTTGCCGCGAAGTGTCCGCGTGGCACTCGCTTTGCTCCCCCAGGTTGACACTGGAGCTCGGCACCCACGAGCGCGCCGGTCAAAGGGAGCGAGAACGATCATGTCCGGAACGAAAATCTTCGCGATGGCGGCGGCCCTGCTGTGCGCGGGTCTGCCGACCGTCGCGGCCGCCCAGTCCGAGGAAAGCACCGGCATCGTCACCACCATCAACGGCGACGCGACCCTGATCCGAGCGGTGGCCGCCGCGCGGTCGGTCTCCCTGAAGATGCGCGACGAGATCTTCGTGCGGGACCGGATCCACACCCAGCAGCACTCGCTGGTCCGCGTGCTCCTGGGCGGCAA
>DASQAL010000107.1:0-12419 GCA_035635775.1 Candidatus Acidiferrum sp.
AAGGGCACGCCGGCCAAGAGCCTGACCCTGGCCCAGATCGCGGAGAAAGCCTACGGCGAGGGCCTGCCCGCCGGCATGGAGCCGGGCCTCGAGGCCACCGAGTACTTCCGCCCGCCTCAGCTCGTCTATCCCTTCGGCGCGCACGTGGCGGTGGTGGAGGTGGACCGCGACACCGGCCGGGTCACGCTGCGCGAGTACACCTCGGTGGACGACTGCGGCGTGCGCATCAGCCCGCTCCTGGTGGACGGCCAGGTGCACGGCGGCATCGCCCAGGGCGTGGCCCAGTCACTGCTGGAGGAAGTGGTCTACAGCGCGGACGGCCAGCTCGTCACCGGCACGCTGATGGACTACGCGGTCCCGCGCGCGGAGGACCTGCCATTCTTCACGACGGACCAGACCGTCACCCCGTCGCCGTTCAACCCGCTGGGGGCGAAGGGCATCGGCGAGGCCGCGACCATCGGCTCGACGCCCGCGGTGGTCAACGCGGTGGTGGACGCGTTGAAGCCGTTCGGCGTGCGCCACCTCGACATGCCCCTCCGCCCCGAGCGGGTGTGGCGGGCGATGCAGAAGGCCAGCTAGGGTTTTCGCGCGACCAGGACCTTCGTGATCGTCGGGATGACGTCTCGAACCGAGATGTCAGTGAAGCCCCGTTCGCGGACGACTTGCGAGAGCCCGCTGGGGGTGAGGGCGGGAGCGTCAGGGTCCATGAGCACCGCCGCGAGCAGCCACAGCGCGGCCGAGGCGGGACCGGTGCGGTCATCCTCGACCATGAAGTCGTGCAGGATGAGCACGCCGCCGGGCTTGAGCGCACCCAGGGCGCGGGTGATCAGGCTCCGGCCATCCTGCTCGGCGACCGCGCTCAGCAAGTACGATATCAGGACCGCGTCCTGCCGGTCCGGCCACGCGCTCGTCAAGGCGTTCCCCGGTAGAAAGGTCACGCGATCGGCGAGGCCCGCCTCCTCCGCGACCCGCTCCGCCATGGGGCGGATGCTCGGGAAGTCGATGATCGTCGCGGTGATCGTCCGATAGCGGCGGCACAGCGATAGCGTGAACGCGCCGGTTCCTCCGCCGACGTCCAGGAGCCGTTCACGCCCGGTCAGATCCACCAGCTTGGTCAGCACGTGGGCCGGGCCGAGCGACCCCGAGTGCTGCGCCCGACTGAAGCTATCGGCCTCGGCCCCGTCGTCCATCAGCTTGTAAAAATCGACGCGATCCCCGCGAAGGGCACGGTCGAGATGCAGGAACGCCGGGTAGATCTGCCGGTCGATCTGGAAGCGGTAGTAGTCACCGAAGTACATCGGAGCCGTGCGAACCAGGTACGCCTGACTCGCGGGCGCGTTCCGGTAGCGCCCGTCGCCGTGCTCGAGCAGGCCGAGGCTGACGCAGGCGGTCAGCAGGGTGCGCAGACGGTTCGGGGCGACCTCGGTCTCGGAGGCGAGCTCGTCGAGCGGCTTCGATCCGCTCGCCAGACGGCTGAACACGTCGAGATTCAGGGCCCCGAACAGCGCCTTCGCGGCCATGAAGCCGTAGGCGATGCGGGAGATGTCACGCACATCCGTGAGCGGTTCCATGGGCATGCCGTGCACGGTGCGGGAGTATAGCACCGCGGCGGCGCAGCGGGGCGGTCCGGACGGCTGCAGCATGAGCGTCGGGACGCCGCAGGTTCCGTCGCGCACCGTGAACACATGCGTGCCCGGCTTGCGGCCGGGGCGGGTTTCCGAGACGTCGAGGCCGGCGCCGCGCAGGCGGATGATCGCCGCCGACGGCTCATCCGTCCGCCAGGAGAGGCCCCAGAGGCGGTCCGGTCCGGCGGATACCCCGGCCCGGAGATCGTGGGCCACCTCCACGATCAGGTCCCCGCAACGGAAGAACATGAGCCGCGCGCCCCACGCGGGATTCGAGCGGTCGAGCCGCATGTCGAGTCCCAGGCGCGCGCCGTAGAGCGCGGCGGCCCGCTCGGGATCGAGGGTGCGGATCACGATGTGATCGAGCCCGGTCACCCCGCCGGGCGCCGCGGGCGGCGGGGCGGGGAGCGGCGCCTCGCGCTGGATCAGGAAGACGCGCACGCCGTGGGTCGCCGCCGTCGCGGCGCGGGTGCGCCGCCAGCGACGGCGCGCGCCGGTGGCGCGGTCCACGCTCTCCGCCGTGACGACCGGCTCGGGATCGAGGCCGAGCCGGGTCAGCCGGCGGTGCGCGCGCTCGACGTCGTCCACCGCGAAGGCCAGGCTCGCGAGCCCTTCCCCCTGGGCGTCGAGGATTGCGCGCAGGCGCGCCGCGGCGGGGCCGTCGCCCGCGGGCGCGATCAGCTCCGCCGCGACATTGGCGAGCTGGAAGACCGCGGTCTCGGCCCCGCCGCCCGCCGCCTCCGCCCGCCAGCACGGGGGGCGGCCGAGCAGGCGCTGGTAGGCGGCGATCCCCGCGTCGAGATCGCGCACCGCGATGACCACGTGATCGAGCGCGTGAATCATGCGACGACCCGGTCGCGCGAAGCCTCGGTGGCAGGCACGGTGCGGGAAGTGTAGCATCGTGCCGATGAGCCACGCGATTTCCGCCGCCGATCCGTATCCGCGCCGGCGTGTGCCGGTGCTCGACGCCGAGATGGCCTACGTGGATGCGGGCACGGGCGATCCGGTGGTGTTCCTCCACGGCAATCCCACGTCCTCCTACCTCTGGCGCAACGTGATCCCGCACGTCGAGCCGGTGGGCCGCTGCCTCGCCCCCGATCTGGTCGGCATGGGCGACTCGGGCCGGGCGCCCGCGGGCTCCTATCGCTTCGTGGACCACGCGCGCTATCTCGACGCCTGGTTCGAGGCCCTCGCGCTGCGGCGCGTGACGCTCGTCGTGCACGACTGGGGCTCGGCCCTGGGCTTCCACTGGGCGCGGCGCCATCCGGAGCGGGTGCGCGGCGTGGCCTACATGGAGGCCCTCGTCCGGCCGGTGACCTGGGATGAGTGGCCGGACGCGGCACGGAAGATCTTCCAGGCGCTGCGGTCCCCCGCCGGCGAGGAGATGGTCCTCCAGAAGAACGTGTTCGTGGAGCGGATCCTGCCCGCGAGCGTGCTACGCGGCCTGACCGAAGCCGAGATGACGGTCTACCGTCGCCCCTTCCTCGAACCCGGCGAGTCGCGGCGCCCGACTTTGACCTGGCCCCGACAGATCCCGGTCAACGGCGAGCCCGCGGACGTCGTGGCCATTGCCGACGCCTATGCTCAGTGGCTCGCCGAGAGCGATCTTCCCAAGCTCTTCATCAACGCCGATCCAGGCATCATCCTCACCGGCCCCCAGCGCGAGTTCTGCCGGGGCTGGCCCAACCAGCAAGAGATCACGGTCCGCGGCAGCCACTTCATCCAGGAGGACTCGCCGCGCGAGATCGGCGAGGCGGTCGCCGCGTTCGTGCGGGGGTTGCCGCGCTGACCTCGCGCCCCCTCACCCTGCCCTCTCCCCCTCCGGGGGCGAGGGTTCCTCTCTCCCTCTCCCCTCAGGGGAGAGGGTCGGGGTGAGGGGTGGTCTACCGCAGGAACTCGCGGATGACCTTGAGGAACTCGTCGAGGCGGTCGTGGTGCAGCCAGTGGCCGGCGCGGTCGAAGCCGATCACGGAGGCGTGGCGGAACGGCTCGAGGCGCCCGTCCTCGGCCGGATTGCCGGACCAGCTCTCCTTGCCGTAGAGCAAGAGTGTCGGGCTGGTGATGCGAGAGTAGAGGAGCGCGATATCTCGCGCGCGCATGTCGTAGGGCGGGAACACCCGCACGTAGTTGTCGAACTTCCAGCTATACGTCCCGTCCTCGTTCTGGTTCACCCCGTGGACCGTGAGGTGCCGCGCCTGCTCGGCGGAGAGGTGCGGGTTCTCCTCCTGCATGCGCCGGAAGGCGTCCTCGATCGAGGCGTAGCGGCGCGGAAGGCGGCCCGCCAGGTTGCGCTGCTCGCGGATCCACTCGCCCATCCGCTCCGCGATGGTCTTGGCCGAGCGCTCGGCGCGCTTCTGCGGCGACGGTCCCACGCCCTCGATCGACACCAGCTTGGCCACCGTCTCCGGGTAGATGCCGGCGTAGCGCAGCGCGACGTTGCCGCCGAGCGAATGGGCCACGATGGTGACCGGGGCCAGCCGCTGGCCGTGGATGAGCTGGGCCAGGTCGTAGATGTAGCCGGCCATCGCGTAGCTGCCGTCGGTGGACCACTGGCTGTCGCCGTGGCCGCGCAGGTCCGGCGCGATGATGTGCCAGTCGTTCCGGAGCGCCGCGGCCGTCCAATCCCAGTTGCGGCAGTGATCGCGGCCGCCGTGGATCAGCAGGAGCGGGGGCTTGTCGGGGTTGCCCCAGTCTACATAATGCAGGCGGAGGCGCTGGGAGAAGAACGTGTGCGACGCGGGGCCCGGCATGGAGTCGGTCATGGCGTCGGTTACCGGGCCGGTCCCGCCAGGAGGTAGTCCACCGCGCGACGGTGGCTCTCGAGGAGTCCGTCGAGCCGCGCGGGCTCGCCGCGGCCCCAGCCGCACTCGGTGGCCACCCCGAAGCCGCCGCCCACCGCGGTGCGCGCGGTGTCCATGCGCCGCCGGTCGCCTTCGGCATCCCCGTGGTGGATGAGCCCCAGATAGAGGCGGGTGCGCTCGGGCAGGCGCAGCCCGCGGAGCGGGGCGAAGTACGCGGCATCGGTGCGCTCGCGGGGCACCGGCAGGTGGATGAAGTCGAGCGGCCGCCGGACCGCGGCGACGATGGCGCGGGTGAGCTCGGCGAGCACGCCCGCGTCGGTCGGCATCACGAGGTGCTGGTCGGCCGGGCTGCCGTAGCAGAGGTGATAGCCGAGCTCGACGTCGGCAGGCACTGCGGAGCCCAGGCGCTCGAGCAGGGCGAAGATCCGCGTCTTGTAGTCGGCGGGACGGGACGGAAAGTAGTTCTCGAACACCAATACCTCCTGGCAGATGTCCCACTGGATGCTGAGGTCGCGGTGGGGGATGGCCGCCGTGATGTCCTGGAGAGCCCGGAGCAGCGAGCGCTCGTAGACCCGCAGGTAGTCGTCGTGCGCGCGCGGGCTCACGTACATGCAGGCGCTCGACATGGCGGTGGGCAGGCAGATCTGGAAGCGCAGCCCCGGCGGCACTACGTTCTCCCCGCGGAGCCGCGTGAAGACACCCCAGGACGCGCGCGCGGCCTCCGCGTAGCCGGTCGGGAACTCGACGGAGTCGGGATCGACGCCCGGCCGGAAGCGCAGGAGATCGGTGCGGCGCAGCCGGGAGCCGTCCCACTGGCGCAGCTCCAGCAGCCCCGCGTCCGGGTCCACCTCCATGGCGGGATGGCGCTCGAGCATGGTCCGCTGCCAGTAGATCCAGCGCCGGCGCTCCCCGGTCTCGCCGTCCGGCATGCGGGAGAGCACGGGGCCGAGCGCGGCGGAGAGCCGGCGGAAGACCTCCTCGGTGCTGGCGAGCGGGACGCTGCCGATGAGATGCGCGAGCCCCGATGCGGCGCTCATCTGACCAGGGCCCCGCGGTCGAGCGTGGCCACGCGGTCGGCCACCGCCTCCGCGACGGCCGGCTCACGCTCGGTGAGCACGACCGTCGCGCCGGAAGCGCGGAGTGAGGCGATCAGCGCGGCCATGCCCGGGCGATCCTCGATGGGCAGCCGGCCGAGCGGGCCGTCGAGGAGGAGCACTCGCGGTGCTAGGGCCAGGGCCTGGGCCAGCTCGAGCCGCGCGAGCCCCGCCGCCGAGAGGTCGTCGCGGCGCCGGCGCGCGTCGGCGGCGAGGCCGACCCGCTCGAGCAGCGCGGCGTCTCGCGCGCGGCCTTCCACGCCGGGCCAGCGGGCCAGGGCCGCGCTGAGCGGGCCCCACCGCGGCCAGCGGCGCGCCAGGGTGATCGCCTCCGTGACGGCCAGGGACCAGGGCGGCATGGAGATCTCGCCGACCCGGACCAGCCCCTGCCGGGCCAGCTCGCGCGGATCCGTTCCCGTGATCTCCCGGCCGTCGTAGATGAGCCGGCCGGACTCGAACGGCAGCGAGCCGGCGAGACAGCGCAGGCCGAGGGTCTTGCCGGCCCCGGCGGGACCGCAGAGCGCGAAGATCTCGCCCTCCTCGACGGTGAACGAGAGCGCGTCCAGCGCGGCGACGCCGCCCACGCGGCAGGTGAGCCCGACCACCTCGAGGATCCTCACGCGAGCTTCCAATCAAACGTCAGCGCGCGCACGCGCTCCATGAGGCCGGCCTGGTCCTGCGTGGCCAGGCGCTGGCCGCGCACCACCGGGCGGCCGTGTACCCACACGTCGGTCACCGCCTGGTGGGACATCGCGTACACCACGTTCTTCAGCAGGTGCGACCGCGGATGCAGCGACGGGTGCTCCAGATCCACCGCCACCAGATCGGCCAGCATGCCGGGGACGATGTCGCCCGCGGGCAGGCCCAGCAGCCGGCCGCCGTCCACCGTGCCCATCGCGAACGCCTGCTCGGCGGGGAGCCGGGTGCCGTCCAGGTGCCGCACCTTCTGGAGCAGCGCGGCCATGCGCATCTCCTCGAAGACGCTGAGGCGATTGTTGGTGCAGCCGCCATCGGTGCCGAGCCCGATCAGGATCCCGAGCGCCTTCATCTCGGTGATGCGGGTGATGCCGTCGCCCAGGATCATGTTGGACGAGGGGCAATAGGCGAGCCCGGCCCCGCGGTCGGCCATCAGGCGCAGCTCCTCGTCGTCGAGCCACACGCAGTGCACCCCGATCATGCGCGGCCCCAGCACCCCCAGCTTGTCGAGCAGCCGGATGGGCGTGGCCCCGTGCTCGGCGAGCGTGCGCTGCCCCTCGTACTGGCCCTCGGCGGCGTGGATGTGGAACTTCGTATTGGCCTCTTCCGCGACCTCCCAGCCCGCGCGGATCATCGCGGGGGACGCCCCGTGGGGACTGTGCGGGGCCGGCTGCACGGTCACCAATGCGTCCCCGGCGTGCGCGCGGATCAGCTCGGCCACCCGCCGCGCCGCGTCCGCGAGCGTCTCGCGATAACGGGCGGGGGCGCCGTCCCAGTCGTACATGGTGCGGGCCAGCACGAGGCGGATGCCCACGTCGCGCGCGGCCCGGATGACCGCCTCCGCGTTCTCGTTGCCGTTATCTTGAAGGTAGAAGAAGTCCACGCAGGTGGTGGCGCCATGCAGCAGCATCTCCGCGAAGGCGAACGCGGCGCCCACGTAGATGCCCTCGCGGTCCAGGCGCGTGGAGTAGGGGTAGAGCACGCGATCGCGCCAGGCCATGAAGTCGAGATCGTCGCCCAGGCCGCGCAGCAGGGACTGGAAGGTGTGGCAGTGGGCATTCACGGTGCCGGGCAGGAGGGCCTTGCCGGGCAGGCGCATGACGTCGGCCGCGGAGGCGTCGGCGGGGGAAGCCGGTTCGACCGCGGTGATGCGGCCGTCGGCGATGGTGACCACGCGGTCGCTGACCGCGCGTCCGCCCGTGAAGACCACATCCGCCTGCAGGCGCATTCCGCCTCCCGTGCTCATGACCGGCGTCATCTTACTGTACTTTCCGCTTGACAGGCTTCAGCCGGTAACCTGGCGGCGCGCCGGATCGGTTATGGGAGCGCCCGCTCTGCGACGCGTATTCGATGCGTGAGGCGCGATCGCGTCGCCGGTGACGCGCGATCATGGCGTGCCGGCCGCTCGCCTGTCCTGGGCCCGCTGGAGAGGGCCGCGAATCGGGGTGTAGGGTGGTCGCAGCGCAAGGAGGACACCATGCCGACCGACTCGCCCACCCGGCTCGCCTCTCCGCTTCGCGTCCAGGAGCTGGACCGCCTCGGCGACGCGATCGCCGAGCTGGCCGCGCACCTGGACGCCGCCACCGCGCGCCTGCTCGACCTGATTCGCGAGTTCGACGCCCGCGGCGGCTGGAACAGCGGCTTCCGCTGCTGCGCCCACTGGTTGAGCTGGCGGGTGGGTCTCGACCTGGGGGCGGCCCGCGAGCGAGTCCGCGTCGCCCGCGCCCTCGGCACGCTGCCGCGCCTGAGCGAGGCCTTCGCGCGGGGCGAGCTGTCCTACGCCAAGGTGCGCGCCCTGACCCGCGTGGCCACGCCCGAGACGGAGGCGCGCCTGCTCGCGGTGGGGCGCGCCGGTACCGCGGCCCACGTCGAGCGCATCGTGCGGGGCTGGCGCCGCGTGGACCGAAACGCCGAAGCGCGTGAGGCCAGGCGTCAGCACGCGCGCCGCTCGCTCCAGGTGTACCAGGACGAGGACGGCACGGTCGTCGTCCGCGGGCGCCTGGCGCCGGAGGTGGGGACGCTGCTCCTGCGTGCGCTCGACGCGGCTCGCGAGGTCCTCTACCAGCGAAATCGCGCCGCCGGGCGGCCGGTCCCGCCGGCGGCCGATCCAGCAGCGGAGCCGCCGACCCGGGCGCAGCAGCAGGCCGACGCGCTGGCCTTGCTGGCCGAGACCGCGCTACACCACGAGCTCGATCCCGGCGCTCCCGGCGAGCGGTACCAGGTGGTGGTCCACGTGGACGCCGCGGTTCTTGCGGACCCGGAGCAACCCGGCCAATCCGTGCTGGAAGAGGGCAGCCACGTTTCCGCGGAAACGTCCCGGCGCCTGGCCTGTGACGCGAGCCGGGTGGTGATGCGGCACGACGCCGAAGGGCGGTTGGTGGAGATCGGGGCCCGGACCCGGACGATTCCGCCAGCCCTGCGGCGGGCGTTGCTGCATCGCGACCGGAGCTGTCGCTTCCCGGGCTGCCACGTGCGGGTCGGGCAGGGCCATCACGTGCGCCACTGGGCGCAGGGCGGCCCGACTACCTTGGCAAATCTCGCGTTGCTCTGTCGCCGCCACCATCGCGCGGTCCACGAGGAGGGATATCAGCTCGAGCGATTGGCCGACGACGCGTTGCGGTTCCGGCGGCCGGACGGTCGGCCCCTGCCCGAGGTCCCACCGCCAGCGGCGGTGCCTGCCGATCCGGTTGGGGCCCTGCGGGCGCGGCACGAGACGCAGGGGATCCGGCTCCATGCGCGGACGGCGTGCCCGGGGTGGCTGGGAGAGCGTCTCGACGTGGGCTGGGCCATCGGCGTGCTGCATCCGCTGGCTACGCGACACGAACGCCCACGTAACTCCCTCGACGAACCAGACCCGTCGGCTCGCGGAGGCGCGGCGTGAAACGGTCGTGGCTACCATGCGAATCGTTCAGGTTGGCGAACGGACGCGAAGTCAGGCCAGCGGTGCGGCTAGCCGTCCGATACGCGCCCAGGGGATGGCAGTCTTCGGTAGCTAGTACCGGTTGGCGATCGGCAGCTCGTTGGCCGGGAAGAGGGTGATGATCTGGGCGCCCTTCGGCGTCACGATCACCTCTTCCTCGATACGCGCGGCGGAGGTGCCGTCGGTGGCCGGGCAGTAGGTCTCGACCGCGAAGACCATCCCGACCTCCAGCTCCATCGGGTCGGCGAACGAGTTGAGCCTTGAGATGATGGGCCGCTCGTGCAGGCCGAGCCCGAGCCCGTGGCAGAAGTTGAGGCCGAAGGCCGCCATCTCGCTCTCGAAGGCGATGTCCTGCGCGCGCGGGAAGGCGCGCGCGATGCGATCGGTGCCGACCCCCGGCTTGATGAGGGCGATGGCCTCGTCCATCCACTCGCGGGCGCGCTTGTAGGCGGTGATCTGCGGCGCGGTCGCGCGGCCCACGCTGAACGTGCGGTAGTAGCAAGTGCGGTAGCCCACGTAGGACTGGATGATGTCGAAGAAGGCCTGGTCGCCCGGGCGGATGATCCGATCGGTGAAGTTGTGCGGATGCGGAGAGCAGCGCTCGCCGGAGATCGCGTTGATGGCCTCGACGCAGTCCGAGCCCATCTCGTAGAGCCGCTTGTTGGCCAGCGCCACGATGTCGTTCTCGCGCACGCCCGGCTTCAGAGCCTCGAAGATGTCCTGGTAGACCCCGTCGCCCATCGCCGCCGCCATGTTGAGCAGGACCAGCTCGTCGACGTTCTTGATCACCCGCGCCTCGAGCATCACCTGCTGGCCGTCCCGCACCTCGATCCCGAGCTTCTGCAGCGCGAAGAGGAAGGGCGGCTCCACCAGGTCGATTCCGAGCGGCATGCCCGCCACGCCCTCGCGGGCGAGGATGTCCTTGATCTCGCGCGCGGCCTGCTCGAAGAGGCCGGCCTTCGGGGATACCGCGCCGCGCATGCCCACCATGCCGGCCAGGCACTGATTCGGGGGGAGCTGCGGCGTGGAGAGGCGATGATGCCGCGCCGCCGAGCCGAAGTCCCACACCCAGGGCTCGCCGTTGCCGGTGAGGAGACTCCAGCGGGTGAGCTTGTCGCGGGCCCACTCGCCGATCACGGTGCCGGAGATGTAGCGGATATTGTACTGGTCGAACAGGAGCAGGGCGCCCAGCCCCGACCTGGCGAGGGCCCGGCGGGTGCGGCCGAGGCGGTACGCGTGCAGACGGCGGAAGTCCACCCGCTCCTCGAAATCCACCTGGGTGTGGCCGGGCGCCTGGATCGGCCGGTCCCAGCGGTGCTTCGGATCGACCGCGTCGGGCTTCCCGGCCCGGGCCTTCGTGGCCGGGGCCGCTGCCGGCTTGCGCGCCATCTCCGCCTCCTCGCGTTCGTGGTGGACGACGCGTCTCTCCTACCACAGACCTGCCGTTCGCGATAGACTCGGCTGCACGATGACGACGCCGTCCTCGCACGACGCCCCCGCCCAGGACGCCATGCCGACCACCAAGGGCATGAACTACTTTCTGGAAGACCGCAACTTCCAGTTCCTGTGCGAGTCGGTCATGGGCGCCGACGTCTTCGAGCGGGCCCGGCCTCATCTGACCGACCTCGGCGCGATTGCGGGCGACGAGCTCGACGCCCTGGCCGCCGTCGCCGATCGCAATCCCCCCGTGCTCCGCGCCTGGGACGAGCAGGGGCGCCGCGTGGACGAGGTGGTGCGGCATCCGGCCTATCGCCGCATGGAGGAGATCGCCTTCTGCCGGTTCGGGCTGGCCGCGATGGCGCACCGGCCGGGCGTGCTGGGCTGGCCCGGCCGGGCCCCGCAGGTGGTCAAGTACGCGCTCTCCTATCTCTTCGCGCAGAGCGAGTTCGGGCTGCTGTGCCCGGTCAACATGACGGACTCGTGCGCGCGCATGCTCGGCGCGTTCGGGAGCGAGGAGCTGAAGGCGCGCTACCTGCCGCATCTCACCGCCACCGATCCCGACGTGCTCTGGCAAGGCACGCAGTGGATGACCGAGCGCACCGGCGGCTCCGACGTGGGCGCCTCCACCACGGTGGCCCGGCGCGGCGCGGACGGGCAGTGGCGCCTGTGGGGCGACAAGTGGTTCACCTCGGTGGCCAACGCGGAGCTCGCGTTGACGCTGGCCCGGCCCGACGGGGCGCCCGAGGGCACGCGCGGGCTCGCGATGTTCCTGGTGCCCAAGCATCTCCCCGACGGCACCAAGAACGCGTGGACGATCAATCGCCTGAAAGACAAGCTCGGCTCGCGCTCCATGGCGACCGGCGAGGTCACCTACGCGGGGGCGGTGGCCTACGTGGTGGGCGAGCTCGGCTCGGGCTTCAAGCAGATGATGGAGATGGTCAACGGCTCGCGTCTTTCCAACGCGATGCGCGCGGCCGGGATCATGCGGCGCGCCCTGCTCGAGTCGCTGGTGCACGCGCGGCAGCGTGTCGCCTTTGGCCGGCCGCTGATCGAGCTGCCGCTGCTGCGCAGCAACCTGCTCTCGATGCTGCTCGACGCGGAGGCGGCGGCCTCGGTGATCCTGAACGGCGCCGCGCTGCTCGACCGGCGCGACGCGGGGGCGGCAGACGCCCACACGCTCGCGCGGGTGTGGACGCCGCTCGCCAAATACTGGATCACGCTGCGGGCGCGCGACGTGACCGCGGAGGCCATGAACGTCCGCGGCGGCAACGGCTACGTCGAGGAGTGGGTGAACCCGCGGCTGCTGCGCGACGCCTATCTGGGCGCCATCTGGGAGGGCTCGGCCAACGTGGTCGCCCTCGACGTGCAGCGCGCGATCCAGAAGGACCGCGGGCTCGAGGCGCTGGCCGCCTTCATGGCCGAGCGTCTGGCACGCGTGGCGGAGCCGGCCGCCAAGCCGTGGGTGGACCTGGTGAAGGCGAATCTCGAGACCGTGACCCGCCAGGCGGCGGGCTGGGCCGCGCAGCCCGCGCCCGAGCGGGAGCTGGGCGCGCGCCCGGTAGCGGACACGCTCTATCATCTGCTCGCGGGCTCGCTGCTGCTGGCCGAGGGGCAGCTCCTGCGCGAGCGGGGCGGGGGCTACCGGAAGCTGCTCGCGGCCGGCCTCTATCTCAAGCGCTGGCTCGAGCCCCGCGGGCCGGCGAGCCCGCCGTTCACCGCGCGCCAGATCGAGTGGCTCGAGCCCCTCGCGGAGTGGCGCCCCATCGACGCGGCCGCGCTGGCCGACGTGGACTAGAGGAGCCATGGACGTCACCGAGATCATCTGGCGGCCGGACCCCGAGGC
>DASQAL010000108.1:0-7112 GCA_035635775.1 Candidatus Acidiferrum sp.
GAGATGGCCCAGTACCGGCCCGCGGAGCGGGCGCGCTCCTGGGGCGGCTTCAACCGCGACTTCTCGCGTCGCATGGGCGAGCGCGGCTGGATCGGGATGACGTGGCCCAAGAAGTACGGCGGCCACGAGCGCACCGCGCTCGAGCGCTACGTGGTGCTGGAGGAGACGCTGGCCGCGGGCGCGCCGGTGAGCGCGCACTGGGTGGCCGACCGCCAGAGCGGCCCGCTGCTCCTGCGCTTCGGCACCGAGGAGCAGCGCCAGCGCTTCCTGCCCCGCATCGCGCGCGGCGAGCTGGCCTTCGCCATCGGCATGAGCGAGCCGGACTCGGGCTCGGATCTGGCCTCCGTCCGCACGCGGGCCGAGAAGGTCGCGGGCGGCTACAAGGTCACCGGCACCAAGATCTGGACCAGCAACGCGCACCTCTCCGACTACGCGATCGCGCTGTTCCGCACCAAGGTGGTGCCGGACAAGAAGCACGAGGGCCTCTCCCAGTTCCTCGTGGATCTGAAGTCGCCGGGCATCTCGATCCGCCCGATCATCGATCTGGCCGGCGGCCATCACTTCAACGAGGTGCATTTCCAGGACTGCCTCGTCCCCGACGACATGCTGGTCGGCAAGGACGGCGAGGGCTGGAAGCAGGTGACCACCGAGCTCGGCTTCGAGCGCAGCGGCCCCGAGCGCTACCTCTCGTCGCTCCAGCTCGTGATCGAGCTGATCCGCGAGGCGGGGAGGGAGCCGGGCGAGCGGGCGGCCGCGCTGATCGGCCACTTCACCGCGCACCTGGTGACGCTGCGGCAGATGTCGCTCTCGATCGCCACCATGCTGCAGGCCGGGCAGAACCCGAACCTGGAGGCCGCGGTGATGAAGGACATCGGCACCACCTTCGAGCAGGAGATCCCGGAGGCGGTGCACACACTGACCGGCGCCGAGCCGCGCATCGGCAGCGGGACCGAGTTCGAGAAGACGCTCGGCTATCTGGTGCAGCACGCGCCCTCGTTCTCCCTCAGAGGCGGGACGCGCGAAGTGCTACGGGGCATCATCGCCCGCGGTTTGGGTCTGAGATAGGGAGCCGACCATGAACGAGCTCCAGACGATTCTCGCCGAGACGTGCACGCGCCTCTTCACCGATCACGCCACCACCGCGGTGCTGGAGGCGGCCGAGAAGGGCGAGTGGCCCGCCGCGTTCTGGCAGGCGCTGGAGGAGAACGGGCTCACCCTGCCGCAGGTGCCGGAGGCCCGCGGCGGGGCGGGCGGCTCCTGGAACGATGCTTTCCTGGTCCTGATGGCGGCCGGTCGCTTCGCGGCGCCGGTCCCGCTGGCCGAGACCATGTTGGCCGGCGCGATCCTGGCCGAGGCGGGCCTGGACGCGCCGCTCGGGCCCATGACCGTGGCGCCCGTGCATATAGATGAGGGCCTCACGCTGGCCCGGCAGGGCAGCGGCTGGGCCTTGAGCGGCCGCGCGACCCGCGTGCCGTGGGGCGCGCGGGCCGCGCACGTGGTGGTGGTGGCCGACGCCGGCGGCGCGCCGATGGTCGCCCTGGTGGCGGGCGGCCGCGCCAAGGCCGAGGCGGACGGGAGCCTCGCGCGCGAGCCGCGCGACACGCTCACCTGGTCCGGCGCGCCGGTGGTGGCGGCGGCTCCCCTGCGCGGCCGGCTCGGGAAGCAGCCGGTGTGGGCGGGCGGCGCGCTGGTGCGCTCGGCGCAGATGGCGGGCGGCCTCGAGTTCCTGCTCGCCCAGTCGGTGAAGTACGTGACCGAGCGGAAGCAGTTCGGCCGGCCGCTCGCCGCGTTCCAGGCCATCCAGCAGAACCTGGCGCTCCTGGCCGGGCACACCGCGGCGGCCGGCATGGCGGCCCAGCAGGCGTTCCACATGGTCGAGCGCACCGGCGAGGGCGGTGACGCGTCGTTCGAGATCGCGGTGGCCAAGGTGCGGACCGGCGAGGCGGCGAGCCTGGGCGCGGGCATCGCGCACCAGGCGCACGGCGCGATCGGCTTCACCTACGAGCACTCGCTGCACTTCGTCACCCGCCGGCTCTGGTCCTGGCGGGCCGAATTCGGCGCGGAGAGCCAGTGGTCGGTGGCGCTGGGTCGCGAGGTCGCCGCGCGCGGCGCGGAGGCCCTCTGGCCGCACATGACGTCACGCTAGGAGAGAGACATGCACACGCTCACGCTCGGTGAGGTCTCGATCTCGCGTATCGTCGAGATCGGCCGCTCGGCCTTCCCCACCACCCAGATGCTCCCGGAGTCCGACGCCGGGCGGATCGTGCAGCATCACCGCTGGATCAAGCCGCACTTCTTCGACGACGTGACGGGCGACCTCGGCTCACGCATCCAGACCTGGATCGTGCGCACGCCGCAGCACACGGTGCTGGTGGACACCGGCGTGGGCAACGACAAGAGCCGGCACGAGACCGAGCTCTGGAACAAGCGGAGCGGCGGCTACCTCGACGATCTCCGCGCGGCCGGCGTCACGCCCGAGCAGGTGGACCTGGTGCTGTGCACGCATCTGCACGTGGACCACGTGGGCTGGAACACGCGGCTCGTCGACGGCCGCTGGGTGTCCACGTTCCCGAAGGCCCGGTACGTCTTCCCGGGCGAGGAGTGGGAGTTCTGGAGGCACGAGAACGAGGCCGGGCGCGAAAAGTCGGGCTGCATCGCGGACAGCGTGGTGCCGGTGGTCGAGGCGGGCCAGGCGGTCATGGTCGACAGCACCTACCAGGTGGATCCGTGGCTCTCGTACGAGCCGTGGGTGGGCCACACGCCCGGCCACGTCGGCGTGCGCCTGCACACCCGCGCGGGTGACGCGGTCTTCTCCGGCGATCTCATGCACCGGGTGGTGCAGGTGGCGGAGCCGCAGTGGAGCAGCATCTTCTGCTACGACGCGCAGCAGGCCGCGGCCACCCGCAAGGCCTTCGTGGAGCGCCACGCCGCCTCGGGGGACCTGGTGCTGCCCGCCCACTTCCCGCATCCCGGGCGCATCGTGCGCGACGGCGACATCCACCGCTTCGAGCCGGTCATGCTCGACGCGATCGCCGCGGCGAAGGCGTGAGCTTCGCGCCGATGCTTCCGCTCGACGGCATCCGGGTGGTGGAGGTCGCGCAGAACCTGGCCGGGCCGATGGCCGCCGAGATCCTGGCCCACATGGGCGCCGACGTCATCAAGGTGGAGCGGCCGGAGGGCGACGACGCGCGCAAGTGGGGCCCGCCGTTCTGGAAGGGCGTCTCGCCGGGCTTCCTCGCGGTCAATGCCAACAAGCGCGGGATCAGCCTCGATCTCAAGGACCCGAAGGCGGTGGCGTGGCTGCTCGACTTCCTCGGCGGAGCCGACGTGCTGGTCCAGAACCTGCGACCGGGCTCGCTCGAAGAGATGGGGCTCGGCCCCGACACGGTGCGCGCGCGCCACCCGCGGCTCATCTATTGCTCGGTATGGGCCTTCGGGCGCTCGGGCCCGCTCAAGATGAAGCCCGGCTTCGAGCCGATGGTGCAGGCCTTCTCCGGCCTCATGATGATGAACGGCGACGAAGGCGGGCCGCCGACGCGGATCGGTACCTCGATCCTCGACTACGGCACCGGCATGTGGACCGCGATGGGCGCGCTCGCCGGGCTCATGCAGCGTCAGCGCACCGGGCGCGGCTGCGTGGTGGACGCCTCGCTCTACGAGACCGGCCTCGCGTGGCTCAAGGGCCACTTCGCGAGCTATCGCGCTTCCGGCGAGGTGCCCGAGCGCCATCGCACCGGCAGCAAGCGCGTGGTGCCGTTCCAGGGCTTCGAGACCAAGACCGGCACCATCATCGTGGCCGCCGGCAACGACCGCCTCTTCGCCAAGCTCGCGGGCGTGGTGGGTCACCCGGAGTGGGCCAAGGAGGAGCGCTTCACCACCAATGCCGCGCGGGTCGCCAACAAGGCCGCGCTGCTCGCCGAGCTCGACGCGATCTTCCTGACCCGCACCAAGGGCGAGTGGATCGACCTGCTGGAAGCGGGCGGCGTGCCCTGCGGCCCCATCCACACCCTGCCCGAGGCGGTGACGCAGCCGCAGGCCCTAGCCCTCGGCATCATCCAGCGCCTCCCCGGCGACGACTACGACGTCGTTTCGCTGCCGCTCTCCTTCGACGGCCAGCGCCCCCCAATCCGCCGCGCCCCCCCGCGCATCGGCGAGCACAACGCCGAGATCAAATAGCGGGGTCAGGTCTTGAATTACGACATTTCCTCGCGCGCGGCCTTCCGATGGCTAGCCAGAGAAATGTCGTAATTCAAGACCTGACCCCAAGCAGGCGGACGAGAGGCTCGAGGTTGCGGGGATCGGGTGTGAGCTGGCCGACGCCGTGCGCGTGGAAGGCGGCCACCACCGCGTCGTTGAAGGGCGTGGGAATGCCCACGTTGCGGCCCTCGGCGGCGACGAAGCCGTTGAGATAGTCGATCTCGGTGCGGCGGCCCTTCATCACATCCTGCAGCATGGAGGGCCGGCCGCCGCTCCGGCTCTGCGCGTCCGCCGCGATCTCGCGGCCGAGGATCTCGATGTCGGCCGCGCCGGAGGCCTCCGCGAAGCGCTTGGCCGCGATGCCCAGGATGGGCTCGATGCGATGGCCGAGCACGGTGCCGACCCGCACCACCTCGGCCCCGATGTGAGCGGCGACCCGGCGCGGCACCGATTCCGAGCGCACCTCGGCGGTGCCGAGCCCGCTCAGGCCCGCGAGCGGGTTCAGCATGCAGTTGAGCGCGAGCTTCGACCAGCGCTCGCCCCACAGGTTGGTCGTCACGACCGCGGGCGCGACCTCGCTCATGATCTCCGCGATCCGGCGGGCGCGCGGAGAATCGGTGCCGTCGTGCTCGCCGATCTTGAAGGCGGCGTTGCCCCGGTCGGTCCGGATGGCGTGGGCCGCCTCGTACATGCCGGCGCTGATGAGGATGACGCAGCCGAGCGTGCGCTCGCGCCCCGCCACCGCGGCCACGCGATGGTCGTTGATGCCGTTCTGGAAATCCACCACCACCCCGTCGGGGCGCCGCAGGTGGTCCACCGCCAGCTGGGTGGCCCACTCGGTGTCGTAGGACTTCACGGCCACGAACACCGCCTCGAACGGCTCGCGCACCTGGCCGAACTCGCCCAGGGTCAGGGCCCGCACGGACACGACGTGCTCGCCGCAGCTACCGGAGAGCCGGAGCCCGCTGCTCTTGATCTGCTCCACGTGCTCGGGCCACGGATCGGCCAGCGTCACGTCGTGGCCGGCCTTGGCCAGCAGGCCGCCCACCACGCAGCCGATGGCTCCGGCCCCGATGATGCCGATCCGCGCTTTCTGAGCGCCCATGAGTTCCTCCCGGCCCGCGGCCTCGATCACCGCCGCCGCGTGGCCCCGCGTAGGCTACCGGACTTGCGCGCGGCGGCGCAAGGGCGTCAGCGGCGCCGCCGCCGCATGATCCAGCGCTCGCGCGCGATCCAGCCGGCGACCGCCAGCACCCCGGTCACGATCGCCACGATCAGCCAGCCGGTGTCCCCCATTCGCGTCCTCCCTCTATCGGGTTGAACTTTACCGGGTTGAAGTTACCGAGCGACATCGGTCCCGCGCACGGGGCCGGGCGTCAAGCTTCAAGAAAACCGGACCTTGCGTGTGGCCCGCGGCGGGCACGGGCATTGCCTCTCTCAGCACGATCCGGGCCGTTGCGCGGAGGGTATGATGTCGCCGGGTACCTGACGCGATGCAGCGGAACGCGGCTCAGTCCAGCGTGCTCGTCCTTCGCTCGGTGAAGTCTTGGAAGGCGTACGGCGCCGCCCTGCTGGCGGTCGGCCTCGCCTTCGCCTGCACCTACCTCATGGTGCCGCTGGCCGAGCGGTCGCAGCTCTTCCTGCTCCTGGCCGCCGTGGTCGTCAGCGCCTGGTACGGCGGCCTCGGCCCGGGCGTCCTGGCCACCGGCGTCGCGGTCGTGGGGCATTTGGCTTTCTTCGAGCCGCCGTACGCCGACGACCTCGTCCGTGTCCTGATCTTCGTGCTGGTGGCCGGGGCCATCAGCGCGCTGGCCGCCGGTCGCCGCCGTGCCGAAAACCGGGTGCGCGAGCAGCGGGAAGAGATGGCGGTCACGCTCGCGAGCATCGGGGACGCGGTCATCGTCACGGACCGTGCCGGGCGCATCACGTTCATGAACACCGCGGCGGAGCGGCTCACCGGGTGGACCGCGGACGAGGCCCGCGGGAGCGCGCTCCCGACGGTCTTCGTCATCGTGAACGAGGAGACGCGGGGGCTCGTCGAGATCCCGGCGGCGCGGGTGCTCCTCGAGAACCAGGTGGTCGCGGTGCCCGCGGGCACCCTGCTGGCGCGGCGGGGCGGGGACGAGCGCGCCATCGACGGCAGCGTCGCCCCCATCCACGATCGCGCAAGCGACTCGGTGGGCGTGGTGCTCGTCTTCCGCGATCTCACCGAGCGGCGCGCCCGCGAGCGCGATCAGGTGGAGGGCCTCGCGCGCGAGCAGGTGGCCCGGCGCGACGCGGCGGCGCTGTCGGCGGTGGGCCAGGCGCTCGTGCAGTCGCTCGACACCGAGAGCGTGGGCCGGCACATCGCCGAGGGCATCCGCGTGCTGCTCGGCGGCACCGTGTCCGTCCTGTGGGAGCTGGAGCACGCCTCGAACCGTCTGGTGGCGGTCGCGACCTCCGGCTCGGGCAGCCCGTTTCCCCCGGGCACCCGGATCCCGCAGGACGAAGCGCTCGCCGGCTTCGCGGTGCGCGAGGGCCGGCCGGTCTCGACGTCCAATATCCTGACCGACCCGCGTCTCACCCTCACCCCCGAGACCCGCGCGCTGGTCGAGCAGTCCGGGCACGGTTCCGTGCTCGCGGTGCCGCTGACCATCGGCGGCCGGGTCACCGGCGTGCTCGCGGTCGGCGACGTGACGGGCCGCGCCTTCGGCGCGGAGGAGATCCAGCGACTTCAAGATTTTGCCAATCAGGCCGCCATCGCGCTCGAGAAGGCGCGCCTCTTCGCGCTCGAAACGTCGCGACGCGAGCAGCTCGAGGCCCTCGCCAACGTGCAGCGCGATCTCAGCGCCGAGCTCGACCTCGACCGTCTCCTCGGCCTGATCGTGGAGCGGGCGGGCCGGCTGTTCGATGGCGCCGGCTTCGCCTATCTCTTC
>DASQAL010000109.1:0-23193 GCA_035635775.1 Candidatus Acidiferrum sp.
AGTAGAACACGAACATGTGGGCGACCAGCTTGGGGACGCCCAGCTCGACGAGCGCCGGAGCGGCCATGATCGAGGTGATGATGTAGGTCGCGGAGGTCGGCAGCCCGGTGCCGAGCACGAGCGCGGCGACCATCGTGAGGATCAGCGTGAAGAGCAGGCTGCCCCCGGCCAGGCCGACGATCCCGGTGGCGAGCTTGAGCCCGAGCCCGGTGGTGCTCACGACGCCGACCACGATGCCCACGGTCGCGCACGCGAGCGCCACCGGCATCGCGGCCTGGGCGCTGTCGCTCAGGATCGCCAGGCTCCGGGTCAACCCGATCCGGGTCTCCCGTCGCACCCACGACAGCGCGAACGCCGCGACCAGCCCCCAGAAGCCGGCGAACAGCGGCGAGCGGCCGTCGACCAGGAAGTACACGAGCACGGCCGGCCCCCCCAGCAGGTGCAGGTCGCGCCGCAGGACGACGCCCAGCCGCGGCAGCGCGCTGCGGTCCAGCACCGGGAGCCCCCGGCGCCCGGCCTCGAAGTGAACCATCACCCCCACCGCCACGAAGTAGAGGACGCCGGGGATCGCTGCCGCCACCGCGATCGAGGCGTACGAGACCTGCAGCGTCTCGGCCATGATGAAGGCGGCTGCGCCCATGACGGGCGGGATGAGCTGGCCGCCCATCGACGCGCACGCCTCGACCCCGGCGGCGAACTCGGGCCGGTAGCCGGCGCGCTTCATCAGCGGAATGGTGAAGGCGCCCGTGGTGACCGCGTTGGCGATCGCGCTGCCGTTCACCGTCCCGAACAGCCCACTCGCGATCACCGCGACCTTCCCCGCGCCGCCCTGGCTGCCGCCGGCCACCGCGAGGGCGCCGTCGGTGAAGAAGCGCAGCAGGCCCCCGTGGGACATCACGCTGCCGAAGACCACGAACAGGAAGATGAACGTGGCCGAGACCAGCGTGGGGATCCCGAAGATCCCCTGCGTTGTCAGGGTCTGCTGGTCCACTAGCTTGAGGAACGTCTCGCCGCCGTGGCCGACGAAGCCGGGCAGCCAGGGACCGGCGAACGCGTAGGCCACGAAGGCGAGAGCCAGGACGACGAGCGCGGGGCCGATGTGGCGTCGCGAAGCCTCCAGCAGCAGCGCGGTGAAGAGCACGCCGACGACCACGTCCAGGCGCTCGGGATCGTCCACCATGGCCATCCGGCTTGCCAGCCGCTCGTTGTGCCAGACGAAATGCGCGGCGCAGAGCAAGGCCAGCAGCGCCAGGGCGCCGTCGAGCCAGCGCCGGGACCGCCGCGCCGCGAGCCGGGCTGCGGCCTCGGGCGAGTCGGGGGTCGGCTCGGTCAGGAACCCGAGCGCGACGGCGAAGGCCACGTGCACCGGGAGCTGGATCAGCAGGTCGTAGAGGCCGGCGTAGGCGGTGTAGAGCTGGAAGGCTGACCAGGCGATCGCCAGCAAGACACGCGGCGAGCGCAGGTCAGGCATGGTGGACGATCTCGCCGCCGACCATCGTGAGCCGCGCCGTCTGCCCGACCAGGTCCTCGAGCGGCGCCGCCAGCGGGTCGTGCTCGAGCACGGCGAGGTCGGCCGCCCACCCTGGTGCCAGGCGGCCGCGGTCGCGCTCGGCGAACGTCACCCAGGCGCCGCCGACGGTCAGCGCGGCGAGCGCCTGCGCGCGCGTGAGCCGCTCGCGCTCGCCCACGACCATGCCCGTGCGCATATCGCGGCGGGCTACCACCGCCGCGAAGGCGACCCACGGGTCGGCCGGCTTGTTGTCGGTGGCGATCCCGAACGGGATGCGGTGGCGGGCCAGGCTCCGGTGGGGCAGGAGCTGGTCGGCGTCGCCGCCGAGCTTGGCCACCTCGTCGCCGGCCGAGCGGTAGAGATAGGAGATGGGGTTGGTCGTGGCGACGGCGCCGAGCCGGCGGATCCGCGCGAGCTGCTCGGGCGTGGCCGCGTTGAGATGGACGAGGACCCAGCGCAGGTCGCGGATGGGATGGCGCCGCGCCACTTCCTCCCACACGTCGAGGACCTCCGGCAGACAGCGCGTCACCAGCGTGTTGACGCGCAGCCCGTGGCGCGCCGCCAGCTCGGCCTGCTCGAGATAGGCGGCGGGGTCGTTGGCGCTCTCCACGAACCCCGCCCACCCCGTGTACGGCTGGGACGCGTGCAGGATGCGGGCGACGCCGGCGTCGCCGCCGTAGTGCAGGCAGATGCCGCCCACGCGCAGGCGATCGTCGCCGAGCCCGCGCCCGCCGGCCCACGCCGCCAGTCCCGGGATGGCGCGGGCGGCCTCGGCCGCGCCCCACGTCGGGCTGACGGCCAGCGTGCAGCGCAGCCGCACCTCGCCCCGCGCGTGGCTGTCCCGGTAGACGGCCAGCACCTCGGGCGCGATCCCGTGGCCCTCGTACACCGCGGTGACCCCGCGGGCCGCATAGCGACGCTGCGAGGCGCGGAGCGCGCGCCGGCGGTCGTCGGGTGTGAAGCGCGGCGCCGCGCGCATCATGGTGAACTCGAGCACCTGGATGAGGTTATGCTCGACGAATACGCCGGTGGGCTGGCCGGCGGCGTCCTTCACGATCTCCACGCCCGGCGGTGGCACCGTTTCGCGGGTGACGCCGGCCAGGGCGAGCGCGCGGCTGTTCGCGACCGAGTAGACCGGCGGGCGGTTCCAGTAGCCCCAGATGCCGCGGATGTAGACGGGATGGTCGGGCGCGGCGGCGTCGAGATCCGCGCGCGTCGGCCAGCGCCGGTCGGCCAGGCAGTCGGGCACGCCCTGGTAGAACGGCGGGGCGCCGACCGGCATCGTGACGATCCACTCACCCGGCTTCCGGTGGGCCGCGTGCGTCCGGATGAGCCGCTTAATATCGGCGATCGAGCGGCAGCGCGCGAGCGAGGGGTAGATGAGCTTGAGCCCCTCGCGGTCGAGGTGGGCGTGGGCGTCGACGAGCCCGGGGATCACGGTCGCCCCCCGCAGGTCGATCACGGGCGTGTGGCGGTCGCGCCGGCGCTCGACTTCTTGGCGCCCGCCCGTCGCCGCGACGCGCCCGCCGGCGACGGCGAGCGCGGCGACGACGGGGCGCCGCGGGTCGAGGGTCAGGATGCGGCCGTTGACGAGGACGAGGTCGTCGGCTATTTCATCCACCCCTTCTCGCGGTACGCCCGCTCGGCGCCCGGATGCAGGGGGATGCCGACCTTGTCGGGCTGCCACGCCGTCCGCGGCTCGAAGTCGGCCAGCCCGCCGTGGCCGCGCACGAGCGCGTCCTTGTTCTCCACGACCGTCTTCGTCACCGTGTAGGCGATGGGCTCCGGCAGGTCCTTGTTGGTGATCAGCACCGTCGGGAAGCCGACCGTGCTCACCGGCTTCGACTGGTTCTTGAAGGTGTCGGGCGGCATGGTGGCCGCCGCGTAGCCGAGGGGCAGCAGCGCCTTGGCGGTGTCCGCGTCGAGGCCGAGGAACTCCACGTCCACCGAGGACACGATCTCGCTCACGGACGGGTGCTTGGGGGTCACCACCGCGAACAGGATGTCGGCGCGGCCGTCCTTGAAGGCGTCGATGATGACGTTGTAGCCGACGTGCTGGGTGGAGCCGCCGAACCCCTTGATGTCGGCGTAGCCGAGGCCGACCGCGCGCAGGAGCTGGCGCCCGGCGAACTCGCCCAGCGCGCCCACGGGCTGCGTGTAGACCCGCACCGGGAGCTTCCGCTCGCGGATCTCGCGCACCGAGGTGATCCCGAGCTTCTTCGTCGCCATCGCGACGAGATAGTAGGTGTCGAAGCCGCCGACGAGGGCGCGGATGTTCTCGAGCTTCTCGGTGTAGGCCTCCTTGCCCTCGAAGGCCCAGCGGTTGGTCACCGTGAAGGCCAGGCCGAGCGGCGTCTCGTTCTTGGCCACCAGCCGCGGGTTGCCGACGCCGCCGGCGCGTGGCTTGACGTCGATGTTCGAGCCGGGCGGCAGGGTCTTGCGCAGCAGCTCGGCCATGGTGGCGCCGTAGACGTACCAGGCGCTGCCGGTGTCCAGGGTGGCGAAGGCGAGATTGACCGGCGCCGGCGCCTGGGCCGCCACCGCCGACACCCCGACCGCCACGACGAGCATGACCGCGAGCAGCGCTCTCATTCGGTCTCTCCTTTGCTCGGTTCGCCTCTCACGAGGGCAGTGCCATCGCGGTGATCCTGCCAGATCGCCAGGGGCCGGGTCAAACGGGGTACTGCGTGCGCGGCGCGGCGCCGCGCCAATGGTTAGAGGAAGCGCGTCGGCCGGTACGGGCTCAGGCGCGGGTCGGGCGCGCCGTCGAGGAGCTCGGCGGCGGCGATGCGGCCCCAGAGCGGGCCGAGCGTGACGCCGCTGTGCGAGGCGACCACGTAGAAGCCGTCGAGTCCGGGGATGGCGCCGACCATCGGCCGCTCGTCGCGCGGCATCGGGCGCACCCCGATGCGCGTTGCCTCGACCCGGGCTCCCGCCAGCGCCGGCAGGTGCGCGGCCACCGCCGCGAGTGAGCGCTCGGGCGGCCAGGATGGGGCGGTCTCGGCCCAGACTTGGTCGTGCGCGCCCTCGGCGAGCACGATGCGCCCGCCGCCGTCCGGGCGGAAGTGGCAGCCGGGCGCGTGGATCGGCCGGCGGAGGGTGGTGGCCACCGGAGCGGTGTAGATCAGCCGGCCGGGCACGCGGTCGATCGGGATGGCCACGCCGGCCAGGCGGGCGACCGCGTCCATCGCCACGCCCGCGCAGTCCACCACCACCTGGGCCTCGAAGCGGTCGCCGCCCTCGGTGCTCACGCCCTGCACCCGAGCGCCCGAGCGGATCACGCCCGTCACGCGCCGGCCGGGGAGGATCCGGGCCCCGCGGCGCGCGGCCTCCGCGAGCAGCGCGCCGATGAAGGGGACCGCTTCCACGTAGCCCTCGCCCGGCGTCCACACCACGTGCTCCACGCCGGGCGCGATGTGGAGGTCCGGCTCGAGCTCCCGAGCCTCCCGCGGCGAGATCCGCTCGACCGCGTAGCCCCAGCCCGCGAGGCGCTCCACCGCCTGCCCGAGACGGGCGAGACCGGCCGGCCCCTCCTCCCAGGCCAGCGCGCCGTCCTGGTGGAGCCAGCCGCCGCCCCCCAGCTCCTTCGCGAGCACCGCGTGCTCCTCCATGCTGGCGACGTTGAGGTCGTGGTAGTCGCGCGGCGTCTTGTTGAAGGAGTTCGTCCAGGCGAAGCTCGCCCCGGACGTGCCGGCGCCGGGCGCGCCCGCGTCGAGCACGGTGACGGTGGCCCCGCGCTCGGCCAAGCGATAGGCCACGTTGGCGCCGACGCACCCCGCTCCGACGACGACGACGTCGGCGCCCTTCTGAGACATGTGACGGTCCTCCTGATCAGCAGTTGGCGTATTTCGAGCTGACGAGCGGCGAGACGCGGCCGTCGGCGGCCCACGTCTTGCGCCGAAGCCCGTAGAGATCACGCCCATACACGTGGACCTCCACGGTGTCGCGCGTGGTCGGGTTGTGCATGGCGTGCACTTCGTCGGTGGGCGGCACCAGGCGCGACACCGCGCCGGCCCCGTGCCGGGTCACGCTCTCGACGGCCAGCGTGGCGTTGCCGCCCGCGTTCTCGATCACGTGATAACGGGTCTCCTCGATCTCGTTGTCGATGACGCCGATCACGCCCCACGTCTCGTGATTGTGGGCGGCCGCCCGGTCGCCGGGCCGCCACACCACCGCGGTGACGTTGAAGCGCGGGGCGCGGTGCAGCATGAAGCGCCCGCGCTCGCCGTCCGGGGCGCGCCCGCGAAACTGGGCGGGAATCGCATCGGGATTCTTCACCAGCCGGCCGAGGAGCGGCGCGATCTGGGCGGTGATGGCCTCGGGCGTGGTCTCCCGCGCGGTGATCCGGTCGAGGTCCGCCACGAACTGCGGGAGCGTATAGCTCTCGGACACCGGCTTTGGCATCGTTTGGGGGCCTCCGGTCAGGGGGCGACGGGCGTGTCGCTCCGGCCGCCCCACTCGGTCCACGAGCCGTCGTACACCGCCGCGTCGCGCCGGCCCAGCCGGTACATCGCGAGCGCCAGCACCGCCGCGCTGACTCCAGAGCCGCAGGTCGCGACCACCGGGCGCGCCAGGTCGAGGCCCGCGCCCTGGAAGGCGCCGCGCACATCCGCCTCCGGGCGCAGCACGTCGTCGTCGGAGAACAGGTCCGTATACGGCAGGCTCAGGCTCCCGGGAATGTGGCCGCCCCGGAGACCGGGACGGATCTCGGGCTCGGTGGCGGCGAAGCGCCCCCGCGAGCGCGCGTCGATGATCTGGGCATCGCGCCGCTCCAGCGTGGCGAGCATGCGGTCGAGATCGGCCACCAGCTCCTTGTGCAGCGTGGCCGCGAAGGGCCGCGGGGCCGGGGACGGCCGGCCCGACTCGACCGGCCGGCCCTCTTTCTTCCACTTGGCCGAGCCGCCGTCGAGCACCGCCACCCGGTCGTGGCCGAACACGCGGAAGGTCCACCACACGCGCGCGGAGGCGATCAGCCCGCGGCCGCCGTAGGCCACCACGCGGTCGCCGGTCCCGATGCCGAGCGCGCCCACCGCGTCCGCGAAGGCCCGGGCCTCCGGCAGCATGTGCGGCAGCGGGCTCGCGTGATCCGAGATGGCCTCGAGGTCGAAGAAGACCGCGCCGGGCAGGTGCGCCTGCTCGAACTCGGCGCGCGCGTCGCGCTTCAGATGCGGGAGATAGAAGGTGGCGTCCACCACCTTGAGGTCGGGCTCGCCCAGATGGGCGGCCAGCCACTCGCTGCTCACCAGGGGATCCTGCGCGAACGACGTCATCGACTCCCTCCCGGATTCGCGGGGCGCGGGGGCAGGAGCTCGTGCGGGCTCACCCCGCGCTGGTCGAGCGCTTCCTCCCAGCGGAGGTAGGCCTCCATCGCGGCGCGCCCGCGCTCGTAGGGCTTCTGCACGACGTCGTCCGCCTCGTCGAGCATGGTGCCGGGCCCCGTCTCCACCGGGAGCCCGGCCGCCTTCCAGGCCGCGAGCCCGCCATCCAGCACCCGGGCGGCGGCATAGCCCATGCGTCTGAGTGTCGCCGCGGCCAGGGTGGACTGTACCCCGTCGGCGCAGGTGACGAGCACGGCGCCGCCCGTGTCGGGCGCGGCGCCGCCGATGAGGAGCTCGAGCCGGCCGCGCCCGATCCACCGGGCGCCGGGCACGTGCCCGCGCTGGTAGACGTCGCTCGGGTCCACGCTCACCACCAGCGCGTCTCCGACGGGCCCGGGCTCCACCTGCTCGACCACGCGGCGGGCCGCCTCGAAGCCGAACGGTGTGGCGACCGGCTCCCCGGTCTCGAGCGGGTGGCCCGAGCGCTGCCACGCGGGCACGCCGCCCTCCAGCACCGCGACGTGGGGGAAGCCCATGCGCTTGAGCCACCCCGCGGTCATGATCGAGCGGCCGAAGCCGTCGCAGATCAGGACCAGCCAGCCCGCGCGCACCGCCATGTGGTCGTCGGTGGCCTGCACCGCCTGGCCTCCCGGCACCCAGATCGAGCCGGGCACGTGGCCGGCGTCGTACTCCTCCCGGGTCCGGACGTCGAACAGGGTGACGTTCTCGCGGTCGCGCCGGCTCCAGCGCTCCGCGACCGCGTCCGCGGAGACGAGCGGGGTGCCGTCCTCTACGGCCACGCGGGTGGCGATCTCGACGGCGCGCGCGCGGCTCTTCTCCGACGGCGCGGGCGGCCAGCGGCTCGCCCCGCGCTCCAGCTCGAGGCCCTCGAGCTGCCAGCCCATCGTGCCGTTCTTCACCGCCACGATGGGATTGGGCAGCCCCATGCGGCGGAGCGACTCGGCGCCCAGGTAGGAGCGGGTCCGGCCGCCGCAGTGCACGACGATGGTCTGGTCCGGGCGCTCGACCAGCTCGCCGATGCGGAGCACGAGCTCCCCGCCGGGCATGCTCCACGCGCCGGGCAGGCAGCCGCGCGCATACTCCTCCGGGGTGCGCGTGTCCACGATGATCATGTCGCGGCCCTCCGCCATGTGCGCGGAGAGCTCGAGGCACGTGATTTCGGGCGTCTTGAAGTCGTGCAGCACGCGCTCGCCGAAGACCTTGCTCGGCACGTTGAGGCCCTGGACCACCGGATGGCCGGCGCGCCGCCAGGCCGCGAGCCCGCCGGTCAGCACGAAGACGTCGGAGTAGCCCATCTCGGCCAGCGTGGGCGCGGCGAGCGCGGAGAGGCTCCCGTCGTCGTCGTAGAGGACGATCAGGGTCGCGGGTGCGGTCACCAGCGCGGGCAGGCGCAGCTCGAGGAGCCGGCGGGGCAGCGGGGTTGCGCGGTAGATGTGGCCGCGCTCGAAGGCGGCGCGCTCGCGCACGTCCAGCAGGGCGTGCGGGGAGGGCTGCTCGAGGATCGTGGCGAGCTGCTCGGGAGAGATCGCGGCGGCCGTCATATCTCTCGGACGCTATCCGGGGCGCCTGCCGTCTGTCAAGCGGTGACCGCCGCCATGGCCTCGATCGCGGCGTCCACCTGCTTGCGCGAGACGTCGAGGTGGGTGACCGCGCGCAGGCGGCTCTCGCCCATCACGCTGAGCCGCACGTTCGCGGGGCTGGCGAGGAGCCGGTCGGCCAGGGCCTGGGCGGTGAGGCCGGTGCCCGCCACGTCGAAGATCACGATATTGGTCTCGACGTGGGCGGGGTCGAGCGCGATCCCGCGCAGGCCCGCGATGCCGCGCGCGAAGGCCTTGGCGTTGTCGTGGTCCTCCGCGAGCCGGCTCACGTGGTGGCGGAGCGCGTAGACGCCGCCCGCCGCGATGATGCCGGCCTGCCGCATGGCGCCGCCCAGCGCCTGCTTGTAACGCCACGCCTCCTCGATGAAGGCGCGCGAGCCGGCCAGGCACGCGCCCACCGGCGCGCCGAGCCCCTTGCTGAAGTCGATCCAGAGCGAGTCGACCTGGGCGGCGTAGGCGCGCGCGGGAGTGCCCGAGGCCACCACCGCGTTGAGCAGCCGCGCCCCGTCCATGTGGGCCGCGAGCCCGAGCCCGCGGGCGGCCCGGCTCACGTCCTCCACCTGGGCGAGCGACCACACCCGGCCGCCGCCCAGGTTGCTGGTGTTCTCCACCGAGACCAGGCGCGTCGGGGGCGCGTAGCGCGAGCGGGGGTGCGTCGCAGCGCGCACCTGGGCGCCGGTGAAGACCCCGCGCTCGCCGTCGAGCGGGGCCATGAGCACACCCGAGAGCAGCCCGGGGCCGCCGCCCTCGAAATGGATCAGGTGCGAGGTGCGGTCGGCCAGCACCTCGTCGCCGGGCCGCGTGTGCACCTTGACCGCGATCTCGTTGCACATGGTGCCGGAGGGGAGGAAGACCGCCGCCTCCTTGCCGAGGAGATCGGCGACCATCTCCTGGAGCAGGTTCACGGTCGGGTCCTCGCCCTTCTGCTCGTCGCCCACCTCCGCCTCGCACATGAAGCGGCGCATGTCGGGGGTGGGCTTGGTCAGGGTGTCGCTGAAGAGATCGATCACGATGGAGCCTCCGTTGGTCTTGTCATCCGTGAGCCACGCGCTCGGGGCGGTTGCGGGCCCTCCACCCCGGTGCGATTCTACATCCGGAATGCGCATCCTCGTGGTCGAAGACGAGCGGAAGGTCGCGGCCTTCGTCCGCCAGGGACTCGTGGAGGAAGGCCACGTGGTCGAGGTGGCGGCGGACGGCGAGGCCGCGCTGGACGCGGTGGCGGAGGGCCCGCCCTTCGATCTCGTCGTCCTCGACGTGATGCTGCCCCGGCGCGACGGGTTGAGCGTGCTCAAGGCCCTCCGGGCGAGCCGGATGCAGGCCCCCGTGCTGCTCTTGACCGCCCGGGACGGCGTGGCCGACAAGGTCGCCGGGCTCGACGCGGGCGCCGACGACTACCTGGCCAAGCCCTTCGCCTTCGAGGAGCTGCTCGCGCGGGTGCGGGCGCTGCTGCGGCGCGGACGGGGCGGCGCCGAACCCGTGCTCCGGCTGGCGGACCTCTCCATGGATCCCGCCACGCGAGTCGTCACGCGGGGCAGGCGCCGCGTCACGCTCACCGCGCGCGAGTACGCGCTGCTCGAGTACTTCCTGCGCAATACCGGCCGCGTGCTCACGCGGCCCATGATCACCCAGCACGTCTGGGGCATGGACTTCGACCCCGAAAGCAATATCGTGGACGTGTACGTGGGCTACCTGCGCCGCAAGATCGACGCGGTCGGTGAGCCCCGGCTGGTGCAGACGGTGCGCGGTGCGGGCTACTCGCTGAGCGCCGAGCGGTGAGCGCGCTGTCCATCCGTACCCGGCTCACGCTCTGGTATAGCGGGCTCCTGCTCGTGATCCTGGCGGCGATCGGCGCGCTGTCCTACTCCTGGCTGCGCCGCACCGTGCACCAGGACCTCGACGCCTCCCTGCTCACGGTCGCGCGGGCCATCCGGGACACCGGCGCGCCCGACCGGCCCGAGCGCGAGGTCGAGGCGCTGCTTCGCGAGATGCTCGGGCCCGAGCTCTACGACAAGTTCTTCCGCCTGCTGGACCCCGAGGGGCGGCCGCACCCGTTCGGGAGCCGGCCGCGCGGCGACGCCCTGCCGCTGTCGGCGGCGGCCCGGGCACGCGCCGCGCGCGGCGAGAGCACGCTCGAGACCGTGCCCGGCCCCGGCGCGGAGCCGCTCCGCGTGTTCACGATGCCGATCGTCCGCAACGGGCGCGTGGTGGACATCGTCCAGGTGGGCACGTCGGTGCGCCGCGCCGAGGCGGTGCTCGATCGCTACCTGCATACCTTGCTCGTGCTGATCCCGCTCGGCGTCGGGCTCGCCGCGCTCGGCGGGGCCGTCATCGCGCGCGCCGCGCTCCGCCCGGTGGACGAGATGACCCGGACCGCCCGGCGCATCACCGCGGAGGACCTGAGCCGCCGGGTAGAGCGGCCGGGCACCGGCGACGAGATGGAGCGGCTGGCCCTGACCCTGAACGGGATGCTCGCGCGCCTCGAGGCGGCCTTCACCCAGACGCGTCGGTTCGCGGCCGACGCGGCCCACGAGCTGCGGACGCCGCTGGCCGCGCTCCGCGGTGGCATCGAGGTGGCGCTACGGGCCGAGCGCACGCCCGAGGAGTACCGGCGCGTGCTCGCCTCGAGCCTCGAGGAGGTGGAGCGCCTGATCCGGCTGGCCGAGGACCTGCTCCTGCTCTCTCGATCGAGCGCGGGCCCGGACGTGACGCGCGCGCCGGTGGACCTGGAGCCGCTGCTCCTCGACGTGTTCGACGTGGGCGCTCGGCTGGGCCAGGGCGCGGGGGTGAGCGTGCGGACCGACGCCATGGCATCCGCGACCGTCCGGGGCGACGCGACCGCGCTGCGCCGGGCCCTGCTGAACCTGATCGAGAACGCGATCAAGTACACGCCGCCGGGTGGCAAGGTCGAGCTCGGCCTGACCACCGGGGACGGCCTGGCGGTGATCACGGTGTCCGACACCGGCATCGGCCTGGATCCGGCCGACGCGGACCGGATCTTCGAGCCCTTCGTGCGGCTCGACGCGGCCCGCGCCCGCGACACGGGCGGCGCGGGGCTCGGGCTGGCCATCGCCCGCTCCATCGCGGTCGCGCACGGGGGCACCCTCACGGTGGAGAGCCGGCCCGGCGCGGGCAGCCGGTTCGTCCTGCGCCTGCCGCTCGCTCCCGCCGCCTAAGCGAATTCTCATCTCCTCCTCATCCGGCTCTCATCCGGCCGGGCTACGGTTCCAGCAGGCCGTTCAGATCAGTCAGACCTTCAATCCTCTAGAGGAGGGGAGACGTCCATGAACAGATTTGTCACCAGAACTCGCGCCGCCTGGATGGGGGTCGTGGCGGCCACCATCGTCGGGCTCGTGGCGCTTGCGCCGCACCTGGGCCACACGACGACGTCCGCCCCGCTGTGGAGCGACCGGCCGGCGCCGGCCGCGGCCGCCGCGACGGTGCCGCAGCCGAACTGGGTCGAGCTGACCCGGGCGCTGAAGCCGGCGGTCGTCAACATCAGCACCAGGCGCGTGGAAGAGCGCGTCCAGTTCCAGAACCCGTTCGGCAACCAGAGCCCGTTCGGGGACAACGAGCAGCTCCAGCAGTTCTTCAAGCGGTTCGGTGAGCAGCAGCCGCCCCGGCGCACCGTGCGCAGCATGGGCTCGGGCTTCCTCATCAATCCGGCCGGCTACATCGTGACCAACAACCACGTGGTGGAGGGCGCCACCGACATCCGCGTCAAAATCGACGACGGCCGCGAGCTGGCCGCCAAGGTC
This sequence comes from Candidatus Acidiferrum sp., assembly GCA_035635775.1. Lineage (GTDB taxonomy): Bacteria > Methylomirabilota > Methylomirabilia > Rokubacteriales > CSP1-6 > CAMLFJ01. The sequence continues at coordinate 12,203 of DASQAL010000109.1, forward strand.
GTCGGGCGCGATCCCAAGACCGATCTGGCACTGCTCAAGGTCGAGGCGACCGGCCTGCCCGTGATCCCGCTGGGTGATTCGACCCAGCTCCAGGTCGGCGAGCCGGTGATGGCCATCGGCAACCCGTTCGGCCTCGAGCGGACCGTGACCACCGGCATCGTCAGCGCCACCGGCCGCGTCATCGGCCAGGGGCCGTACGACGACTTCATCCAGACCGACGCCTCGATCAATCCCGGCAACAGCGGCGGGCCCCTCATCAACACGCGCGGCCAGGCCGTCGGCATCAACGCCGCCATCTTCAGCCAGACCGGCGGCTCGGTCGGCATCGGCTTCGCCATTCCGGTCAACCAGGCCAAGGCGGTCGTGACCCAGCTCGTCGCGTCCGGCAAGGTGACGCGGGGCTGGCTCGGCGTCACCATCCAGCCGCTCACCGCGGAGCTCGCGAAGGGCTTCAACGTGACGGCGGGCACCGGCGCCCTGGTCGCCGGCGTGCAGGACGGGTCACCCGCGGCGCGGGCGGGCCTCAAGGCCGGCGATATCATCACGCAGTACGACGGCCAGAAGGTCGCGACGTCCGCGGATCTTCCCAAGCTGGTGGCCGCCACCGTGGTGGGCCGCCAGGTTCCCGTCGCCGTCGTCCGCGAGGGCAAGACGGTGGCGCTCAACGTCACGATCGCGCAGATGGATGAGCCCGGCCGGCCCGTGGTGGCGCAGGCCGAGGAGGAGAAGGGCCCGCTCGGCCTCACGGTCGAGACGGTGACCCCGAGCGTGGCCAAGGATCTCAAGCTGTCCGAGCCGCGCGGCGTGATCGTGCGCGGTGTGCGCGGCGGTAGCCCGGCCGAGAACGCGGGCATCCGGGCCGGTGACGTCATCACCGAGGTGAATCACAAGGCGGTGGCCGACGCGGCTCAGATGAAGCAAGCGCTGGAGAAGCACCTCAAGGGCGCGCCGGTGGTCGTCAAGATCACCCGCGACGGCACGAACCTCTACGTGGCCATGGCCGCGTAGCGGCGGACGCGCCGACCGTCTCACACGGCCGGGCACGGGAGCTGGATTCCCGTGCCCGGCCGGTTTTGCGCAAACGCGACGCTGCGCTAGTCTTCACGCCATCGTGACGCGCACGCTCCACACCATCGGGCACTCGACGCGCCCGGCCGACCTCTTCATCGGCCTGCTGCGGATGCACGAGATCACGACGCTCGCCGACGTTCGCAGCGTGCCTCGCTCGCGCCACAATCCCCAGTTCGACCGCGAGGCTCTCGCCGCAAGTCTGGCCGTGGCCGGGATCGGCTACGTGCACCTGCCCGCGCTGGGGGCATGCGGCGGCCGCGGCCGGACTCGGTGAACCTGGGGCTGCGGAGCACGGGATTCCGCGGCTACGCCGATCACATGCAGACGGACGCGTTCCGGCGCGGGCTCGAGCGGCTGGAGGTGCTGGCGGGCGCCGGCGCGACCGCGATCATGTGCGCGGAGGCGGAGCCGTCGCGCTGCCACCGCGGGCTGCTCTCGGATGCGCTGCTCGTCCGCGGCTGGCGGGTCATGCACATCCTGGACTCGGGCGCGGTGGAGCACACGCCGTCGCCCGCCATGAGGACGGTGGACGACCGGCCCGTCTACCCCTGAGCGCGCGCGAGCTACCCTTTGCGGCGCTCTGTCAGCGTGCCGTAGCCGGCTCTTGATCTAGCGCTGCTCGCGCGCCGGCCCCCGCTCCCGCCCGCCGCTCCGCTCCTGGGTCGGGCGCGGACGAGCCACCGGCCGTGACTCGGGCCCCCGGGGCGTAGGGGCTTCCACACGACCGCCTGGATAGAGCCGGTTCGCCGGCTCACCAGGTAGCACGCGTTGCTGCTGGCGCGGCGCCTCGGTGCGCGGCTGCGGTGCGGCGGGCCGCTCCACCTGACGCTGCTGTGGGGCAGGGGCCGCGGGCCGCTCGAGCTGACGCGGCTGGGGCGCGGGTGCCGCGGGCCGCTCGACCTGACGCGGCTGGGGCGTTGGTGCCGCCGACCGCTCGACCGGGCGTGGCTGGGGCGCGGGTGCAGTAGGCCGCTCCGCGGCGCGGGGCTGGTCCGTCGTCTCGCGTCGCGGCTGGCGCGGGATGTCCGCGGGCGCGCGCCGCTCGACCGGGGCTTCCGGCGCGCGCTGGACCTGGGGCGGGCGCTGGATCTGCGGCGCCTGCTGGACCGGCGGCGCCTGTTGCACCTGCGGGGCGCGCTGGGGCTCGGGACTACGCGGCACCTCCGGTGCGCGCTGCGGCTGCTGGACCCGCGGCGATTCGGGTGCCCGTTGCGGATCGGGCACGCGCTGGACCTCCGGCCGCCGGGCCCCCTCCTGGGTGCGGCCACGCTCCTGCCCCGTCGCATCCTCACGCCGCGCCGCGGGCGGCGTGGCATTCGGGCGCTGGTCGCTCTCGAAGCGCGGCGCCCGCGGCGGGCGCGCCCGCTCGAGACGGCTCTGGCCGAGCGGCGGCCGCGCTTCTCCCACCTCGTTGGCCCTCGGCGCTGGCACGATGCGGGGCGCGGGGCCGCGGCCTTCCGGCTCGCGTGGCAGCGCCCGGGTCACCGGCGCCCGGGTGGCGACCACGCCGCGATCCAGCACGTTCTCCGGCGGACGGATGCCGCGGCCGCTGGCCGCCGCGAAGCTCGAGCGGTCCGGCCGGACGTCCACCGCGCCGCGCACCGGCTGGAGCTGGCGCGTGTCTATCTGACGGATGCGCGCCTCGCCGACGGGCCCGCGCCCGAAGCGATCCGGCCGCACCGCGACCACCGCGTTCTGCACGTTGACGTTCCGGTACACGTTGATATTGGTCACGTTGACCACCGTGGTGCGATTGATGACCACGTTGTTGACCACGCGCGGCCCGCCCCAGCCGCCCCACCAGGCGCGGCCGACGAAGCCCGGGCGGCCCCACCACGGCACGCACGGCTCGCCCCAGCCGAGCGCGACCCAGCTCACGAAGGGCGCGCCGATGCTGACGCGGATGCCGGGCGCGCCGAAGAAGGCCACGAGCGCCGGCGCGTACACCGGGCGTACGACCACAGGCCCGGGCGCCCAGGCCCAGACGCGATCGAGATGCACCCAGCGGCCGTAGTGATAGGGCGCCCAGCCCCAGGTCGCCGTGTCCACCCAGCTCCACCCGAAGCGCGGGTCCCAGACCCAGCGGCCCGTGGTGTAGGGGGCCCAGTCCGTCGCGACGCCATCCGGCACCCAGACCGAGCCGTACTCCGGCACCACGCGCCAGTTGCCGTGCTGGTCGAGATCGTCCACGCCGGAGACCGTTTGCGGCACGTAGCGCGCGCTCACGGTGTCCACGAGAGCCTCGGTGCGCGCGTAGTTCCAGCGATCCCACACGTCCTGCTCGGGCGCCACGAAGGTCTGCACGGCGGCCGTGCCGGCGCCCGTGAGCACCACCTGCTCGCTAGCCGCGATGCCCACCGCCTGGCCGCCGGCCGGCGTCATGCTCGCGGTGCCGCCGCGCCGGGTGACGAACGACGTGCGATCGGGCGCCACGTCCACGCGGTAGTAGCCGGGCCGGTCGATGGTGAACGCGGCGGCGGGCGTGTCGAGCTCCACCGTACGCCCGCTGTCGAGTGCGCGCAGGTCGAGCGATACGTGGCCGGCCGCCACCTTGATCTGGAGGAAATCGGGCTCGTGGTTCTCGATGCCGAGCTGGCTGTCGCCCCAGGCCCGCACGAAGCTCCGCGAGTCGATCTGGACCTCGAGGTTGCCGCGATTGCCGGTATAGAGCTGGTCGCCGGGGGCCAGCGGCGTGTTCACCTGCGCGGGCGCCCAGTCCTCGCCACCGGGGCGCCAGAACGAGACCTCACCGTTGATGTAGCTGAGCCGGGGCGGCGTCGGCGCGGGGTTCTGGCTGTCGTCGGCCTCCCCGTCCTCGGTAGTGGCCGCGGTCGGGGGCGCGGGCGGAGCGGGAACGGCGGGCGAGGCGGCGCGCGCCAGCGGGGCGGCGCCTACGAACAACGTCAACGCCAGCAGGCTGGCGATTATTCGCTTGAGGATGCTGATCATGATGTGGCCTCCGTCACTTGGGCGGTGTCTGCGCAGGAGGAGGCGGCGGGGGCGACCCCGCCGGCGGGGCCGGCGTCCGGGCGGGAAGGTCGCGTCCGGGCACCTGATGCCCCTTGGCGTACATGCACTGGATGTAGGCGTTGTCGTAGCGGCGCTGCACCTCGAACGACGGCGCGTCCATGAAGGCGCCCTTCACCTGCTTCGCGGCCCAGTCGCGGCAGACGTTCACGTCGGCCTGGAACTGGTCGAAGGGCCGGCCGGTGCCCGGCAGCACCATCACGCTCGGGCCCACGGGCGCCGTCGCGCAGCCCGCGGATAACCCCACACCTAGCACGGTCGCCGCCACTGCCGTCACGCTCCATCCTCCACGCATCGCGATCTCCTGGGCTTCTGGCTAGGGGTCCGGGTTACATGCAGTCAGACGAGGGCCGTCCGGGGACATTCGGGTAGAAATGACGGCCAGATTCCAGTGTACGGCGGGTGTAAACGGCCGCGGGGCGGGCCGCGTCTAAGGCCCGTCGAGGCTCAGCCGGCGAGCGCCCGGCGCATTCGCTCCAGCCCCTCGGTCAGGATCGACCGCGGCGTGCCGAAGTTGAGCCGCACGAAGCCCCGGCCGCCCGGGCCGAAGAGCGCCCCGTCGTTGAACGCCACCTTCGCGCGCTCGAGGAAGAACGTGAAGGGGTCCGCGGCGGCGGGGCCCGCGCTCCGGCAATCGAGCCAGGCGAGGTAGGTCCCCTCCGGCGGCGTCATCGTGATGCCGGGCAGGTGGCGGCGCACGAAGTCGGCCAGGTAGTCCCGGTTGGCCTCGAGGTAGGGCAGCAGCTCGCCGAGCCACGCGTCGCCGTCGCGATACGCGGCGAAGGCCGCGGCGTAGCCGAGGACATTGACCTGGGCCTGCACGTAGTCGCCGCGCGCGGCCATGAAGCGCTCGCGCAGCGCTGCGTTCGGAATGACCGCCACCGAGACCTTGAGCCCGGCCAGGTTGAACGTCTTGCTGGGCGCCATCAGGGTGATCGTGCGCTGCTCGATCTCGGGGCCGAGGGAGGCCATCGGGATGTGGCGCCGGCCCTGGTAGAGCAGGTCGCAGTGGATCTCGTCGGCGATGATCGGCAGATCGCGCTCGAGGCAGATCTGCGCCATGCCCGCCAGGTCTTCTCGAGTGAAGACGCGGCCCACTGGATTGTGCGGGTTGCAGAGCAGGAAGGCACGGGTGCGGGCGTGGATGGCGGCGCGGAATGCGTCGAGATCCGCCCCGTAGCGGCCGTCGCGATCGCGGCCGAGGAGAGCCTCGTCGCGGGTGAGCTCGTGATTGCCCGGAGACCGGAGGATCGGGGGATAGACCGGGAGCTGCAGCAGGAGCCCGTCGCCCGGCTTGGTCAGGGTGCGGCAGGCCACGTTGAAGCCGGGGATCACGCCCGGGATCATGACCAGCGCCTCCGGGGACACCGTCCAGCCGTAGCGCTTCTGCAGGCGGTCCACGAACACCTGGGCGAACTCCGGCTCCTCGAAGCCGTAGCCGTACACGCCGTGCTCGACCCGCTCGCGCAGCGCGCGCACCACCGGCTCCGGCGAGGCGAAGTCCATGTCGGCCACCCAGAGCGGGAGCACGTCGGCGGGATATTTCCGCCACTTGTTGCTGCTGGTGGCGCGGCGCTCGATGACGCGGTCGAAGTCGTAGGGCATGGAGGTCACCGAGGAGAGGAGTCGCCCCTCACCCTGCCCTCTCCCCAGGGGGGAGAGGGATGTCGGCCACCCTCTCCCCGAAGGGGAGAGGGCAGGGTGAGGGGGAGATTCAACGCGTGAGGACTACAGACAGGATTCGAAGAGGCCCGCGGCACCCTGGCCGCCGCCGATGCACATGGTCACGACGCCGTAGCGCGCCTTGCGCCGCAGCATCTCGTTGGCGATGGTGCCGACCATGCGCGAGCCGGTCATGCCGAAGGGGTGGCCGATCGAGACCGAGCCGCCGTTCGGGTTGAGCTTCTCCATCGGGATGCCCAGCTTGTCCCGGCAGTAGACCACCTGCGAGGCGAAGGCCTCGTTCAGCTCCCACACGTCGATGTCGTCCATCTTGAGGCCGTTGCGCTTGAGCAGCTTCGGCACCGCGTAGATCGGCCCGATGCCCATCTCGTCCGGCTCGCAGCCGGCGACCGCGAAGCCGCGGAAGATCAGCTTGGGCTTGATGCCGAGCTCCTTGGCACGATCCGCCGACATCAGGAGGGTGGCGGAGGCGCCGTCGGAGAGCTGGGACGAGTTGCCCGCGGTGACGCTGCCCTGGCCGCTCGTCTTGTCGAAGTGTGGCTGGAGCGACAGGAGGCCTTCGAGCGTGGTGTCGGGACGGTTGCACTCGTCCTTGTCCACGTAGAAGTCTTCCTTGCCGGTGATCTCGCCGGTCTTCTTGTCCACGATGCCGCGCACGACCTGGAGCGGCGCCATCTCTTCCTTGAAGAAGCCGTCCTGCTGGGCCCGCGCGGTGCGCTGCTGGCTCACCAGGGAGTACTCGTCCTGCATCTGGCGGGTGATGTGGTAGCGCTTGGCCACCACCTCGGCGGTGTCGCCCATCACCATGTAGATGCCGGGCTTCTTCTCCTTCACCCACGGGTTCGGCTCGCCGTCGCGCTTCATCATGCTGATGGACTCGACGCCGCCGCCGATGGCCGCGTCCGCGCCGCCCAGGATGATCTGGTGGGCGGCCATCGCGATGGCCTGGAGTCCGGAGGAGCAGAAGCGGTTGACCGTCGTGCCCGCGACCGAGACGGGCAGGCCCGCCCGGATCAGCGCCACGCGCGCGACGTTGTTGCCCTGCGCGCCGCTGGGCTGCGCGCAGCCCAGGATCACGTCCTCGATCTCGGCGGGATCGAGCCGCGGGGCCTTGCCGAGGACGTCCTTGATGCAGTGGGCGGCCAGGTCATCCGGACGGGTGATGTTGAACGACCCACGATGGGACTTGGCGAGCGGGGTGCGGGAGCTGGCGACGACGACAGCCTCTCTCATAGGGGCTCTCCTTTTCTCAGGGGGGAAGACTGGGGGGAGTATACCTCAGCGCTGCGCCGAGGGCACCCAGGCCGTCGTGCGGCCCCCGACCGTCTCGTGGCGGATGTGCTCGCCGCGCACGGTGATGGCGGGCGGGCCCCCGCGCCGGTGGCCCCAGCGGCGGTGGAAGAGCCACCAGCGCGGGAAACGGTCACTATCGGACCCGGCCCGCACCGCCCCGCCGATCACCGAACGGATCCGACGACGCAGCCGCCCGGCCTCCGCCGCGGACAGGGTGCGGGCGCGGCGCTTGGGCGCGATGCCGGCCTGGTAGAGCACCTCGTCGGCGATCCAGTTGCCGATCCCGGCCGCGAAGGCCTGGTCGAGCAGCACCGCCTTGATCGGCGCGTTGCGCTCGCGGAGCATCGCGTGGAACCGCGCCGGCGTCGGCAGCGCCCGCCAGGCATCGAAGCCGAGCGCGCTGATCGGCGGCTCGGTGGGCGGGTCCTGGCGCAGCCGGATGCGGCCGAGCCGCCGGCCGTCCGCCATGGCCAGCTCGCCGCCGCCCGCGAAGCGCAGGTGCAGCTTGGTGAACCGCGGCGGCCAGTCCGGCCGGTCCACATTACCGTCCGACACGAGCCGCACCGCGCGACCCGCGGGCACGTGGATGCCGCCGGTCATGCCGAAGTGCAGGCATGGCCAGGGCCGTCGATCCAGCTCGAGCCAGAGGTGCTTGCCGTGGCGGCGCACCGCCTTCACGCGGCGGCCGACGAGGGCTCGCCGGACGCGCGCGGGCGCGACGCCCTCGTAGACGATCGGGTCGTCGGCGACGTAGGCCTCGACGATACGGCGCCCGGCGGCCACCTTGTGGGCCGCGCGCCGCGCCGCCTCGACCTCGGGCAGCTCGGGCATCGTGAGATCAGCCGGCGCTCAGCCGTCACCGAGCTGGGGCGCGGCCCCGCCGTCGATCACGATCGTCTCGCCGGTCATGAACGAGGACGCGGAGGAGGCGAGGAAGATGCACGGGTAGGCGATCTCCTCCACCTGGCCCCAGCGACCCATGCCGACGCGGCTCGCCACCGTGTCGTAGGCCTTCTTGGCCGCGGCCAGATCCTGCTTGGTGAGCACGCCCAGGTAGCCCTCGGTCTCGACCGGGCCCGGCGCGATACAGTTCACTCGCACGCCCTTGCGGCCCCACGCCATGCCGAGCGCGCGGGTGAAGTTGATCACCGCGGCCTTGGAGGCGCCGTAGTGCGACATCATGGTGGAGCCGTAGACGCCCGCGATCGACGAGATGTTGATGATCGAGCCGCCGCTCGGCTGGTCCATCATCTGCTTGCCCGCCCACTTGCAGCCGAAGAAGGTACCGTTCAGGTTGATGCCGACCACCGTGTTCCAGCCGTTGGCCGTGATGTCCTCGACCTTGGCGCGGAAGGACGCCCCCGCGTTGTTGACCATGACGTCGAGGCGCCCCATCTCCTTCACGGTGCGCTCGACCAGGCCCTTCACCTGATCCTCCTGGCGGACGTCGAGCGCCACGCAGAAGGAGCGGCGGCCCAGCTTCTGGATCTCGGCGGTGACCGGCTCGAGGTTCTCGAGCTTGCGGCTCGCGATCACCACGTCGGCGCCCGCGCGCGCGAACTCGAGCGCGATGGACTTGCCGATGCCGACTCCGCCGCCGGTGACGATGGCGACCTTGTTCTCGATCGAAAACGGCGACGCGGCCATGGCTCCTCCAGTGGGTGAGGGGAATTCGCGAACGCGCGGATTATACCCAGTCGGCGGGCGGCGCGCTCTCGAAGACGACCTGCCGTTGCGTCGCCGGATGCACGAAGCCGAGCCGCGTGGCGTGCAGACAGAGCCGCCCGACGTTGCCCCGGGCGCCGCCGTGGGCCACGTCGCCGACGATCGGCCAGCCCGCCTCGGCGAGCTGCACGCGGATCTGGTGCCGGCGCCCGGTGCCGAGGCGCAGCTCGAGGAGGCAGCCCTCGCGCCGCCGCCGGAGCACGCGGTAGTGGGTGATGGCCTGGCGGCCCTTCTCGGCCGAGCGCACCCGCAGCATCCGATCCTCCGCGAGCTTGCTCTCGAGCGCGCCCCGCTCGTCGGGCGGGCCGCCCTCGACCAGGGCCAGGTACATGCGCTCCACGTTGCGCGCCTCGAACTGCGCCTGGAGCGCCCGCTTCGTCTCCTCGGACTTGGCGAAGACGAGCAGCCCGGACGTCTCGCGATCGAGCCGGTGCACGATGAACGGCCGCTGCCGCTTGGCCGCCAGGTAGTCCCAGAGCAGGCGGTACGCGGTGCGATCCCGCTCGCGATCGGTGGCGATCGAGAGGAGGCCGGACGGCTTGATCACGACGAGGATCGCGTCGTCCTCGTGCACGAGCGAGAGGCCGCGCGGGAAGGGCACGGCGCGCCGCGCGGCGAGCGCGACGGTGTCGCCGGCGGCCAGCGCGAGACGCCCGTCGCGGGCCGGCTGCCCATTGACCTCCACGCGCCCCGCCTCGAGCCACTGCTTGAGGCTCCGGCCCGAGGCCTCCGGGTAGAGCGCGCGCAGCCGCTCGAGCAGCGTCACTCGCTTCGGAGCACGCCGAGCGGGCGGCGGCCGAGCAGGCGCCGGGTGCCGAGAAAGCCCACCAGCAGGGCGAGCACGGTGGCGGTGACCACGCCACCCAGCAGCGTGCCGGGAGCCCAGCGCCAGGGCACCTCGAGCGCGAAGCGGAGCACCGCCCAGGCGAGGACCGCGGCCAGCGCGCTGCCCGCGAGCCCGGCCGCGGCGCCGAGGAGCGCGTATTCCACCGCGAAGACCCGGGAGACGAAGCCGCGGGTGGCGCCGAGCGCCTTCAGGATCACGGACTGGTAGAGCCGCTGCTGCCGCGTGATGGCGAGCGCGCCCGCCATCACGATGAGCCCGGCCCCGATGCTGAAGGCGGCCACCAGGCGCACCGCGAGCGCGATCTGGTCGAGCATGGCGCTGACGCGCTCGAGCACTTCCCGGATGGGGATCGCGGTGATGTTCGGGAAGGCGGCCACCACCGCGGACTGCAGCCGGTTCTCCTGGTCGGGCCGGGCCCGCACGGTGGCGATGAAGGTGCTCGGCGCGCCGTCCAGCGCGCCCGGGGAGAAGATCACGAAGAAGTTGGAGGTGAGCGAGCGCCAGTCCACCCGGCGGAGGCTCGTCACCCGCGCGCTCACCGGCACCCCCTGGATGTCGAAGGTGAGCGTGTCGCCCAGCCTCACCCCGAGCTGGCGGGCGATCTCTTCCTCGACCGAGATCAAGGGCTCGCGGGCCGCCTCCTCGGGCGTCCACCAGCGGCCGGCCACGACCGTGTTGTGCCCGGGCGGCTCCTTGGCCCAGGTCAGCACGTACTCGCGCGTGAGATACCACGCGTCGTCACGCCGCGACCGCTCGGGCGCCGTGATCGAGGCGCCGTTCACCGCGGACAGGCGCGAGCGGACCACCGGGGTCAGCTCGGCGGGCGCGGTCGCGCCCTGGGCCGCCACGAGTCGCGCGAAGGGCTCGGCCTGGTCGGTCTGGATGTCGATGAAGAAGAAGGCGGGCGCGCTGCCGGGGGCGCGGTCCACGAGCTGCGCCCGCAGGCTCCGGTCGAGCAGGGCGATCGAGACGATCAGCATCACGGCGAGGCCGAGCGAGACCAGCACCGGGCCCGCGTGGCTGCCGGGGCGGTGGAGATTGGCCGCGCCCTGCCGCCAGGCCGGCGACCGCCAGCGCACGCGGCGGGCCAGCGCGATGACGAGGCGGGCGCCCAGGGCCAGCAGCAGCAGGGCGGCGGCGAGGCCGCCCGCGAACAGCGCGCCGATCTTCCAGGAGCCGGCCTGCCAGAGCGCGAGCGCGGCGAGGCCGCCCGCGATCGGGAGCGCGGTCGCCCACGGCCGGCGGCCGCGCAGGCGCGGCTCGATGTCCATTCGCAAGATGAGCGCGGGGGGGACGTGGCGGATCTGCAGCAGCGGCCAGAGCGCGTAGAGCAGGGTCACGCCCA
>DASQAL010000110.1:0-60289 GCA_035635775.1 Candidatus Acidiferrum sp.
TTCAGCGAGCAGTACACCGGCACCGACGACAGCGCGCGGCTCGTGGCGAACACGTTCCTCCTGCGCGGTCCCGGCGGCGCGAGCGCGGTGACGCCGTCCAACAAGCGGGCGGCGACGGCGGGGACGAAGTTCTCCTACGCCTCGGTCGAGGCCCAGGTGCTGGGGCTAGTGCTGCGGGCGGCAACCAATCGCCCGCCCGCCGAGTATCTCGAGTCGAGGATCTGGCAGCTCATCGGCGCCGAGGCCGACGCGACTTGGCTCGTCGACAACTCCGGGCAGGAGGCCACATACTGCTGCCTCAACGCCGGGTTGCGCGACTACGCACGCCTCGGGCTGCTGCTGGCTCACGACGGCAACTGGCGCGGCCGCCAGGTCATCCCGGCGGCGTGGGTCGTGGAGGCGACGACGACGCGCGCGGATCAACCGCATCTGTGGCCCGGCGTGGCGACGCCGTTCTTCGGCTACGGCTACCAGACGTGGATCGTGCCCACGTGGATCCTTCCCGGCGACCGCCGGATGTTCATGTTCTGGGGCGTGCGCGGGCAGCGGATCTACGTCGATCCCCAGAGCAAGCTCGTCATGGTGAACACCGCCGTGCACAAACGGGCCGTCGATCTCGCCGCGCTACGGGAAACGGACGCGCTCTGGACGGCGCTGGTGAGTCAGCTCGGCGGCTGACGGCGGCGGCGGTGCCCTCCACGTCAAGACGAATGCGGCGGGGTACTCAACTAACGCACGTTCCCCCGCGACGGAGCACGCGCCCCGGCAGTCTATCAAGACGCTGGCGATGGGGCTAGGACAAACCGGCGCCGGACGGCCACGCGCAGCAGGCGTTATACTGCCGCCTACCGTGGTTGTCACCGGGCCCGAGGATCTCGTCCCCGATCAGCTCACCGAGCGCCTGCGCGGCGCGCTTCCGTTCGGGCGCGTCACCGCGGTTCACGCCGGAGAGCGCCGCACGACGATCCTGTCCACGATCGTGCCCTTGCGCGTGGAATATTCTCCGGACGCGCCGAGCGAGGCCCCGACCCGCTTGCTCTTGAAGGCCACGCGGGGCGGGCTCGATGCCAGCCTGCAGTCGGTCGGCGAGCGCGAGGTAGCCTTCTACCGCCAGGCCGCGCCGCTCATGCCGGGCGGCCCGTTGCCGCGCTGCTACGACGCGGAATACTCGTCGGGGCGCTTCCACCTTCTGCTGGAGGACCTCTCGGAGACGCACATGCTCCTCACCGAGTGGCCGCTTCCGCCGAGCGTCGAGGCGTGCGAGCGGATCGTCGACACGTGGGCGATCTTCCACGCGTTCTGGTGGCGCCACCCGAGCCTCGGTCGGGAGGTGGGCACGTTCCTTGACGAGGCGGCGATGGCGAAGATCACCGCGGAGTATCGTGGACGCTACGAACGCTTCGCGGAGACGCTCGGTGACCGTCTCTGGTCGGAGGCCCGCGCGGTCTACGCGCGGGTGTTCGACGCGTTGGGGCGTCTATACACGCCCGGGCGTCTCTATGCGGCCTACACGCTCGCCCACGGCGACGCCCACGTGTGGAACCTCCTCTCTCCCCGCGACGGGGCCGCGTCCGGCATCCGCCTGATCGACTGGGATGCCTGGCGCATAGGGCGCGGCGCCGCCGACCTGGCCTATATGATGGCCGTGCACTGGTATCCGGAGCGCCGCGCGCGGCTGGAGGCGCGGCTCATCGAGCGCTACCATGCCGGCCTCCTTGCCCACGGCGTCACCGCTTACAGCCTCGAGAGGCTGTGGGAGGATTATCGACTCTCGGTCATCGGGCTCTTGTCGACACCGGTGTGGCAGCAGTCTTACGGCCTCCACCCGGGTATCTGGTGGCCCCATCTGCATCGCGTCCTCGCCGCCTTCGAGGACCTCGGCTGCGCCGCACTCCTCTCGTAACGCCCAGGCCGGCTTGCCGGGCTCTCGGCTAGTGACGTGCCCCGTGCGCGGAGGAGGACTGCGTCGCGGCGCCGGCCGTGTGGCCCTCGCACGACACCTTCGGGTTCCCGATTCCCGCCTCGCCGTACACCAGGGGGACGCGCCCCTCGCCGTGGGCGACTTCGCCCAGGACGCCCTCTAGCGCCTCCAGCGCCGGCTCCCGCTCCAGCAGTGTCATCGGGGGGGAGCCTATCAGATTGACCGTCCGGTCATGTCGATCTCCGGTCGTCTGGTTCGACTATCCATCGAGGGAGGGCAAAATGACAGCTCGTACCGACAGATCGACAACGATTGCGCTGCCCCGCCGTCTCTTGCGCAGCACGGGCGCAGTGCTCTTCGGGTTCATCGCGGTCGTGGTTCTCTCGCTCGCCACCGACCAGGTGCTGCATATGCTCGATGTATACCCGCCCTGGGGCCAGCCAATGCACGACACGGGCTTGGTTCTTCTGGCGCTGAGCTATCGGATCGTCTATGCCGTCGCTGGCAGCTACATCGCCGCGAGGCTCGCGCCCCGGAATCCGATGCGCCACGCCCTGGCCCTGGGGGTCGTCGGGTTCGTGCTGAGCACGGCCGCTGCGATTGCCACGATCCCGATGGACTTGGGCCCGAGCTGGTTCCCGATCGCGCTGGTGCTTACTGCCTTGCCCTGCGCCTGGCTGGGCGGAGCGGTGCACCGCACCGGGCAGGCCGGGTGAGGACGTCCATGCTCCTGAGCCAGAAGAGCGCGGTGATCTACGGGGCAGGTGGGGCGCTCGGCGGGGCGGTGGCGCGCGCGTTCGCCCGGGAGGGGGCGCGCCTCTTCCTGGCCAGCCGCACGCTCGCGAAGGTGAGAGCGGTGGCGGACGAGATCGCCGCGGCGCGAGGTACGGCCGAGGCGGCCCAGGTGGATGCGCACGACGAGCAGGCCGTCGAGCGGCACCTCGACGCCGTGGCCCGCACGGCGGGCGGGATCGATATCCTCTTCAACGCCATCGGCATGGAGGACGTGCAGGGGACCGCGCTCGTGGACATGCGGGTGGAGGACTTCCTGCATCCGATCGTGGTCGCCGCGAAGACGCAGTTTCACACCGCCCGCGCGGCGGCGCGGCACATGGCGAAGCGGGGCTCGGGCGTGATCATGACGATCACGGCCGGGCCGCCCGAGCCCATCCCCTACATCGGGGGCTTCGGGCCGGCCGGCGGAGTGATCGAGGGCCTGTGTCGAGGGCTGGCGGCGGAGCTGGGGCCGCGGGGTGTGCGCGTGATCTGCCTGCGCTCCGCGGGCTCCCCCGATACGCCCGACGTCCGGATGACCTTCGAGCTGCACGCCAAGGCCACGGGCGTGACATACGAGGAGTGCCTGGCCGCTTTCAGCAGCACGACGTTGCTCAAGCGCCTGCCGCTGGCGGCCGAGGTCGCGAACGTCGCAGCCATGATGGCGTCAGACGGCGCCAGCGCGATGACCGGCGCCTTCGTCCACGTGACGTGTGGCTCGCGGGAGTGACCCCGCCTAGAACTCCTTGTAGTGGAGGAACTTCGCGTCGATCGTGATGACGCCACGCTCGCCCTTCTTCTCCAGCGTCACCTTGCAGTCGATGGCCGAGAGAATGCCATCGCCCCACAGCTCGTTGGAGCGCTCGCGGAGCGCGTCGCCGTAGACTCCGACCAGCTCCATGAGCCGGTACTTGAACGGGTCCGTGGTGAGCGGGAAATCGGTGCGGAGCGGCATGGCGGTGGTCGCCATCGCGGTGTCCGCGTCGATGCCGAGGGCCTGCGACAGCTTCTTCGCCTCCTCGGCGTTCAGGCGATGCTGCCCGTGGAGGGCCGCCGCGATGTACATCGTGTCCTTGGTGCCGATCGCCTTGCCGAGGTCGTCGTAGGAGAGGCCCTTGGCCTCGCGTGCCTGACGGATCTTCTGGAGCGCCGCTGCCCGGTCCATGGTTTGTCTCCTTTCAGCGTGTGGGAACTAGAGTGAGCCGACCCGGCCCTCGGCGACGGCCTGCTCCTGGAGGTGCCGGGAGCGCTCGACGAGGAAATGGAGGATGTGGCTCCGCAGGCGCGCGTACTCGGGCTCGTCGATCACGTCCGCCCGGGAGCGGGGGCGCGGCAGCTTGACCTCGACGATCTCGGCCAGGCGCGCGTCGGGGCCGTTTGTCATGAGCGCGATGCGATCCGAGAGCAGGATGGCCTCGTCGACGTCATGCGTGACCATGAAGACGGTGTTGCGGGACGCGGTCCACATCCGGACGAGCTCCTCCTGGATGACCCCGCGGGTGAGCGCGTCGATCTGGGCGAAGGGCTCGTCCAGGAGCAGGACCTTCGGCTCCGTCGCGAAGGCCCGGGCCAGCCCTACCCGCTGCTTCATGCCGCCCGACAGGGCCGCCGGCCGTTTGTTCTCCGCGCCGGTGAGCCCGACCATCTCGACATAGCGCCGGACGCACTCGTCCACCTGCGCGCCCGACCACGCGGGATAGGCCGAGCGCACCGCCAGACGCACATTCTGGGTCACGGTCATCCAGGGCATGAGCGAGAAGTTCTGGAAGACGACCATGCGGTCCATGCCGGGGCCGCGGATCTCGCGCCCCTCGAGCACGACGCCGCCCGCCGAGGCCGGCTCGAGCCCGGCGATGATGTTCAGGATCGTGCTCTTGCCGCAGCCCGAGTGGCCGACCATCGTGAGGAACTCGCCCCGCTGGACTCCAAAGACGACGTCACGGAAGACACAGACGTGCCCGGCCCCGTCCGGATCGGGGAAGAACTTGGTCACGTGGTCGATCTGGAGGAAGGCGGGCATGCCCCTCAGTCCGAGTACGCGACCAGCTTGGCGATGCGGCCGAGACCGAAGTCGAGCAGCACGCCGACCGCGCCGATGGCGAAGATGGCGAAGATCACGCTGTCGAGCGCGAGGTTGTTCCACTCGTTCCACACGAAGTACCCGACCCCGGTGCCGCCGATCAGCATCTCCGCGGCGACGATCGCGACCCAGGCGCTGCCGATCGAGATCCGGAGGCCCGCCAGGATGGCCGGCGCCGCCGCGGGCAGGATGACCTGGAAGAAGCGGCGCGGCCAGGAGAGCTGGAGGAGCCGCGAGACGTTCAGGTAGTCCTTCTTGATCGAGCCGACTCCGAATGCGGTGTTGGCCATGGTCGGCCAGAGCGAGGACACGAAGATCACGAGGACCGCCGCCTGCCCGGCGTTCTTGAGCGTGTAGAGGAAGAGCGGCATCCAGGCGAGCGGCGAGATGGGCTTCATGATCTGGATGAAGGGATTGGCGGCCTTGAAGAGCGCGGGGGAGGAGCCGAGCGCGACCCCCACCATGATGGCGACCACGGAGGCGCACAGGTAGCCGCCCATCATTCGCACGAGGCTATAGCCGAGCTGCAGGCCGAAGCCCTTGTCGTTGGGTCCCCGGTCATAGAACGGGTCCGAGAGCATGACCCACGCGGTCTGGGCGACGGCCAGTGGCCCCGGAATGCCCGCGCCCTTGCCACCCTTACCGCCGGCCCCCGCGACGAGCTGCCACATCACGAGAAAGCTCACGAGCAGCACGAGACCGTAGACCGCGGCCCTCAGCCGCTCCTGCCGGGCGGGCGTCACGAAATCACCCTCGCTTGATCGCGAAGCCGCCCAGGTACTCGGCGGGCTTCGTGGGATCGAAGCTCTTCTGCTTGCCGAGCAGGAACGTGTGCGTGACGGAATTCTTCTCCGGGGCCTTGTACCCGAGCGACTTCATCACCTCGCGGCACTGGTCGGCGAGGAAGACCTGCGCCGCGACCTTCTGGTAGTCCACGTCGCCCTTGATATAGTTCCACCGCTTCATCTGCGTCAGGATCCACACCGCCATCGACTGGTACGGGAAGGGATCGAAGTCCACCCGGTCCGGGACGTTCATCTTCTGGCCCAGCCCATTGTCGTACTGCCCGGTCAGCACGGCCTCGACGACCTCGACGGGCTGGTTGAGGTAGTTGCGCGGCGCGATCGCCGCGGCGATCTCCTTGCGGTTCTTCTTCTCGTGGGCGTACTCGGTCGCGTCCACGATGGCCCGGAAGAGGGCGCCGAAGGCGTTAGGCGCGCTCTCGGCGAAGTCCTTGCGCGCCGCGAAGGCGCAGCAGGGATGCCCCGGCCAGATATCCTTCGAGAGCATGAAGATGAAGCCCTCGTTCTCGTGCACCGCGCGCTGGTTGAACGGGTCGGGCCCGAGGTAGCCGTCGAGATTCCCGGCCCGGAGGTTGGCGACCATCTCCGGAGGCGGCACCGCGCGGATCTGGATGTCCTTGTCGGGATCGAGCCCGGCCTCGGCGACCACGTACCGGAGCAGGAAGTTGTGCATGGAGTAGTCGAAGGGCACGCCGAACTTGAAGCCCTTGAACTCCGCCGCGCTCTTGACCGCCTTGTGCTTGTTGGCGAGCGTGATAGCCTGCCCGTTGATGTTCTCCACGGCCGGCATCACGTACGGCACCTCCTGCGAGCCGATGCCCATGCTGATCGACAGCGGCATGGGCGAGAGCATGTGCGTCGCGTCGCTCTCCTTGTTGATCGAGAGGTCGCGAATCATGGCCCAGCTCGACGCCTTCACCACCTGCGCGTTGAGCCCGTACTTCTTGTAGAACCCCATGGGCTCGGCCATGATGATCGGCGTCGCGCAGGTGATGGGGATGAAGCCGATCTTGAGATCCTTCTTCTCCGGCGGCCCGAGCTTGGCCTGGGCCAGCGCCTTGGCGGCGCCCATCGGGAAGACCTCGGCCAGGGTGGCCGCCGCCGTCCCCGCGCCCACCAGCTTGAGGAAGTCCCGGCGGTCGCCGAAGACGGCCTGCTCGACCGAGCGCTCGACCAGTTTCTCGATCCGGGCCTCTGTGCTCTCGGGCCTGTCGTCCATGGAACTCCTCCTGTGGGGGGCCGGGTCAGCGTGTTGGGTGCGCACAGGGGGAGCAAGCCCTGTGCCTCCGGGGCCTTCCAATCAAATCAACCAGTTCAAGAGAAGGGTGGGAGGGCGCCGGATCCGAGAATGCCCGCGACGTGAGCAGGCCCGCCTCCATCGTGGGCAGCGAAGGGCCGGGGCCTTCCTGAACAGACGAGCCGGTTGATCCGCTGCCTACTACCTCGGTGACGAGGTCGGGTCGACGCAGACCATCGGGTACGCGCGCCGGCTCGCGGTGAAGAACCGGTACGACCCCGACGGGCTCTTCTTCCTCACCGCGCGGGATCGCTCACTTCGGGACGTACTTGACCTGCTGGCCGCCGACCGTTGCTTCCGCCATCGCGCCCGTGATCGGCCTGACGACGACGGCGATCCCGTCGATGAAGGTGGCGTTCACGGCCGCGGCGTTCTGCAGGATCATCGCCGCGACGCCGGCTGTGAAATCGACCGGGCTCAGCTTGAAGCGGTCCATGGCGGCCTTGTTCTCGAACACGATCAGCTCGCTGAAGGTCTGACCCCCGATCTGCGCGCCGACCGACCCCAGGGTCAGGTCGGCATAGCCGACGTGCTGTCCCTGCTCATACACGACGCCCTGGCCGTAGCCGCCCCCGAAGCCGAGCCCGGCCTTCACGACCTCCGGGAACAGGACGTATCCGTAGCCCTTGCGCACCAGGGCTTCCACGCCTGGATCCACGCGATTCATGTCCTGCATCGCGAGCGTCGCGTTCTCGACCAGCGCATTGCGGCTCTCCGGGGTCGGTGGCGCGGCGGTGCAGCCGACCAGCAATGCGGTGGCAGCGGCGAGGACCATGGCGGCCCGGGTGATGGAGTTCATCTGTCATCCTCCTCGTGGCTGAGCGATGTGGGACAGGGCGATCTCCACAGCCCGGATCATCATAGCCACGTCCATGCTCGGCTCCTCGCGGTCGTGCGAGGCCACCATCGAGGGCAGAAACGGGAGGTGGATGAAGCCGATCGGGATCGCGAGCGCCCGTTCGTCGACGGCGTGGAGCGTGGTGTAGGAGATGTCGTTGCAGAGGTAGGTGCCGGCGGTGTTGGAGATCATCGCTGGAATACCCTCCTCGTTCAGCGCGGTCAGCATGTCCCGCGCCGGTAGCGTGCTGAAGTAAGCCGCCGGCCCGCCCTTCACGCACGCCACGTCGCGCAGCACCTGCCCGTGCGCGTCCGGCCGCGAGTAGTCCATCACGTTGACCGCCACGCGCTCGAGCGAGATGCGCGCGCGCCCGCCCGCGAGGCCCAGATGCACCACCGCGACCAGCCCCGGCGCCTCCAGCAGCGGGGCCACCACCGCCCGCGCCGCCTCGTGCTGCGCCGGCAGGATCACGCTCCGCACTACGCAGTCGCCGATCACCTTGCCGTCGAGCTGCTTGGCCACCTCGCCCGACGGGTTGACGGTGTCGCCGTCGAAGGGCTCGAAGCCGGTGAGCAGGATGTGGCGGGGCGGGTCGGGGGTCACGCGGGTTGCACTCCCTTGCGGTGGCGCTGGGCCAGGGCCTGGTAGCCGACTGGGTTCATTTGCACCCAGCGCTCGGCGGGGGTGCCCGCGAGGGGGCCCTTCACCTTGCAGGGGGCGCCCATGGCGAGCATGCCGTCGGGGATCTCGGTGCCCGGCGTCACCAGGGAGCCGGCGGCCACCATGGCGCGCACGCCGATCTTGACGCCGTCCAGCAGCGTGGAGGAATTACCGACCAGGGCTTCCTCGCCGACGGTGGCGGCGTGCACCAGGCAGAGATGGCCGACGGTGGCGCCGGGGCCGATCTCGACGCCGCCGGCCGGGGTCACGTGGATCACCGCGCAGTCCTGCACGTTGGCGCCCTTGCGGATCACGATCGGGTTGAAGTCGGCGCGGAGGACGGTGTTGTACCAGACCGAGGCGTTCTCCTCCACCGTGACGTCCCCGATGAGGTTGGCGGTGGGCGCGATGAAGGCGGTGGGGTGCACGCGCGGGGACTTGCCTTCGAACGAGAAGAGCGGCATGCAGGGCTCCTTGCCGACGAGGGGATGACAGCGGGACGATAGTGCCCCCGTCGCCTGGACAAGGCAAGGGGCGGGGTGTAGCCTGCGCCCAACATGGCCGCGCCGAAGATCGCTGCCGTCGCGACCGCGACTCCCCCCTGGCGCTACGATCAGGCCACCGTCCTCCGCATGTCGGGCTACGACGATCCCCGCCGCAGGGGCTTCTTCAACAATAGCCTGATCGAGACCCGCCACCTCTATATGGACCCGGAGACGTTCACGCCCGACGAGAGCGTGGACCAGCTCAACGATCGGTGGCGCCGCGGGGCGGTGGAAGTGGGCAAGGCGGCGGTGGCGCGGGCGATCGAGCAGGCCGGGTGGCAGCGGGAGGACGTGGACTTCCTCGCCACCACCACCTGCACGGGGCGCGTGTGCCCGAGCCTCGACGCGCAGATCATCAACGAGCTGGGGCTCAAAGCCACTATTCAGCGGGTGCATGTGGGCGACACCGGCTGCGCCAGCGCCATGGTCGCGATGCAGCAGGTGTCCAATCACTTGCGCGCGTTCCCCGACCATCGCGCGGTGATGGTGGCGGTGGAGATCTGCTCGGCGGCCTACTTCCTTGACGACCGGCTCGAGAGCGCGGTGGCGCACGCCATCTTCGCCGACGGGGCGGGGGCGATCGCGCTGAGCACCGAGGCGGCGGGGCCGGAGATCGTCGAGCACCGGACGATATTCCGCTCCGAGCACCTGGGGGCGATGGGCTTCGAGTATCCCGGCGGGCGGCCGCGGGTGGTGCTCTCCAAGGACGTTCGGCGCATCGGCGCGGGCATGATGAAGGAGATGGCCGACGCGCTGCTCGCCTCGCACGGGCTCAAGAAGGAGGCCATCGCGCACTTCGTGCTGCACTCGGCGGGCCGGCGGGTCATCGAGCAGGTGGGCAAGCTGATGGAGCTGGACGAGAGCCGGCTCGTGCACTCGCGCCACGTGCTGCAGAAGTACGGGAACATGTCCTCCGCCACCGTCGTGTTCGTGCTCAATGAGCTGATGCAGGCGAAGGAGGCCGTGCCGGGGGACTGGGGCCTCATGATCGCGCTCGGGCCGGGCTTCGCGGCCGAGGGCGCGCTGCTGCGCTGGTAGCATGCCCTTCCTGCCTCCGCTCGCGCGGGCCGCCGGTGTGCTCGAGATCATCGACGGGCCGCCCGTCCCCTTCAAGGAGATGGCGTGCTGCATGATGGACATCGCGCGGGTGAACGGGCTGTTCGGCGGGCGCATGGTCACGATGGTCCACGTGAAGCGGCTGCTGGCGGCGCTGCCCGCCGACCGGCTCATCACCGTGCTCGACGTGGGCACCGGGGCCGGGGACATCCCGCGCGAGCTGGTGCGCTGGGCGCGGCGGCAGGGCCGGCGCATCCGCGTGTTCGCGCTCGACCGCGACGCGGCCACGCTACAGATCGCAGCGAAGCTGGTGCGCGCCTATCCCGAGATCTCCTTCCTCCGCGGCGACGCGCTCGCGCTGCCGATCCGCCCGGAGGCGGTGGATCTCACCATTTCTGCGATGACACTGCATCACCTGGAGCCGGACGCGGGCGTGCAGTACCTGGCCGAGATGGACCGGGCCGCGCGCGTGGGCTTCGTGGTCAACGACCTGGTGCGGAGCCGTATCGCGCACTGGGTGGTGTGGCTGATCACGCGGTTCATCACCCGGAGCGCCATCTCGCGCCATGACGGGCCGCTGTCCGTGAAGCGGTCGTATACGCCGCGGGAGGTGAGCGGGCTCTGCGAGCAGGCCGGGCTCAAGGGCGTGGATATCGTGCACCACTGGCCGTACTTCCGCTTCTGCGCGGTCCGCGCCAAGCCATGACCGACGTCGTGGTCGTCGGCGCCGGCCCGGCCGGCAGCGCGGCTGCCATCCTGCTGGCCGAGCGCGGCTGGTCCGTCACCCTGCTCGACAAGGCCGCGTTCCCGCGCCCGAAGATCTGCGGTGAGTACCTCTCGCCTGAGGCCGCGCGCGTGCTGGATCGCCTGGGCGTGCTGAAGGCGGTGGACGCGGCCGGTGCGCAGCCCTTGAGCGGCATGCGCATCATCGCGCCCGACGGTACCGTGCTCGACGGCACGTATCCGACCAGCGGGCCGTGGCGCGGGTATCGCGACCACGCGCTGGCCATCCGGCGCGAGGTCTTCGACCGCATCCTGCTGGAGCGGGCGCGGGCGCTGCCGGTGGACGTGCGCGAGCGGCATCGCGTGACGGGGCTGCTCGTGGAGGGCGGCCTCGTGCGGGGCGTGAAGGCGGAGAGCGCCGACGGCGCGCCGGTGGAGCTGCGGAGCCGGCTGGCGGTGGGCGCCGACGGGCGCGCCTCCGTGGTGGCGCACGCGCTCGGACTGGTGCGGCCGCACCGGTTGCAGCGGCTGGCCCTCATCCAGCACGTGAGCGGCATCGAGGGGCTGGGTGACCGCGGCGAGATCTACGTGGATCCGCCGGACTACTCCATTCTGAACCCGGTGGCGCCGGGCATCGTGAACCTGAGCCTGGTGGTGCCGCTGGCCCACGCCAAGCCGTTCAGCTCGCGGCTCGAGACCTTCATGGAGGCGCGGCTGCGCCAGCTCCGCCACGTGCCGGCGCGCCTGGCCGGCATGAAGGCCGAGGGGCCCGTGATGGCGATGGGGCCGCTGGCCTATCGCGTGGGCGAGCCGCGCGTGGGCGGCGTGCTGCTGGCGGGCGACGCGGCGGGCTTCTACGACCCGTTCACCGGCGAGGGGCTCTACACCGCGCTACGCTCCGCGGAGCTGCTGGCCGAGGTGGCGCACCCGGCGCTCTCCACGGGCGACGTGTCGGCGGACGCGCTGGCGCCCTATGCGCGGGCCAAGCGCGCGGCGTTCGCGGACAAGGCGCGGGTGACGCGGGCGCTGCAGTTCATCATCGCGCACCGGCGGCTGGCGAATGGGGCGGCGCGCTTCCTGCAGCGCCGGCCGGCGCTACTCAGCGCGCTGATGGGCGTGATCGGCGACTTCGTCCCGCCTCGGGCATTGCTGCGGTAGGCCCCTCACCCTGCCCTCTCCCCAGAGGGGAGAGGGTGGAGAGGGCGCCCCCCAGACGGGTGGAGAGGGCGCTCTTCTCAGAGGGGAGAGGGTGGATTACGGAACCCTCGCCCCCGGAGGGGGAGAGGGTAGGGTGAGGGGGCGCGCTACCGCGCGCGGGCGCGGCGGCGGGGGGACGGAGCGGACGCGGGGCGGTCTTCGGCGGCGTCGGCGGCGGGCTGGTCGGATTGAAGCAGCGGGATATTGGCCTCGCGGAGCGGACGGCCGACGTGGTCGCGGATCCACTTGCCGTCCCACCACTCGACCGGCGTGACCGAGACGCCCTGGATGAGCACCTCGAAGTGCAGGTGATCGCCCAGGGCCAGGCCGGTGGCGCCGCTCTTGCCGAGCACCTGGCCCTTCTTCACCGCGTCGCCGTCCTTCACCTCGATGCTCGAGAGGTGCGCGTAGAGCGTCTGCAGGCCCCAGCCGTGATCCACCACCACCGTGTTGCCGTAGATGGTGAGCGGCGCCGCGTAGACGACCACGCCCGCGTTGGCGGCGGGGATCGCGCTGTTCTTGAGTGACGCCAGGTCGTAGCCCAGGTGCACCTGGGTGTCCACGTCCGCGCCCTTGTAGCGGTAGGTGCGCGTCTCCGCGAAGTTGGAGAACACCTTCGTGTTCCGCGGCTGGATGAAGGCGCCCTCGAAGAGCGGCGAGGGCTTGCTCTTCTGGCCGAGCTTCTTCTTCATCTCCTCGGCTTCCTTCCGCTTGTCGCGGTTCACGACGAGGAAGGCCTGGAGGAGCTGATCGGGTGGGATCTGACCGCGCTCGGGCAGGAGCTCCGGCATCTTGCTCGCGAGGAACTGCTCGGGCACCTCGATGGTGTCGATCGGGAACTTGCGCGGGCGGATGTCCACCGCGAGCGCGCGCGAGACCGCGTTGCCCGCCTCGTCCTGCGCGGTGGCGGTGACCGGCGAGTTGGGGGCCAGGTTCCACGGCAGCGCGTAGAGCACCGCGTGCAGCCCGGTGTCCGGCGCGCCCGCCGGGAAGCCGGGGAAGAAGAGGTCGCCCACGTTGACGCCGACGCGCGCGGCGCCCTTGGCGCGCACCGCCACCAGCGCGCCGCCGCCGCGGGAGAGATACCGCGTGGAGGCCAGGATCTCGAGCGTGGGCGGCGTGAAGTCGAGCATGATCGGCAGGTTCGCGATCATCCGGTCGTCCACGCGGACGGGCCGCCAGAAGCCGTCGCGCGCGCGCACTTCCAGGTTCGCGGCGCCCTCGCGCAGGCCGAGCGTGCCGCCCGCCACGATGAGCTGCACGCGCTGCTCGCTGCCGGCCGGGCCGGAGAAGGTCTGCTGCGCGACGTTGACGCGGGTGCCGCCCTGGTTGAGCCGGATGTCCACCGACTCCACGCCGCTGCGGCTGGCGCGCAGCACGAGCGTGATCGGCGTGCGCGCGCCGATGAACCGCGGCACCGGCTGGAACTCCACGCGCACCGCGGGCACGCTCTGCCGCCACGCAAGATAACCGATCGCCCCCAGCACGAGCAGGATGGGCACCACGAAGATGATGAGCCAGACACGCAGACGCGACCGAGCCACGAAGCCATGTTAGCAGCCGGTCACGCTCAGGCATAAGTTTTGCGCGTAGAATCGGGTCCCGTGTCCTCCCGCCCAGACTGGGGAAAAATCTTCCGCGTAGCCGCGACGGGAGGCTTCGTCGCCAGCGCCGCGCTCCACCTCGCCACCTTCACCCCGCTCCCGCCCGAGTACGCCGCCGCCTTTGCCCTGGTGCTGTTCGCGGGCGCCTTCGCGCTGCTGGCCGCCCTGATCGTCCGCCTCCGCGAGGCGGGCGCCCCCGCGCGTGGGCGGGGCGCGATCCGGATGGTGGAGTGGCGAGGGCTGGCGGCCCTCATCCCGGCGGGGGCGCGGTGGGCCGGCGTGGCGGTGGTCGGGTACGTCCTGATGAACCTGGCGCTGTCGCTTTTCCTGACCGACGACGGCGTCGGGAGCGTGCGGCTGCTCTCCGGCCACCTGCTCCTCTTCTACTTGATTCCGCTGATGTATTTCCGCTTCGTGGAACCGCGGTTGCGCGACGGCGGTGGGCCGCCGCGTCCTTGACACCCTGAGCCCTTTCCCTTAGAGTGATGCGGGTTTGCACCCGAAATCACACTCATGGCACGACTCGTCTGGCTGATCCCGCTGTTCCCGCTGATCGGCTCCCTCTTCAACGCGCTCTTCGGCCGGGCCGTGGGCCACAAGGCGCACTGGGTTTCGGTGCCGGCGCTGTTCGCCTCGTTCGTGACGTCGTGCCTGGTCTTCGCCCGGGTCTGGAACGGCGAGACCTGGACGGGTGACCTCTTCACCTGGGTGGTCGCGGGCACCTTCAAGACCGCGGTCACCGCCCAGGTGGACCAGCTCTCCGCGGTGATGCTGCTGGTGGTGACGGGGGTGGGCTTCCTCATCCACGTCTACTCCGCCGGCTACATGCACGGCGATCCCGGTTACGCCCGCTTCTTCACCTACCTGAACATGTTCGTGTTCTCGATGGTGATGCTGGTGCTGGCCGGCAACTTCCTCGTCCTCTACGTCTTCTGGGAGGCGGTGGGCCTCTGCTCCTACCTCCTGATCGGCTTCTGGTACGAGAAGAAGGTCGCCGCCGACGCCGGCAAGAAGGCCTTCATCGTCAACCGGGTCGGCGACTTCGGTTTCGGCCTCGGCATCATGCTGATCTGGGTGACGTTCGGCACCCTGAACTACCTCGAGGTCTTCGCCAAGGCCGACGCGAGCGTGAGCACCAACGTCTACCTGGCGATCGCGCTCCTCCTCTTCATGGGCGCGTGCGGCAAGTCGGCGCAGCTCCCGCTCTTCACCTGGCTGCCCGATGCGATGGAGGGCCCGACCCCGGTCTCCGCCCTCATCCACGCCGCCACCATGGTGACCGCGGGCGTGTACATGGTGGCGCGCTGCCACAAGCTCTTCGAGATGGCGCCGCTCAGCCTCGAGATCGTGGCGTGGGTGGGCGGGCTCACCGCGGTGTTCGCGGCCACCATCGGCCTCGTGCAGACCGACATCAAGCGCGTGCTCGCGTACTCCACCATCAGCCAGCTCGGCTACATGTTCGTGGGCGTGGGGGTGGGCGCGTACGCGGCGGGCATCTTCCACCTGGTGACGCACGCCTTCTTCAAGGCCCTGCTCTTCCTGGGTGCGGGCAGCGTGATCCACGGGCTCGGCGGGGAGCAGGACCTGCGCAAGATGGGCGGCATCGCCCCGCGCATGATGACGACGACGGTCACGTTCCTGATCGGGGCCTTCGGCCTGGCGGGGGTGCCGCCGCTGGCCGGCTTCTTCTCCAAGGACGAGATCCTCGCCTCCGTCTTCCACGAGCACCACTACTTCCTGTGGGTGCTCCTGATCGTGGGCGCGTTCATGACCGCCTTCTACACGTTCCGCCTCGTGTTCCTCGCCTTCTTCGGGGCGCCGCGCATGTCCAAGGAGGTGGCGCACCACATCCACGAGTCGCCGCCCAGCATGACCATCCCGCTGATCATCCTGGCCATCGCCACCACGGTGGCGGGCCTGGCCTTCGGCATCCCGTCCTCCCACGGCACCGCGTTCGCGCGCTTCCTCGCCCCGGTGCTGCCGCTCGGCGCGGGCGAGCACGGCGCGGGCATCGCCTTCACGCTGCTGCTACTCTCCGCGGTGGTGGCCATCGCGGGGGTGACGCTGGCCTGGTACGTCTACGGGCGCTCGCCGGTGCGGGCCGCCTCGATCGGGGTGCCGCGCAACCCACTGCACAAGCTGCTGCTCGAGAAGTACTACGTGGACGAGATCTACGACTTCCTGTTCGTGCGCCCGATCTACCACCTCTCGCTCTGGCTCGCCCGCGTGTTCGATCCCGTGGTCATCGACGGCCTCGTCAACGGGACCGCGACCGCGGTGACGGCCTGGGCGCGGGGCCTGCGCCGGGTGCAGACCGGCTACGTGATGAATTACGCGCTCGGCATCCTGCTGGGCGCGGTGGCCGTGGTCGCCTACCTCCTGGCCCGCCGCTAGCCGCGCATGGCCTACCTGCTCACCCTCGTCACCTTCCTGCCGGTCGTGGTCGCCGTGCTCGTCCTGCTGCTGCCGCGCCGCCAGGACCACGTGACCAAGCTGGTGACGCTCGGCGCCACCCTGGTCACCTTCGTGGTCTCGCTCCCGCTCTACTTCCACTTCGACCCGACCTCCGCGGACTACCAGTTCGTGGAGCAGAAGGCGTGGATCCCGTCGCTGGGGGTGACGTATCACCTGGGCGTGGACGGCATCAGCGTGCTGCTGGTGCTGCTGACCACCTTCCTGATGCCGCTGGTGATCCTGTCCTCATGGACGTCGATCGAGTCGCGGTGGAAGGAGTTCGCGGTCACCATGCTGCTGCTGGAGGCGGGGATGATCGGGGTCTTCGTGTCCCTGGATCTCTTCCTCTTCTACGTCTTCTGGGAGGCGATGCTGATCCCGATGTACCTCATCATCGGGATCTGGGGCGGGCAGAATCGCATCTACGCGGCGATCAAGTTCATCCTCTATACCCTGGGCGGCTCGCTCCTGATGCTGGTGGCCATCCTCGTGCTCTACTTCCAGCACGGCGCCGCCACCAACGTCTACACGTTCGACCTGCCGGTGCTGGCGCGCTACGTGCTGCCGGGCGGGCGCATGCAAGATCTCTTGTTCTTTGCCTTCGCGCTCGCCTTCGCGATCAAGGTGCCGATGTTCCCGTTCCACACGTGGCTGCCGGACGCCCACGTGGAGGCGCCCACCGCGGGCAGCGTGATCCTGGCCGGGGTGCTCCTGAAGATGGGCACCTACGGCTTCCTGCGCTTCTGCCTGCCCCTCTTCCCGGACGCGAGCCTGCACTACGCGCCGTGGATGTTCGCGCTCTCCGTGATCGGCATCATCTACGGGGCGTGGGTCTCCACCGTGCAGCCCGACATCAAGAAGCTGGTCGCCTACTCGAGCGTGAGCCACCTGGGCTTCGTCGTGCTCGGGCTCTTCACCCTCACCGCCCAGGGGATCGTGGGCGGCCTCATCCAGATGGTGAACCACGGGCTCAGCACCGGCGCGCTCTTCCTCATGGTGGGCATGCTCTACGAGCGGCGGCACACCCGGCTCATCGCCGACTTCGGCGGGCTGTGGAAGGTGATCCCCGCCTTCAGCGTCGTCTTCCTGATCGTCTGCCTGTCCTCGGCGGGGCTGCCCGGGCTCAACGGCTTCGTGGGCGAGTTCCTCATCCTGGTGGGCGCCTTCCAGGTGCACCGGCTCTCCGCGGTGCTGGCCACCTCCGGCATCATCTTCGCCGCGGTCTACCTGCTGTGGATGTACCAGCGCGTGTGCTTCGGCGAGGTCACCCACGAGGCGAATCGCAGGCTGACCGATCTCACCCCGCGCGAGTGGGCGGTGCTGCTGCCCGTGCTCCTGTTCATCTTCTGGATCGGGGTGTACCCGACCACCTTCACCGCGATGACCGAGCCGAGCGTGCAGGCGCTGATCGCCCAGGTGCAGAGCAAGGCGCAGGCGACCGTCGCCGCCATGGTGACGCGGTGAACCCGGCGCTCGTGCTGCCGGTGGTGGACCTGCGGCCGCTCCTGCCGATGCTGGTGCTGGCCGCGACGGCGGCGATCGTGATCGTGCTCGACCTGCTGCCCCCGCGGGAGCGCAAGGACCACCTGGGCTTCGTCAGTGCGCTCGGGGTGGTGCTGACGCTGGTCATGACGTACTGGATGACGTTCGCGATCGGCGGGGGCGAGCTGCGCGGCTTCCGCGGCATGGTGGTGCTCGACCCCTTCGCGCTCTTCTTCAATATCGTCATCGGCTACGCCACCGGGCTCGTCATCCTGCTCTCGATGGACTACATCCGCCGCGAGGGCCAGGAGGCGGGCGAGTTCTACATCCTGGTCCTGCTCTCCTCGCTCGGCATGATGCTGATGGCCTCCGCGGGCGACCTGATCATCGTCTTCCTCGGGCTCGAGACGATGTCCATCGCACTCTACGTGCTCACCGGCTTCTTCCGCCACCGCCTCGAGGCGGGCGAGGCCTCGATGAAGTACTTCCTGATGGGCGCCTTCGCCTCCGCCTTCTTCCTCTACGGCATCGCGCTCATCTTCGGGGCCACCGGGTCCACGAACCTCGACCGCATCGCCAACGCGGTGGCCGCGGGGGCGGAGCGCGACCCGATGCTGGCGATCGGCTTCGGCCTCCTGCTGGTGGGCTTCGGCTTCAAGATCTCCGCGGTGCCCTTCCACATGTGGGCGCCCGACGCGTACGAGGGCGCCCCCACCTCGATCACCGCCTTCATCGCCACCGGCTCCAAGGCGGCCGCCTTCGCCTCGCTGCTGCGCGTGCTGCTGACCGCCCTGCGCGGCGCCCCGCTCGACTGGCCCATGCTCATGTGGGGCATGGCCGCGATCACCATGTCGGTCGGCAACGTGGTGGCGCTGGCCCAGCAGAACCTCAAGCGCATGCTGGCCTACTCCTCGATCGCCCACGTGGGGTATATGCTGGTGGGCGTGGTGGCGGGCGGCTCGCTGGGCAACGGCGCCGTGCTCTTCTACCTGCTCGTGTACACCTTCACCACCGCGGGCGCCTTCGGGGCCATCCTGCTGCTCGAGCGCAACGGCCGCGAGGCGGTGCAGCTCGCCGACTACGGCGGGCTCGCCACTCGGCATCCGGTGCTCGCGGTGGCCCTATCCGTCTTCCTGCTCTCCCTGATCGGCATCCCACCCACCGCGGGCTTCGTGGGCAAGTTCTACCTCTTCGGCGCCGCCGTGAAGTCGGGCTACGTGTGGCTGGCCGTGATCGGCGTGCTGAACTCCGCGGTCGCCGCCTACTACTACCTGCGCCTCATCGTCTTCATGTACATGCGGGAGCCCGAGGGCGCGCCCACCGTGATGGCTCCGTCGTTCTCCGGCGCGCTGGCCCTGGTGGTGGCCCTCTGGGGCGTGGTGCAGCTCGGCGTGGCCCCCGGTCCCCTCTTCGACCTGGCCCAGGCCGCCGTCATCCCCCTCTTGCGGTAGTGGGCTCACCCTCACCCCAACCCTCTCCCTCAGGGAGGGAGAGGGGGTCCGATCTTCACCCTCTCCTCAGGGGAAAGGGTCGGGTGAGGGGTTCGTTCGTCACCCTCTCCCCTCAGGGGAGAGGGTAGGGTGAGGGGTGGTCCCTAGATTTCCGTACCGCGGCTGGCTCCTCGATCTCGACGGCACGGTCTACCTCGGCGACCGCCTGATCCCCGGCGCCGCCGAGTGCCTCGCCGCCCTGCGCGCGGCCGGCCGGCGGGTGGCCTTCCTCACCAACAAGCCGCTCCAGACCCGCGCGGAATACGCGGCCAAGCTCACGCGCCTGGGCGTCCCCGCCGCGCCCGACGACGTCATCAACTCCTCGCTGGTGCTCGCGCGCTACCTGCGCGAGCGCGACCCGGGCGCGCCGGTCTTCGTGATCGGCGAGCCGCCGCTGCTCGAGGAGATGCGCGCCCACGGCTTCGAGGTGCGCGGGGACGAGCGCGTGCGCTGGGTCGTGATCGCTTTCGACCGCACCTTCGACTACGCGAAGCTCAACACCGCGCTCCAGGCGGTGAAGCAGGGCGCGCGCCTCATCGCCACCAATCCCGACCGCACCTGCCCGGTGGAGGGCGGCGAGATCCCGGACTGCGCGGGCATGATCGCGGCGGTGGAAGCGGTGACCGACCGGAAGGTGGAGACGATCGTCGGGAAGCCGTCGCCGATCATCCTGGAAGTCGCGCTGGCCGCGCTGGGCGTCCCCGCGGGCGAGGCCGTGATGGTGGGCGACCGCATCGACACCGACATCGTGATGGGCCGGCGGCTCGGGCTCGGCACCGTGCTCGTGCTGAGCGGCGTCACGCGCGCGGACGACCCCCGAATCGCCGCGGTCGCTCCGGACCACGTGGTACGATCCATCCGGGACCTGGTGGAGTGAAACTGAGCGCGCCCCCGGATCGACTGGAAGGGCTTCACGGCGCCGCGCTGGACGCCGTGGTGATCGGCGGCGGCATGGCGGGGGCGGGAGTGGCGCGCGACCTGGCCATGCGCGGCGCCTCGGTCGCGCTGTTCGAGAAGGGCGATTTCGCCTCCGGCACCTCGTCGAAGTCCTCCAAGCTGATCCACGGCGGACTCCGCTACCTCGAGCTGGGCGACTTCAAGCTGGTGCGCGAGTCGCTGCGCGAGAAGCAGACGCTCGAGCGCCTCGCCCCGCACCTGGTGCGCCCGCTCCCCTTCCTGGTGCCGGTGTACCGCGGCGCCTCGCGCGGCCTCATCAAGGTGCGCCTGGGCATGTGGCTCTACGACCTGCTCACCCCCGGCAAGAAGACCGAGCGCTATCGCGTACTGCGGCCGGAGGCCGCGCTCTCGCTGGAGCCGAACGTGCGGGCGGAGGACCTGCGCGGGGCCGGCTACTACTTCGACGACCTGCTGCTCTACCCGGAGCGCCTCTGCCTCGAGAACGTGCTCTCGGCCGCGCGCCACGGGGCGCGGACCCTCAATTATTGCCAGGTCGAGGCGTTCATCCCGGGCGCCCGGGGGCTCGACGGCGTGCAGGTGCGCGATCTCCTCTCGGGCCAGGTGCAGGCGGTCAAGGCGCGCGCCATCGTGAACTGCGCGGGGCCGTGGGTGGACCAGATGCGGGCGCTCGCGGGCGTGGCCGACCGGAGCCCGCGGCTGCTTCGTACCACCAAGGGCATCCACTGCCTCCTGCCCAGCATGACCGACCGCGCGGTGTACCTCTCCACCCACGACGAGCGGATGGTCTTCGTCATCCCGTGGCACGGCTTCTCGCTGGTCGGCACCACCGATACCGACTTCGAGGGCGATCCCGACCGCCTCTGGGCCACCCGCGAAGAGGTGACCTACCTGCTCGACGAGGTCGCCAAGGTGCTGCCGGACAAGCGCGCCACCTTCGAGAACGTGGCCTACACCTACGCGGGCGTGCGGCCGCTCTCCTTCGAGCCGGGCCGCTCCGCCTCCGCGGTCTCGCGCGAGCACCGGGTCATCCCGGAGGGACCGGACGGGCGCTTCTTCTCCATCACCGGCACCAAGCTGACCTGCTTCCGCAGCCTGGCCGAGGACGTGGGGGACCGGGTGATGCGCGTGCTGGGCCGCAAGCAGGCCTCGCGCACCGCCCGCGCCATGCTCGACGGCACCGACGAGGAGGCCGGCAAGATCGAGGTGCGCGCGTGGATGGACGTGTCGGAGGAGATGGCGGCGACGGGACTCCCGCGCGCGACGCTCAAGACGCTGGTGGAGACCTACGGCCGGGCCTTTCCCCGCGTGCTCGAGCTGGGCCGCAAGCTGCCCGACGGCTTCGAGCGCCTCTGCCCGAGCAATCCCGAGATCGTGGCCCAGCTCCACCACGCGGTGCGCGAGGAGCTGGCGGTGTCGCTGCAGGACGTGCTGCTGCGGCGCACCGGCATCGGCCAGAGCCGCTGCCAGGGCCTCGACTGCGCGGAGCCCATCGCCGCGCGCATGGCCGAGCTGGCGGGCTGGACGCCCCGCCGCCTCGACGCCGAGCTCCTAGCCTACTCCCAGCACGTGGAGCAGAGCCGGCGCTTCCGGCACCACTGATGGCGCGCCTCGCCCGCGGTCTCGCTCTGCTCGCGGCCCTCGCGGTGGTGCTCGCCGGCGCGCCGGCGGCGCGCGCGGAAGACAACGGATGGCTCCTCGGCCGCTGGGAGCTGGTGCGCTCCCCGGAAGGGGACAAGAAGGACTGGCTCGAGTTCGCCGCGGACGGCCGGATGACGTCCATCACGCCGGACGGCCGGCGCCTGGGCGGCCAGTACGCGGTGACCGGGAGCGAGGTCCAGCTCAACTACAAGATCGGCAGCCAGTCCATCCTGATCACGCTCACCTACGGGCCCGACAAGGCGCGGCTCTACGCCCGCTCCGCCCGGACCGGGTACACCGCGGTCTACGAGAAACGGCCCTGAGGAGAGTGCGTCGCGTCAGGCGCGACGCATCCGGAAGTTGAAGCGCCGCAGCTCGAGCTGCTGGTCCGGACTCGGGGTGAACTCCACGTAGCGGCGCAGACCGTAGTCCTCGACGGGCTGCAGCACCACGATCCAGGGATTCTGCTCGAGGAAGATCGCGGTCATCTTCCGGTAGGCTTCGGCGCGGGCGCGCTCGTCCGCGCTGGATCGCGCGGCGCCGGCCAGGCGATCGAACTCGTCGTGACGCCAGTAGTCGTGAGGTTGCCCCGGGCTGAGGAGCCGCCCCATCATGCCGTCGGGATCGCGGATGATGGAGGTCGGGTCCGACCACCAGAGGCCTTTGAACGCCTGCTGCCGGTTCTTCCGGTTGCGGACCTCGGTGTCGATCACGTCGAGGACGACCTTGACGCCGACGTCCTCCCACATCTCGGCGATGGCTTCGGCCATGAGCCGATCGTTGGCGATCATGCCCGCCGTCGTCTCGAAGTGGATCGCCTCGCCCCGGTAGCCGGCCCGCCGGAGCCGCTCCCGCGCGGCGCCGGGATCGTAGGGCAGCGCGCGCAGCGAGGGATCGTGGAGGTCGTCGCCTCGCGGGATGGGCCCGTTCGGCACCAGGCCGCGGCCGCGCCAGAGCTCCTTCACGATCGTCTCCCGGTCGATGGCGAGCGACAGCGCCTGGCGGATCAGCGGGTCGTTCAGTGGCGGCACCCAGACATTGACCGCGAGCACGTAGAGGCCGGCATAGAGCACCCCGGCGACCTGGGTGGACGGGCCGGACGCCACGCGGGGACCATGCTCGGGGGCCAGCGGAACGATCAGATCGACGGTGCCGCGAAGCAGCAGGTCTGCCCGCCGCTCGTGGTCCGGGACCGACTTGATCACGACCCGATCGACGTCGACGCGGCCGCCCCAGTAGTCTACGTTGGCGTCGAGGACACACTGATCGCCCGTGCTCCGCGACACGAAGCGGAGCGGGCCGCTGCCGACCGGTCGCTCGTTGAAGGCCTTGAAGCCCACCCGGTCGATGTACGCCCACGGGACGACCGCGC
The DNA here is from genome assembly GCA_035635775.1 of Candidatus Acidiferrum sp. Classification (GTDB taxonomy): domain Bacteria; phylum Methylomirabilota; class Methylomirabilia; order Rokubacteriales; family CSP1-6; genus CAMLFJ01. The sequence goes on from DASQAL010000110.1 coordinate 22,853, forward strand.
CCGCGCACGACGCGAGGCGCGCCGGCATGAGCAGATCGGGCCACCGGGTGTGGATGATCAACGTCCCCGGGTCGGGCGCCTCGGTCCGCTCGATCGCCTGGGTCCACCACGCCCCGAGGAGACGGGCGCCCTTGACGGTGGCGTCATAGGTGCGGTCGAGACTGTACTTGGCGTCGACCGATGTGAAGCGAGCCCCGTCGTGCCAGCGCACGTCGGAGCGCAGCGCGAGCTGCCACGTCGTGGGGGCCGTTCGCTTCCAGGCGCTGGCGAGCGCCGGGTGTAGCGTCCCGTCGGGATGGCGCCGGATGAGGGTGTCGAAGACGTTGAAGGCGACCCGCCAGTCGCTCGAAAGGGTGGACGCGTGGGGATCGAGGCTGGTCAGGTCGTATGCCTGCGCGACGACCAGATCGCGCTTGGAGGTCGTCTGCGCGCCGTGGGACGCCGCGGACGCAACCCGGGTGATCGCCGGCGCGAGTGCGGAGGCCAGTCCAAAGGAGGCGCGCGAGAGAAACCCCCGGCGGTCCACCCGCTTGCGAATAGAGCAACTTCCCGGCCGCGAGTCAATAGTGCTATATTGCACGCGCCCGTCGGCGACACGAAGACGTCACCCGCGTGCAACCCAGTCGAGACGCCTGTTCTATAGCTTGAGCCAGATACGGATCCCAGGATCCCGATGAACAACCGGAGGGAACCCATGCCAAAGACAGTGAAGTCCTGGTGGTGGATCGCGCTGGCGCTGGTCCTGGTGGGCACGGCCACGCTCGGACACTACGCGCAGCCGGCACGCGCCCAAACCCCGCGCGTGACGGTGGAGTTCTGGCACGGGCTGGCCATGCCGCTCGGCGGCATCCTCGAGAAGATCGCCACCGACTTCAACGAGTCGCAGACCCAGTACCAGGTCAATCCCACCTTCAAGGGCTCGTACCCCGAGACCATGGTGGCGGCGATCGCCGCGTTCCGGGCGGGCAACGCGCCGCACATCGTGCAGATGTTCGAGGTGGGCACCGCGACCATGATGTCGGCGCGCGGGGCGATCAAGCCGGTGCACGAGCTGATGCGCGAGGCCGGGGTGGCGTTCGATTCCGCCGCGTACCTGCCCGCGGTGGCCGGCTACTACAGCCTGCCCGACGGGCGCATGATGGCGATGCCGTTCAACAGCTCGACCACCATCATGTTCTACAACAAGGACGCCTTCAAGAAGGCGGGGCTCGATCCGAACAAGCCGCCCCAGACCTGGACCGAGCTGCGGGAAGCGGCCAAGAAGATCCGCGCGACCAACGCGGCGCCCTGCGGCTTCACGACCGCGTGGCCGACGTGGGCACAGTTCGAGCAGTTCAGCGCCATCCACAACGTGCCGCTCGCGACCAAGGCCAACGGTCTGGGCGGCCTCGACGCGGAGCTCAAGATCAATAGCCCGCTGCACGTGCGCCACGTGCAGACCCTCGTCGACATGCAGAAGGAGGGCAGCTTCAAGTACGGCGGCCGCGACGCGGCGGGGGACGCGCTGTTCCCCTCCGGGGAGTGCGCGATCATCCACGCCTCGTCCGGGCTGCGCGCCCGCATCGCGCGCGAGGCCAAGTTCGAGTGGGGCGCGACGATGCTGCCGTATTATCCGGGCACGCCCGACGCGCCCAAGAACTCGATCATCGGCGGCGCCGCCTTCTGGGTGATGACCTCGCCGAGCCGTAAGCCGGAGGAGTACAAGGCGGTGGCCGAGTTCTTCCGCCACATCAGCCGCCCGGAGGTCGTGGCCAAGTGGCACACCGACACCGGCTTCCTCCCCATCACATTCGCGGGCTACGAGCGGGTGAAGGCCTCCGGCTTCTACCAGCAAAATCCCGGCACCGACATCCCGTTCCTCCAGATGACCCGCACCCCGACCACCGAGAACTCGAAGGGCCTGCGGCTCGGCAACATGCCGGAGATCCGGAGCATCATCCAGGAAGAGTTGGAGAAGGCGTTCCAGGGGCAGCAGACGGCGCAGCAGGCGCTCGACAACGCGGTGCAGCGGGGGAACGTGGTCCTGCGGAACTTCGAGCGGGCGAACCGCTCGTAGGCCGGGAGAGGACGCGGCCGCTGACCGGCCATGCAGCGCCGGGTCGTCTTCGACGGCAAGGTCCTGCCCTACCTGCTCCTGGCGCCGCAGCTCCTGATCACGATCGTCTTCTTCTTCTGGCCGGCCGGGCAGGCGGTCTACTATTCGTTCCTCCTGCAGGACGCCTTCGGCCTGCGGCAGAACTTCGTCTGGTTCGATAACTACCGCGTCCTCCTCGCCGACCCGCTCTACCGGGGCGCGGCGGCGCGCACGCTCGTCTTCACGCTCGCGGTCACCGTGCTGTCCATGGCGCCCGCGCTGCTGCTCGCGGTCATGGCCGACAAGCGCATCCGGGGGGCCGCCGCCTACAAGACCCTGCTGATCTGGCCCTACGCGGTGGCCCCCGCGGTGGCCGCGGTGCTCTGGCTCTTCATCTTCCACCCGTCCATCGGGGTGCTGGGCCAGGCGGTGCGCAAGTGGGGCGTCCTCTGGGACTACAAGCTCAACGGGGTCCAGGCGATGTTCCTGGTGGTGCTCGCGGCGAGCTGGAAGCAGGTGAGCTACAACTTCCTCTTCTTCCTGGCCGGGCTGCAGTCCATCCAGAAACCGGTGATCGAGGCTGCCGCCATCGACGGGGCCGGCCCGACCCGGCGCTTCTGGAGCATCATCTTCCCGCTGCTCTCTCCGACGACGTTCTTTCTCCTGGTCGTCAACATCGTCTACGTCTTCTTCGATACGTTCGGCGTCATCCACGCGCTGACCGGCGGCGGGCCCGGGAAGGCCACCGAGACCCTCATCTACAAGGTCTACGTGGACGGGGTGGTCAACCTCGACCTGGGCGGCTCCTCGGCCCAGTCGGTCATCCTGATGATCTTCGTCATCGCGGTCACCGCGGTGCAGTTCCGCTACGTGGAGCGGCGGGTCCACTACTGATGGTCGAGCGCAAGTCACGCGCCGCCTGGCTGCCCCACGCGATCCTCCTGGCCGGAGTGATGATCTTCGCCTTCCCCATCTACACCGCGCTGATCGGCTCGACCCACGACGCGGCGACCATCGGGCGTGGCGACCTGCCGCTCTACCCGGGCCCGCACGGCGTGGAGAACTACACGCAGGCGTGGTCGCAGGGGAGCGGGGTGCGGGTCAAGGGCTCCCCGGTGGCGCGCATGATGGCCAACAGCTTCCTGATGGCGGTGGTCATCGCGGTGGGCAAGATCGCGGTGTCGCTGATCTCGGCCTACGCGGTGGTGTTCTTCGCGTTCCCGCTCCGCATGTTCTTCTTCTGGATGATCTTCATCACCTTGATGTTGCCGGTGGAGGTGCGGATCATCCCGACGTTCAAGGTGGTGTCCGATCTCCACCTCATCAACACCTTCGGCGGGCTCACCCTCCCCCTGATCGCCTCCGCCACCGCGACCCTGCTCTTCCGGCAGTTCTTCATGACCATCCCGGACGAGCTGGTGGAGGCGGCCAAGATCGACGGGGCCGGCCCCCTCCGCTTCTTCCGCCACATCCTGCTGCCGCTGTCGCGGACCAACATCGCGGCGCTGTTCGTGATCCTCTTCCTCTACGGCTGGAACCAGTACCTGTGGCCGCTCCTGATCACGACCAGCAGCAGCATGGACACCATCGTCATCGGCATCACCAAGATGATCGGCACCGGCGACGCCCAGACCGACTGGAACCTGATCATGGCCACCGCGGTGCTCGCCATGCTGCCGCCGGTGGCCGTCATCCTGCTCATGCAGCGGTGGTTCGTGAAGGGCCTGGTGGAGACCGAGAAGTGAGAGGGCCCCTGCTGCTGGCGCTGGGCCTGATCGCGCTGACCGTGGTGATGGGCACCGCCACCGCGGCCGGCCAGGGCATGATCGCCCCCCTCTTCGCCGCGCACCGGGGCGGCGCGCTCCTCTGGCCGGAGAACAGCCTGCTCGCCTTCCGCAACGCGCTGGCCCTGGGCGCCGACTATCTCGAGCTGGACGTGCACATGGCGCGTGACGGCGAGGTGATGGTGATCCACGATGCCACCCTCGACCGCACCACCACCGGCACCGGCCCGGTGCGCGAGCAAACCCTCGCGGAGCTGGGGGCCCTGCGTCTCAAGGACCGCGGCGGGGCGGTGCTGGAGGAGCGCATCCCCACGCTGGACCAGGTGGTGGCGCTGGCGGTGGCGGGGAAGCGGCAGATGCTGCTCGAGATCAAGACCGACGAGCGGCGCCAGCGCTACCCGGGGATCGAGGAGAAGGTGTTCGCGGTGCTCGACCGCCACCGCTTCACGCCCTTCACGGTGGTGATGGCCTTCGAGGGCGCGACGTGGCGCCGGGTGCGGCAGCTCCGCCCCGACGCGCGGGTGGCCGCGCTCTACTCGGCGCGCATGCTGCCGGGCGCCGCCGTCACGCCGGAGCTCGACGTGCTGCGCCGGGCCGGCGTGGGCTTCGTCGGGCTCGACCAGGCGCTGGTCAACGCCGAGGTGGCGAAGCAGGCGCGGCTGGCCGGCCTCACGCTCGGGGTGTGGACGGTGAACGAGCGCGAGGCCATCGCGCGCTTCATCGATCAGGGCGTGGGCGTGGTCATCACCGACCGCCCGGACCTGGCCCGGGAGCTGCTCGGCCGGTGAGCGCGCGGCGCTTCGTCCTGGCGCTGGATCAGGGGACGACCGGCTCCACCGCGCTCGTGATCGATCCGGACGGCGGCGTGCGCGCGCGCGGCTACGCGGAGCTGCCCCAGCACTACCCGCAGCCGGGCTGGGTGGAGCACGATCCGGCGCAGATCTGGGCCACCACCGTGCAGGCGCTCGGCCAGGCGGTGGCGTCCTCCGGGATCACGCCGGCCGAGCTCGCGGCGGTGGGCATCACCAACCAGCGCGAGACCACCATCCTCTGGGAGCGCGCCTCCGGACGCCCGGTGGGCAACGCCATCGTCTGGCAGTGCCGGCGGACCGCCGCGCTGTGTGACCGGCTGAAGGCCGACGGGGCCGAGCCCGAGATCCGGCGGAAGACCGGGCTGGTGGTGGACGCGTACTTCTCGGGCACGAAGATCCGCTGGATGCTCGACCATGATCCGGCGCTGCGCCCGCGCGCGGAGCGCGGCGAGCTGTGCTTCGGGACCGTGGACGCGTGGTTGCTCTGGCAGCTCACCGGCGGGGCGGTGCACGCCACCGATCCCTCCAATGCCTCGCGCACGCTCTGCTACGACATCTATCGCCGGGCGTGGGACGAAGGGCTGTGCCGCATCCTGGGCGTGCCGATGGCGCTGCTGCCCACGGTGAAGCCGTCGGCGGGAGTGTTCGGGGAGACGGCGGCTTGGCGAGGCGCAGCCGGAGGCGAGCCGAGCGGATACAGAGAGTCGTCAGGGTTGCCGGGCGGCATTCCGGTGGCGGGCATCGCGGGAGACCAGCAGGCCGCGCTCTTCGGCCAGGCCTGTGTCGAGCCCGGCATGGCCAAGAACACCTACGGGACCGGCTGCTTCGCGCTGCTGAACACGGGCGAGCGCGCCGTCGCCTCCAGCCAGGGCTTGCTGACCACGGTGGCGTGGACGGTGGAGGGGAGCACGACCTACGCGCTCGAGGGCGCGGTGTTCATCGCGGGCGCGGCGGTGCAGTGGCTGCGCGACGGCCTCGGCATCATCCGACAGGCCGCCGAGACGCAGGCGCTGGCCGAGTCGGTCCCGGACACCGGGGGCGTCTATCTCGTGCCCGCCTTCGTGGGGCTGGGCGCACCCTACTGGGATCCCTACGCGCGGGGCACCCTGGTCGGTATCACGCGCGGCACCAATCGCGCCCACCTGGCCCGCGCGGCGCTCGAGGCCATCGCCTACCAGAGCCGCGACGTGCTCGACACCATGAAGCGCGAGTCCGGCGTGCCGCTCACGACGCTTCGAGTCGATGGCGGTGCCTCGGCCAACGATTTTCTCTGCCAGTTCCAGGCCGACATGCTGGGGGTGGAGGTGCTGCGCCCGTCGGTGACGGAGACCACCGGGCTTGGCGCCGCCTACCTGGCCGGCGTGGGCGTGGGGCTCTGGAAGAGCCGGGAGCTGGCCAGCCGCTGGAAGCTCGAACGGAAGTTCACCCCCACGATGTCCGACGGCGCGCGCGAGGCGGCCTACGGCGGCTGGCGCCGCGCGGTCGAGCGGTCGCGGGGCTGGATCGAACCCGAGAGGAGGCATTCATGATGCTGCGATCGATCGTCACGATAGCCGTCGCCGCGCTGCTGGCGGTGGGGGCGCTCCATGTCCCGGCTCAGGCGCAGGCGCCCATCGAGAGCGAGCTGACCCTGATCACGCCGGTGTCCAAGTTCATCCACGACGCGGCGCTGAAAGCCTTCGCGGACTACGCCAAGGAGAAGTGGAACGTCACCGTGAAGGTGAACGCGATCCCGGCGGGCACGCCGGTGGCGTACGGGCGCATCACGGAGTGGAAGGGCCGGCCGGAGGTGGACATCTTCTGGGGCGGGGAGTCCGCGCTCTTCGAGAAGCTGGCCGAGCAGAAGCTGCTGCAGAAGGTCGAGATCTCCAAGGAGGCCTGGGACTCCATCCCGGCCTCTATCGGCAAGCCCAAGCCCATTCCGCTCAAGGACAAGGAGGGCTTCTGGGTGGGTACCGCGCTCGAGCCCTACGGGCTCGTCTACAATCCCAAGCGCCTGCAGCGCCTGGGCGTGGCCGCGCCGAAGGACTGGGACGACCTGCTGAACCCGAAGCTCAAAGGCGAGGTGGCCCAGTGCGCGCCGACCCGCTCGTCCTCCTCCAACGCGACCTATGAGGTGATGCTCTCGCTGCACGGCGAGGACAAGGGCTGGGACTGGCTGCGGAAGCTGGCCGGCAATACCGGCCACTTCACCGCGCGGAGCCGGGACGTGCCCACCGTGGTGGCCAAGGGCGAGTTCGCGGCCGGCTTCGCGGTGCCGTCGTACATGGCCTTCGAGGAGAAGCTGGCCGGCTTCGACATCAAGTTCGTGGCGCCGAAGAACGCCTTCGTCACGCCCGAGCCCATGGCCATCCTGGCCGGGGCGCGCAATCCGAAGGCGGCGCGCGCGTTCATCGAGTTCCTGCTGACCGAGCGCGGCCAGAAGGTGTTCATGGAGCGCGGGCTCTTCCCGGTCACGCCCAAATACAAAGTACAGGGCGCGCCGGGCTCCACCGCGGAGCTGGCGGTGGAGTTCACCGGCGGCGTGCGCTCGTACTTCGAGGCCGAGGTGGCCAACGTCTACGACGAGGCGGTGGCGGCCAAGCGGTCGGAGGCGCTCAAGATTCGGTTCCGCTCCGACATCGAGGCCCGGTGGGACGAGCTGAAGAAGTAGCGGCGGCGGCGCGCCGCCCGGCATGATCATCGCGATCCAGGGCGTCTCCAAGCGCTTCGGCGTGGTGACCGCGGTGGACCGCGTGGATCTCACCGTGGCGGACGGCGAGCTCTTCACGCTGCTCGGCCCCTCGGGCTGCGGCAAGACCACCCTGCTGCGCCTCCTGGCTGGGTTCTATCAACCAGATGGGGGGACCATCCGCTTCGGCGACCGGGTGGTCAACGGGCTGCCGCCCTACGAGCGCCGCATCGGCATGGTGTTCCAGAACTACGCACTCTGGCCGCACATGACGGTGGCCGACAATATCTGCTACGGGCTCCGCCTGCGGAAGCTGCCCGCGGCCGAGGTGCAGGCGCGGCTGCAGGAAGGGCTGCGCAAGGTCAACCTGATCGGCTTCGAGGCGCGCTATCCGGGCCAGCTCTCCGGCGGCCAGCAGCAGCGGGTGGCCCTGGCGCGGGCGCTCGTGCTGAACCCGGACATCCTGCTGCTGGACGAGCCGCTGTCGAACCTCGACGCCAAGATCCGCATCCAGGTGCGCGCGGAGATCCGGCGGCTGCAACAGGAGCTCCGCATCACCACCATCTACGTGACCCACGACCAGGAGGAGGCGTTATCGCTCTCCGACCGCGTGGCGGTGATGCGGGACGGTCACGTGCTCCAGGTGGGGCCGCCCAAGGAGCTCTACGAGCGGCCGCGCACCCGCTTCGTGGCCGACTTCGTCGGCACCAACAACCTGGTGCCCGGCGAGGTGCAGGGCGACGGCGGGCGGGGCGGCGACCTGGTCGTGAGCACCGCGCTGGGTCCGCTGCGGGCCGTCGCCAACGGGCCGGTGTCGGGGCGCTGCGTGCTCGCGGTGCGGCCCGAGAACGTGACGCTGGGCGCGGCATCCACGGGCGAGGGCAACCACGTGGCCGGGCGGGTGAGCCTGGTCTCCTATCTCGGCAATACCCTGCGCTACGACGTGCAGACCGAGCCCGGACTCGTGCTCAAGGCCGATATCCGGGATCCCTGGCACCACGACCCGCTGCCGGTGGGCCGGCCGGTGACCCTCAGCTTCCTGCCCTCGGTGACCCTCGCCGTCTCCGATGATGCGTAGGTGGCGCCTGGGTCCGGCGGTAGGCGTCGGGTTGATCTGGGCGTTCCTGATCCTGTTCCTGATCTACCCGTTGGGGCGCATCTTCTACGACGCGGTCACCGACGAGGCGGGGCGGTGGACGCTCGCGAACTTCCGGGAGTTCTTCACCGACCGCTTCTACCTGCGCTCGCTGGTGAACTCGATGATCCTGGGCGTGGCGACCGTGATCTCCGCCTCGGTCCTGGGCATCGCGGTCGCCTTCTTGCTGGTGCGCTACGACTTCGTGGGGCGCAACCTCTTCAGCTACCTCACCATGATCCCGATCATCTCGCCGCCGCTCGTGGGCGTGCTGGGTTTCACCTTCATCCTGGGCCGCGCGGGCACGGTGAACGTGCTGCTGATGGACGTCTTCGACATGCTCCGGCCCGTCAACTTCCTCTACGGCCTCCACGGGGTGGTGCTGGTGGAGACGCTCCACCTCTTCCCGATGATCACGCTGAACGTGGTGGACGCCCTCGGCAAGGTGGACCCCTCGCTCGAAGAAGCGGCGGAGAGCGTGGGCGCGCGCGGCTGGTCCAAGCTCTGGCGGGTCACCCTGCCGCTGACCACGCCGGGCTACGTGGCGGGGGCGCTGCTCGTCTTCATCTGGACGTTCTCCGACTTCGCCACCCCGCTCGTGCTGGGCGTGCAGGACCTCCTCGCCCCGCAGGCCTATCTCAACATCGTGCAGTTCGTGGACCGCCGCATCTTCCGCATGGGGATCGTGATCTCCGCGCTGATGGTGCTGCTCGCGATCCTCTTCCTGCTGGCCGCGCGGCACTACGTGGCCATCAAGGATTACTCGTCGCTGTCCTACTCGAAGATCGAGCGGCGGCGGCTCTCGCCCGCGCGGCAGGCGCTGGTCATCGCCTTCCTGAGCTTCCTCCTGCTGCTGTCCTTCATCCCCTACATCGGGGTGACGCTGGCCTCGGTGGGGAAGGGCTGGGCGCTGACCCCGCTGCCGGTGGCCTACACGCTCCAGTACTACGAGCGCGTGATCGTGGAGACGCCGAAGTACATCGTGAACAGCTTTCTCTACTCCGGGCTCGCGGTGGTGATCTGCATCGGGGTGGGCGTGCCCATCGCGTGGCTGCTCGCGCGGTCCACCGTGCCGGGGCGCGGGGCGCTGGACGCCATCAATACGCTGATCCTGGCCGTGCCCGGCACCGCGATCGGCATCGCCTACATCCGCGCCTTCCACTTCGACCTGCCGGGCTTCGACCGCGGGCTGACCTCGTTCTGGATCATCATGCCGCTGGTGCTGGCGGTGCGGCGCTTGCCCTATACGGTGCGCGGGTCGTTCGCCTCGCTGCTGCTCGTGCACCGCTCGCTGGAGGAGGCGGCCTCGAGCGTGGGCGCCTCGGGGGTGCGGACGTTCAAGGACGTCACGCTGCCCATGATCTGGAAGGGCGTGCTGGTGGGCGGCCTCTTCTCGTTCATGACCTCGCTGCAGGAGGCCTCCGCGGTGCTGTTCCTGGCCCTTGGCGGCTGGGAGTCCATCACCAACGGGATCTTCGCCTTCTACATCGCGGGCAGCGCCAACGAGGCCGCCGCGCTCGGCGTCATCCTGATCGTGGTCGCCGCCCTCAGCGTCGCCATCATCAATCGCATGGCCGGCACCCGCATGGGCGGCGTCTTCGGCTAGTGGTGGTCGTTGGGGGTCAGGTCTTGCATTCCTACATTTCCGCGCGGGCAGACTTCTCCCGGCGGGTGAAAAATGTAGGAATGCAAGACCTGACCCCATCCTGCTTGTTCTCTGCCGACATGCTGATGTGAGGAGTTCAGGCAAATTAATCAAGTAGTTGCGGTCGCTTGTCAGGTTTGGGGGCCTGTGATAGTGTTCCTGTTCACATGGCTCCAGCCGAGAGGGGGCCGTCGCGGAATCAGACCGCTCAGCTCGTCAATCTGGGCACGATGTTGTTCGCGTGCGTGGCCATCGGGCTCGCGGCGGGCTACTTCGCGGATCGCTGGCTCGGGACGGGCCCGTGGCTCTTGCTGATCGGCCTCGCATTGGGCATCGTGGCGGCCGGCGCGAATTTTTACAGGACAATCAAGACACTGAACGAGTCGAACCCCGATGACCGCTGATCTGGCCGCGCGCGTGACCTGGACGGGAGCCGCCACCGTGGCCGCCCTGGCGGTGGGCGCCTGGTGGCTGGCGGGCGTGCCCGCGGCGGCCGGCGTGAGCGGCGGCGGCGGCATCGCCCTCGTCAACTTCCGCTGGCTGGCCCGCGACGTGGGCCGCGCCACCGCGCTGATCGCGGAGGGCTCCCCGGGGGTTGGACGCCTGAGCCGGATGGGGTTGCGGCAGCTCTTCACCTTCGGCGCCCTCGGCCTGCTGGTGGCGCAGGGCTGGGCGCATCCGGTGGCGGTGGCGGTCGGCCTCGCGGCCCTGCCGCCGGTGCTGCTGGCCCAGGGCCTGCTCGACGCGCGGAGAAACGCCTGACATGGAGCTGATCGAGCACCCGCCGATCCTGCACATCGCAGCCATCCCGGACCACATCCTCTATACGTGGATCGCGATGGCCATCCTGGTCGCGGTGTCCTTCGTGGCCTCGCGCCGGGTGCAGCTCGTGCCGACGGGCAGCCAGAACTTCATGGAGATCGTCCTCGAGCAGTTCGTGAAGGAGCTGGACGAGACGATCGGGCCCGGGGGCCGCCGCTACCTGCCGTTGATCGCCACGCTCGGGCTCTTCATCCTGGTCTCGAACCTCATGGGGCTCGTGCCCGGGCTGGTGGCGCCCACCGCCAACCTCAACACCACCGCGGCCTGCGCCCTGATCGTGTTCGTGACCTATCACGTGATCGGCGTCCGCAAGCAGGGCTTCATCGCGTACCTGAAGCACTTCGCGGGGCCGGTACCGGCGGTGCTGAAGCCCCTGATGTTCGTCATCGAGATCATCAGCCACTGCGCCCGGCCGCTCTCGCTCTCGCTCCGCCTCTTCGGCAACATGATGGCGGGCCACATCCTCCTCGCCATCTTCTTCTTCATGATGGGCTTCGACGGGATGCTGGGCTGGGCCCTCCGCGGCTCGGTGGCGGGGCTCGTGATCGGCGCGCCCGCCGCGCTGATCATGGTCGTGTTCGTCGTGGGCTTCCTGTTCCCCTTGAAGATCCTGGTCGCCTTCATCCAGACCTTCATCTTCTGCAAGCTGGCCATGCTGTACATCGCGGCGGCGGTCGAGGAAGCCGAGCATCACTAAGTCGCAGTCACCCTCAACAAGGAGGAGAGCCGTGCAACGCATTGTCACCATGAGCATGATGGCGATTCTGGCGGTCCCGGGGATGGCCTGGGCGCAGGCGGCGGCCGCCGCGGGCAGCAGCGACATGGCCAAGGCCTTCGCGGTGCTGGCCGCGGGCCTGGGCTTCGGCCTGGCCGCGGGCCTCTGCGGTCTCGGTCAGGGCCGCGCGGCCGGGCAGGCGGTGGATGCGATGGCGCGGCAGCCCGGCGCGATCGCCCGGATCCAGACCGCCATGCTGCTCGGCCTGGCCTTCATCGAGTCGCTGGTGCTGTTCGTGTTCGTCATCGCGGTCATCCTGCTGTTCGTCAAGTCGTAAGGTAGCGGCAAGCTCGAAGACACCGTCCCGGGGCGTCGCCCCGGGACGGCACGCGGGCATTTCCGCGAGGCGGCCCCGACGGGCGTGGTGAACGCCCGGGAACGAATATGGCGCGACGGTCCCCGTTCAAGATCCCCCGGATTCCGGAGATGACGGTGCGCCGTCTGTCCGTCTACACGCGCAGTCTGCAACAGTTAAAAGAAGACGGGGTCAAGACCATCTCCTCCCAGGAGCTGGCGGAGCGCTTCAGCCTCAACTCGGCCCAGGTGCGGAAGGACCTCGCCTACTTCGGCGAGTTCGGGGTGCGCGGCATCGGCTACTACGTCTCCGGCCTGAAGGCCGAGCTGCAGCGCATCCTGGGGCTCGACCGCGAGTGGCAGGTGGCGCTGGTGGGCTTCGGCAACCTCGGCTCCGCCCTCTTCCACTACAAGGGGTTCGCCCGCCAAGGCTTCCGGATCTCGACGATCTTCGACGAGGATCCGGCCAAGTGGGGCAAGGCGGTGGACGGCGTCACCATCCAGTCGATGGAGGATCTGCCGCGCGAGGCCAAGGCGCGCAATCTCCAGATCGCGATCGTGGCGGTGCCCGGCGAGTCCGCCCAGGTGGTCACCGAGAAGCTGGTGGCGGCGGGGATCAAGGCCATCCTCAACTTCGCGCCGGGGCGGATCAAGGCGGGCAAGGACGTCCGCCTGAAGAACGTGGACCTGGCCATCGAGCTGGAGACGCTCTCCTTCTATCTCGCACAGGGCTCCCGCTAGCTCCCGAATTTGACGCCGCTCGCCGCCGGTGGTACCTCTGATGTGCTGTCGTCCGTGATGATCGTGCCTCGCGAGTCTGTTCTGTCCCGGTGGGCCGCGTTCGACGATGTCCTCGCGGCCCTCGCCCGGGGAGTACCCTGCCTGCGCGCCGACGGCCTCTGGGGCTCCTCGCGCGCCCTGGTGGTGGCGGCGCTGCGGGAGCGCACCGGCCGGCCGATCCTCCTGCTCACGCCGGGCCCGTCGCCGCGTCACCGGATGGCGCTGGACGCCGCGTTCTTCGTGTCCTCGATCTCGGGCGGCCCCGCCGCGGGCGACGACGACGGCGAGCACGCCCGTGTGCTCGAGTTCCCCTCGGGCACCGGCACCTCCTGGCGTGGCACCCGCCACCGGGAGCCCGACGCGGAGCGCGCGCTGTGCTGCCGGCGCCTGCTCGACGGCGACGCGGTGGTGATCGTGGCCACGCCCTCCGGGCTCTCGGAGCCGGTGCCGCCGCCCTCCGCGTTCCGGAGCCGCACGTTCACGATGACGGTGGGGGAGACCAGCGACCGCGAGATCCTGCTCGAGCTGCTCCAGGGCGCGGGCTACGAGCGCGTCGAGACCGTGATGGAGGTCGGGCAGTGGAGCGTGCGCGGGGGCATCGTGGACATCTTCTCGCCCACCCACGCGCGGCCGGTGCGCGCCGAGTTCGTCGGCGACGAGGTGGAGTCCCTCCGCGTCTTCGATCCCACCACCCAGCGCTCGATCGCGCCGCTCCGCGAGCTGACCGTGCTGCCGCTCGGCTCGAAGGACGCGGCGCCGGTCACCCTGGTGGACTACCTGCCGCCCGGGATCCTGGTGGTGCTCGAGGATCCCGCCATGCTGGAGGCGCCGTCGGACGACGCGCCCTCGGCGGCGCCGCTCGCCTCCGTGCTCGAGCGCTTCCAGCGGCTCGAGCTGCCGCTGCTCCAGCGCAGCGAGGGCGCGGGGCCGCGCGTCTCGATGGGCACCCGATCGATCGGCGGCTACCGCGGCCAGTTCAAGGCGCTGGCCGGCGAGATCCGCACCTGGCGAGGCGAGGGCTTCACGGTGCGCCTGGTGGTCGACGACGAGCGGCAGAGCCAGCGGCTGCGTCAGATGCTGGCCGAGCACGATCTCGAGCCGTGGCCCGAGGGGACCCTCTGGAGCCAGGAAGGGCTCGCGGTGGTGGTGGGGGAGTGCGGGGCGGGCTTCCAGATCCCGGCGCTCGGCCTCATCGTGCTCTGCGAGGAGGAGATCTTCGGGGCCCAGCGTCGCCGCCTCCGGCGCCCGCTCTTCCAGCGCGGCGCGGCCATCGCTTCGTTCAACGACCTGGCCTCCAACGACCTGGTGGTGCACGAGCAGCACGGCATCGGCCGCTACCACGGCCTCCGCACCCTGTCCTCCGAGGGGCACGACGCCGACTTCCTGCTGCTGGAGTACGCCGACGGCGGCCGGCTCTACCTGCCCGTCGAGCGGCTCGACCTGATCTCCAAGTACATGGGCGCGCCCGAGGGCTCGGCGCGGCTCGACCGGCTCGGGGGCGGCGCGTGGCAGCGCCTGAAGGAATCGGTGCGGGCCGCGCTGCGCGACATGGCGGAGGCTCTGCTCAAGCTCTACGCCACCCGCTCGGTCGCCGAGCGGCCGCACTTCTCGGACGACACGCCCTGGCAGGGCGAGTTCGAGGCCGCCTTCCGCTTCGAGGAGACGCCGGACCAGCTCCGGGCCATCGAGGAAGTGAAGACCGACATGGTGGGCGGCCGTCCGATGGACCGTCTGGTGGCGGGCGACGTCGGCTACGGCAAGACGGAGGTCGCGCTCCGCGCGGCCTTCAAAGCGGTGGCGGACGGCCGGCAGGTGGCGGTGCTCGTGCCCACCACCGTGCTGGCCCAGCAGCACTTCAACACGTTCGTGGAGCGCTTCGGCCCGTTCCCGGCGCGGGTCGAGCTGCTCTCGCGCTTCCGCAGCCCGAAGGAGCAGAAACAGGTGGTGGCGGGGCTCGCCGCCGGCGCGGTGGACGTGGTGGTGGGCACGCACCGGCTCCTGTCCAAGGACGTGTCGTTCAAGAACCTCGGGCTCCTGGTGGTGGACGAGGAGCACCGCTTCGGCGTCTCCCACAAGGAGCGTCTCAAGCAGCTCCGCACCTCGGTGGACGTGTTGACGCTCACCGCCACCCCGATCCCGCGCACGCTCCACATGGCGCTCTCCGGGGTGCGCGACCTCTCGGTGATCGAGACGCCGCCGCTCGACCGGCTGCCGGTGGAGACGGTGGTCACCGCGTTCAGCCGCACCGTCATCAAGGAGGCGATCGAGCGGGAGCTGAACCGGGGCGGGCAGGTCTTCTTCGTCCACAACCGCATCCAGTCGCTCGCCTCCATGACCACCTTCATCAAGAGCCTGGTCCCGGAGGCCCGGGTGGTGATGGGGCACGGCCAGATGGCGGAGCGGGAACTGGAGAGCGTGATGGTCAAGTTCGTGGACGGCCAGGCCGACGTGCTGGTCTCGACATCCATCGTGGAATCGGGCCTGGACATCCCGGCCTCGAACACGATAATCATCAACCGGGCCGACCGTTTCGGCCTGGCCCAGCTCTACCAGCTCCGGGGCCGGGTAGGGCGGGAGCGGCAGCAGGCCTACGCCTACCTCATGGTGCCCGCCGACGGGCGGGTGGACGAGACCGCCCAGCGGCGGCTGCGGGTGATCGAGGAGTCCACCGAGCTGGGGGCGGGGCTCCGGCTGGCCATGCGGGATCTGGAGATCCGGGGCACCGGCAACCTGCTGGGGGCGGCCCAGCACGGGCACATCGCCGCCGTCGGATTCGATCTTTACAGCAAGCTCCTCGCGGAGGCCGTGAGAGAATTGAAGGGCGACCCGGCGACCGAGCGCGTCGACCCGGTGATCTCGGCGGACGTGGAAGCGCTCCTGCCCGAGGCGTACGTTCCCGAGGTGAATCAGCGCCTGGCGCTCTACAAGCGGCTGGCCGAGATCGAGCGGTCCGAGGACGTCGCCGACGCGCGCGCGGAGCTGGCCGATCGCTACGGCCCGCCGCCGCCCGCGGTGGAGGGGCTGCTGGACGTGGTGGGGCTCCGGGTGGCCGCCCGGGCGCTCGGCCTCGAGCGGGTGGAGGCGGGCGGCGGGCGCGCGGTCCTGACCTTCGCGGCGTCGACCCCGGTCACGCCGGAACGGATGCTCAAGACGATCGCGGCCAGCCGCGGCGCTCTGAAACTCAGAAAGGAGTACACGGTGGAAGCGCGGATCCCTGCCGAACCCTGGCCCGCGGTGCGCGACGCCCTCGCGAAGCTCCTGGATTCCCTCCGATGAGCCCGCGGCGGGCCGCGACGGTCGCCCTGCTGCTCCTCCCCCTCGTGGTCTCGGGTTGCTCGATCCCGAGCTGGGTGCCGCTGGTCGGCAAGAGCAAGACGGCGGCGCCCGCGGAGGCGCCGAAGGCGCAGCCGCACGCCTCCGCGCCCATCCTGACCTCGCGGGATCAGCTCCACGACTCGGACGACGTGGTGGACCGGGTGATCTGCGTGGTAAATAACGACGCGATCACCCAGTACGAGCTCGACGAGGCCGAGCTCTACTACCTGGCCGAGACGCGGGAGCGGCCCTCCGACGGCGAGGCGCGCAAGGTGCTGCGCAGCCGGCTGCTGCAGAACCTGATCGAGAACCGGATTCAGCTCCAGCAGGCCGAGCGGGAGAAGGTGGTGGTGGAGGACGCGGAGCTCGCCGAGTCCTTGGGCGACATCATGAAGAAGCTCAAGGCCAAGGACGACACCGAGTTCGAGGCCATGATCAAGACGCAGGGCCTCACCCTGGAGGGCGTCAAGAAGCGGCTGCGCGAGCAGCTCATGGTCCAGCGGGTGGTGCGGCGGAAGGTCGCCCTCCGCATCTCGGTCACCGAGCAGGAGATCGACAAGTACCTCGTGGAGAACCGCGAGAAGCTCGAGACCGGCCTCACCTTCGGGGCTCGGCACATCCTGGTGCTGCCGGATCCAGCCAAGGGCGAGGAGGGATGGACGGCGGCGCGGCTCCGGGCCGACGAGATCTACGGGCACCTGCTCGAGGGGCAGGACTTCATCGAGCTGGCCAAGAAGCACTCGGAGGATCCGTCCGGCAAGGACGGCGGCTCCCTCGGCAATCTCAAGCGCGGCGAGCTGGCCCAGGACATCGAGGACGCGATCCTGCGTCTCTCGCCGGGCGAGGCTTCGACGCCCTTCCGCTCGCCGATCGGCTATCACCTCTTCCGTCTCGACTCGCGCGACGCCCTCACCGGGGACTCGCTCGTGCAGGTGCGCGGCCAGATCCGCGAGATCCTCTACCGCCAGAAGTACGACACGCGGCTCAAGGACTGGCTCGTGGAGATCAAGCAGCGCGCGATCATCGATATCCGTATGTAAATCTGGGGTTGACAGGGCTGGAAACCGTGTGGGACAGTGGTTCGCGAAGCACGGCAGCCAACCTCCTAGAGATTACACCCGTACACACGCAACCCGCCGGAGACGACCATCTCTTCTTCAGAACGTAGCCCGAAGCGTCCCTCGCCGAAGCCGTCTGCCGTCCCCGCCGAGCCGCCCGTCCCTACTGAGACCAGCGGGGCGGTCGGTGCAGGAGGAAAGCGGATGAACCTGTCCGAGCTCAAGGACAAGACCATCACCGATCTCAACAACGTCGCCAAGGAGCTGGGTGTCCAGGGCACCAGCGGCCTTCGCAAGCAGGATTTGATCTTCAAGATCCTGCAGGGACAGGCCGAGCGCGACGGGCTCATCTTCGCGGAGGGCGTGCTGGAAGTGCTGCCCGACGGCTTCGGCTTCCTCCGCGCGCCGGACTACAACTACCTGCCGGGCCCCGACGACATCTACGTCTCGCCCTCGCAGATCCGGCGCTTCGACCTGCGCACCGGCGACACCATCTCCGGCCAGGTGCGACCGCCCAAGGACAGCGAGCGCTACTTCGCGCTGCTCAAGGTCGAGGCGATCAACTTCGAGACGCCGGAGCAGGCGCGGGACAAGACGCTCTTCGACAACCTGACCCCGCTCTACCCGATGGAGCGGCTCCGGCTCGAGCACGACTCGGACAACCTGACCACGCGGGCCATGGACCTGCTCTGCCCCATCGGCAAGGGCCAGCGCGGCCTCATCGTGGCGGCTCCGCGCACCGGCAAGACGGTCCTGCTGCAGAACCTCGCCAACGCCATCGCCAAGAACCACCCCGAGGTGTACCTCATCGTGCTGCTCATCGACGAGCGCCCGGAAGAGGTCACCGACATGCAGCGCTCCGTGAAGGGCGAGGTCATCTCCTCCACCTTCGACGAGCCGCCACAGCGGCACGTCCAGGTGGCGGACATGGTGATCGAGAAGGCCAAGCGCCTTGTCGAGCACAAGCGAGATGTCGTGATCCTGCTCGACTCGATCACCCGCTTCGCCCGCGCCCACAACGCGGTCATCCCGTCCTCCGGCAAGGTGCTCTCGGGCGGTCTCGACGCCAACGCGCTCCAGCGGCCCCGGCGCTTCTTCGCGGCGGCCCGGAACGTGGAGGAGGGCGGCTCGCTCACCATCATGGCCACCGCCCTCGTCGACACCGGCTCCCGGATGGACGACGTGATCTTCGAGGAGTTCAAGGGCACCGGCAACATGGAGGTCCACCTGGACCGGCGCCTGATGGACAAGCGCATCTTCCCGACGATCAATATCGAGCAGACCGGGACCCGGAAGGAAGAGCTGCTGCTGGAGAAGGACGAGCTTCAGAAAGTCTGGCTGCTCCGCAAGGCCCTGTCCCAGCTCAACCCGGTCGAGGCCATGGAGCTGCTGCTCGACAAGCTGAAAATGATGAAGACTAACAAGGACTTCCTGAACCAGATGAACCAGCTCGCGTAGGCCGGATTTTTGCGTTTTCACGCCCATCCTGGTATTCTCTAAGACCCATCTAGGAGGTGCGCCGTGAAGGCTGGCATTCATCCGGAATACGTTGATACGACGATCACCTGCAACTGCGGGGAGGTCATCCACACCCGCTCCACCGTGCCGACTATCAAGGTGGAGGTCTGCTCCAAGTGTCATCCCTTTTTCACGGGGAAGCAGAGGTTCCTGGACACCGCCGGGCGGGTCGAGCGCTTCCAGCGGAAGTACAAGAGGAAGACGACCACCGAGGGGTAGGGCCCGGCTCGGCGCCGCGCCGCGCTCCGAGCCGCAGATTCAGCATCCGTTACTCGGTCGTTTCCAGCCGCGGCGGCGCCGCTCTCCGGGTTTCTCCTGAGGCGCCCCCATGTTCGACAAGCTCCGGCAGATCGAAGAGCGTTACGGCGAGCTGAACCGCTCGCTGGCCGATCCCCAGGTGATCGGGCAGCCGGCGGTCTATGCGCGCACCGCCAAGGCCGCGGCCGACCTCGCCGACACGGTGCAGAAGTTCGACGATTACAAGAGCGTGCTCGCCCGCGTCTCGGAGGCCCGCCACATCCTGGCCGAGGACGCCGACCGCGAGATGCGCGAGCTGGCCCAGGCCGAGATCGACGAGCTGACCGCGCGGCAGGCCAAGCTCGAGGAGGAGCTGCGGGGCCTCCTCATCCCGCGCGATCCCAACGACGACAAGAACGTGTTCCTGGAGATCCGGGCCGGGGCGGGCGGCGACGAGGCCGGCCTCTTCGCGTCCGAGCTGTTCCGCATGTACACCAAGTACGCGGAGCGGCAGCGTTGGAAGTGGGAGGTCATCGACAGCCACCCCACCGGCGTGGGCGGCCTCAAGGAAGTCGTCGCGCTGGTGCAGGGCCGCGGGGCGTGGAGCCGGCTCAAGTACGAGCGGGGCGTGCACCGCGTGCAGCGCGTGCCCGCCACCGAGTCGAGCGGGCGCATCCACACCTCGACCGTGACGGTGGCGGTGCTGCCGGAGGCGGAGGACGTGGACGTGAAGGTGGACGAGAAGGACATCCAGGTGGACGTCTATCGCTCCTCGGGGCCGGGTGGGCAGGGCGTCAACACCACCGACTCCGCGGTGCGGCTCACCCACCTGCCGACCGGGCTGGTCGTCACCTGCCAGGACGAGCGCTCGCAGATCAAGAACCGCGCGAAGGCCCTGCGGGTGCTGAAGGCCCGCCTGCTGGAGCGGGCGCAGGAGGAGCAGGCCGCTGCCATCGCGGCCGACCGGCGCAGCCAGGTCGGCACCGGCGAGCGCAGCGAGCGCATCCGCACCTACAACTTCCCGCAGGGGCGCGTCAGCGATCACCGCATCAACCTCACGTTGCACCGGCTTCCCGCCGTGCTCGAGGGCGATCTCGACGAGCTGATCGATGGCCTGCGCGATCGCGAGCAGAGCCAGAAGCTCGCGGAGAGCGTGTCGTGATCGGGGTCGCCGCGGACTCGACCGTCCCCGCGCTGCTCGGGCGCGCGGCCGCCGCGCTCGAGGAGGCCGGGATCGAGACGGCGCGCCCGGAGGCGGAGTGGCTCCTCGGCGGGCTCCTGGGCGTCGAACGCTTCGCCCTCTACCTGGAGCCGGCCCGCCGGCTGACCGCGGCGGAGGCCGCCCACTACCGGGAGCTGATCGAGCGCCGGGCGCGCCACGAGCCGCTCCAGTACCTGCTCGGCTGGGAGGACTTCCACGGTCTGCGCCTGGCCGTCACCCCCGACGTACTGGTGCCGCGCCCGGAGACGGAAGGCCTCGTGGAGTGGGCGCTGGAGGTGCTGGCGGGCCGCCCGGATCCGGTGGTCGCCGACCTCGGCACCGGCAGCGGCGCCATCGCCTGCGCGCTCGCCTCGGCGCTGCCCAGTGCGGAGGTGCTGGCCGTCGAGGTGGCGGCGGGCGCCCTCGCCGTCGCGTCTCGAAACGTCCGCGAGCTCGGGCTCTCGGCGCGGGTGCGGCTGCTCGCGGGCGATCTCTTCGCGCCCCTCGGCTCGCTGTCGGCGAGCCTCGACCTGGTGGTGGCCAACCCGCCATACCTGCCGAGCGCGGTGATCGCGTCGCTGCCGCCCGAGGTGTCGCGCCACGAGCCGCGCGCCGCGCTGGACGGCGGGCCGGACGGCCTCGGCGTGATCCGCCGCATCGTGGCGGGAGCGCCCCCGGTGCTGAAGCCGGGCGGGTGGCTGCTGCTGGAGATCGGCGACGAGCAGGCGGGCCCGCTCGCCTCGCTCATGGCCGCCGAGGGATTCTCCGGCATCCGGGCCCGGCGGGATCTCAACGGCGTGGAGCGGTACATCGGCGGGCGCTGGGAGGACACGCGGACCACACTCGTGGCCTGCGCCTCCGGCGCGGCGCGCCGAGAGGGCTGCTGATGGCGACCCGACTCATCGTCGAAGGCGGCGCGCCCCTGCGGGGCGAGGTGGCGGCGAGCGCGGCCAAGAACGCGGCGCTGCCCGCGCTCTGCGCGGCGCTGCTCACCGCGCGGCCGGTGGTGCTGGAGAACGTGCCCGCGCTCGCCGACGTGACCACCACGCGCTCGCTGCTGGAGCGGCTCGGCGGGGTCGTCTCCACCGACGCCGACGGCAGCACGCGGGTCGTGGTGGAGAAGGTGACGAGCAACGAGGCGCCCTATGAGCTGGTTTCGACCATGCGCGCGTCGGTTCTGGTGCTGGGCCCGCTGCTCGCGCGGACCGGCCTCGCCAAGGTGGCCCTGCCCGGCGGCTGCGCCATCGGGGTGCGGCCCATCGACCAGCACCTCAAAGGCTTCCAGAAGCTGGGGGCCGAGGTCTTCATCCGCAACGGCTATGTGGAGGCGCGGGCCAGCCGGCTCAAGGGCGCCCGCATCAGCACCGATCTCGTCACGGTGACCGGCACCGAGAACCTCATGATGGCGGCCGCGCTCGCCGAGGGCACGACCGTGATCGAGAACGCGGCGCGCGAGCCGGAGGTGACCGATCTGGCGCGGCTGCTCACCGCCATGGGGGCCCGCATCCACGGCGCGGGCACCGAGCGCATCGAGATCGAGGGGGTTTCGGAGCTGGCCGGCGCCCGGCACCGCGTGATCCCGGACCGCATCGAAGCGGGCACCCTGCTGGTGGCCGCCGCCATCACCGGCGGCGACGTGACGGTGACCGGCACCGAGCCGCGCCACATGTCCGCGATGCTCGCCAAGCTGGAGGAGTCCGGGTCCGCGGTCACGGTGACCGACGATCGCATCCGCTGCCAGGGGCCGGCGCGGCCGAAGGCGGTGGACCTGATCACGAACCCGTTCCCGGGCTTCGCCACCGACATGCAGGCGCAGTTCATGGCGATGCTCGGGCTGGCCGACGGGATCAGCAAGATCACCGAGACCATCTTCGAGAACCGCTTCATGCACGCGGCCGAGCTGGCCCGCCTGGGGGCGAAGATCGAGGCCGAGGGCTCCACCGCGGTGGTGCGCGGCCAGCGCTACTACCAGGGCGCGCCGGTGATGGCCACCGACCTGCGCGCCTCTGCCTCGCTGGTGCTGGCCGGGCTGGCCGCCCGGGGGCGCACCGAGATCTCACGCGTGTATCACCTGGATCGGGGCTACGAGCGGCTCGAGGTCAAGCTGCGCTCGCTCGGCGCCACCATCGAGCGCGTGCCGTGACGACGTCGCTCACGCTCGCGCTGCCCAAGGGCCGGCTGCTGGATCCCGCGCTGGCCCTGCTCGCGGGCATGGGCATCCGGGGCGTCGAGCCCGATTCGCGCCGGCTCCTTCTGACCGACGAGGCGGCGGGGCTGCGGTTCATCCTGCTCAAGCCGGCCGACATCCCGACCTACGTGGAGTACGGCGCCGCCGACCTCGGCATCGTGGGCAAGGACATCCTGCTCGAGCAGCAGCCGGACGTGTACGAGCCGGTGGACCTGGGCTTCGGTTTCTGCCGCCTGGTGGTGGCCGAGCCCCAGGAGCTGTGGGAGCGCGACGACCCGGCCAAGTGGTCCTGGGTGCGGGTGGCCACCAAGTACCCGCGCCTCACCGAGGAGTACTTCTCGGAGCGCGGCATCCAGGTGGAGATGGTGAAGCTCGACGGCTCCATCGAGCTGGCGCCACTGGTGGGCCTGGCCGAGCGCATCGTGGACCTGGTGCAGTCCGGCGAGACCCTTCGGGCCAACGGGCTCGTGGAGGTGGCGGAGATCCTGACCTCCACCGCGCGGCTCATCGTCAACCGCGCCTCGCTCAAGACCCAGCACGCGCGCGTGAACCAGCTCCTCACCTCCATGAGAGAGGCAGTGGCAGGGCGAGGCGCAGCCGCAGGCGAGCCGAGCGAATATAAGAAATGATTCGAAGGCTTGAAACGTTAGTCAGCGGGATCGCGGGCGTGATCCGCGCGCTGGAGCGTCCGCCCGGTTCGGTCGATCCCGAGATCTCGCGCCGGGTCGCCGAGATCGTCGCGGCGGTGCGGGCGAACGGCGACGCGGCGCTGCTCGACTTCACCCAGCGCTTCGATCGGGTAGCGCTGACCGCCCCGGAGCTCGTGGTGCGGCCCGAGGAATACACGGCGGCCGAGCGCGCGGTGGGCGAGGCGACCCTCCGATCCCTGCGCTACGCCGCGGAGCGCATCGAGCGCTTCCATCGCGAGTGCGCGCCGCGCTCCTGGCGCATGAAGGACGACAACGGCTCGCACCTCGGCCAGGAGGTGCGGCCGCTCGACCGCGTGGCCGTCTACGTGCCCGGCGGCCGCGCCGCCTATCCCTCCACCGTGCTGATGACGGTGGTGCCCGCGCGTGTGGCCGGGGTCCGCGAGATCGTGCTGGTCTCGCCGCCCTCGGCCGACCGGTCGCTGAACGTGGCGGTGCTGGCCGCCGCGCGCATCGCGGGCGTGACCGAGGCCTACCGGGTGGGCGGGGCCCAGGCGATCGCCGCGCTCGCCTACGGAACCGAGACCATCCGGCGCGTGGACAAGATCGTGGGGCCCGGCAACATCTACGTGGCCCTGGCCAAGGCCCAGGTCTTCGGCGACGTCGGCATCGACATGGTGGCGGGGCCGAGCGAGGTCCTGGTGGTGGCCGACGACACCGCCGAAGCCGCCTTCGTGGCCGCCGACCTGCTGGCCCAGGCCGAGCACGACCCGATGGCCCGCGCGATACTGCTGACGCCGTCAAGCGCGCTGCGCGACGCGGTGGCGGCCGAGCTCGGCCGTCAGCTCGCGGGGCTGCCGCGGCGGGCGATCGCGGGCGCGGCGCTCGCGAGCCACGGCGCGCTCGTGCTGACCGCGAGCCTCGAGGAGGCGGTGGACCTGGCCAACGGCCTCGCGCCGGAGCATCTGGAGCTGCAGGTCGCCGATCCGGAGGGCCTGCTCGCGCGGGTGCGGCACGCGGGCGCGGTGTTCCTGGGGCGCCACACGCCCGAGGTGGTGGGGGACTACGTGGCGGGGCCGAATCACGTGCTGCCGACCGGCGGGACCGCGCGTTTCTCCTCGGCGCTCTCGACCGAGGACTTCGTGACGCGGCTCAGCGTGATCGAGTATTCACCGGAGGGACTGGCCGAGGCGGGGCCGCATGTCGGCCTACTGTCCCGCGTGGAAGGACTGGACGGACACGGCGCGGCGGCCGCGATACGGATCGCCCGCGCGGGAGGCAAGCGATGACCGGGGAGCGGGGGAAGACGGAGCCGGCGGTGCCGCGGCAGAGCCGGATCGAGCGCAATACCAAGGAAACGCAGATCGTCCTGACGCTCAACCTGGACGGCACCGGTGCCGCCAAGGTGGACACCGGCATCCCCTTCTTCAATCACATGCTGGAGGCGTGGTCCAAGCACGCGCTGATGGACCTCACCGTGGACGCCAAGGGCGACCTCGACGTGGATCTCCACCACACGGTGGAGGACGTGGGGATCTGCCTGGGCAAGGCGCTCCGCGAAGCGGTCGGCGACAAGAAGGGGATCGCGCGCTACGGGGCCTCGTTCCTGCCCATGGACGAGGCGCTGCTGCACGCGGCGGTGGACATCTCGGGGCGCCCCTATCTCGTCTTCAACGTGCCGTTGCAGCGCACCCGCATCGCCAACTTCGATCTCGACCTGCTCAAGGACTTCTTCCGCGCGGTGGCGGTGAACGCGGAGATCACCCTGCACCTCAACATGCACTACGGCGAGAACCTCCACCACATCGCGGAGGCCACCTTCAAGTCGGCCGGCCGCGCGCTCGCCGAGGCCACCCGCCTGAGCCCCAGAATCACGGGAATCCTGTCCACTAAAGGCAGCTTGTGATCGCGATCGTCGACTACGGGCGCGGCAATCTCGGTAGCGTGGAGAAGGCCTTCGCGCGGGTCGGCATGCCCGCCGTCGTCACCCAGGACCCGAAGGTGGTGGACGACGCGGAAGCGGTGGTGCTGCCCGGCGATGGGGCCTTTCACGACGCGATGGGCAGCCTCCAGGCGCTGGGGCTGATCGCGCCGCTGCGGACCTGCTTCGAGAGCGATCGGCCGTTCTTCGGGATCTGCCTCGGCTATCAGCTCCTCTTCTCGGAGAGCGAGGAGTTCGGCCAGGGCAAGGGCCTCGACGTCATCCCGGGGGCGGTGCGGCGCTTCCCCACGGGTCTCAAGGTGCCCCACATGGGCTGGAACCAGGTCGAGCACCGGGGAAATCTGGAGATCTTCGACGGCATTCCGAGCGGGGCGCACTTCTACTTCGTGCACTCCTACTATCCGGAGACCGCCGACACCTCGCTCCGGGTGGCGACCTGCACCTACGGGCTCACCTTCCCGGCCGCCGTCTCACGCGGGCCGCTCTACGCCACCCAGTTCCACCCCGAGAAGAGCCAGCGCTGGGGCATCCGGATGCTCGAGAACTTCGCGGCCATCGTCCGCGAATCGCGTTGAGAGAGATCGCGATGGCCGAGGTGCAGCCGAAGGCGAGCCGAGGAGACCATGAGCCGTCCAGGGAGTGGATGGTCGTTCAAGATCCGAGGTGCAGCCGAAGGCGAGCCGAGGAGACCATGAGCCGTCCAGGGAGTGGATGGTCGTTCAAGATCCGAGGTGCAGCCGAAGGCGAGCCGAGGAGACCATGAACCGTCGAGGGGACGGTAGCTAGTTCAATGTTCGAGATCGTGCCGGCGGTCGATCTGAAGGCGGGGCGGTGCGTGCGGCTCCTGCAGGGCCGGGCCGACGCCGAGACCGTCTTCTCCGACGACCCGGTGGCGGTGGCCCGCCGCTGGCAGGAGTCGCGCGCGCGACGCCTGCACGTGGTGGACCTCGACGGGGCCTTCGCGGGCCGCCCGGCCCAGACGGAGCTCGTCCGCGCCATGATCGCCGCCGTCCGGATCCCGGTGCAGGTGGGCGGCGGGCTGCGCGAGATTGCCCACGTCGAGGCGGTGCTGGAAGCGGGCGCGCGGTGGGCCATCGTGGGCACGCGGGCCGCGCTCGATCCCGCGTTCCTCGGCCTCGTGTGCGAGCGGTTCGGCGAGCAGGTCATCGTCGGCATCGACGCCTCCGACGGGCGTGTCGCGGTGGACGGCTGGACGCGCGTCCTCGACCTCGACGCGATCGCCCTGGCGCGCGACGCGGCGGCGGCGGGGGCGGCCGGCATCATCTACACCGACATCGCGCGCGACGGCACCCAGAACGGCCCCAACCTCTGGAGCACCGAGGCGGTGGCCAAGGCGGCGGGCATCGACGTCTTCGCCTCCGGCGGGGTCGGCTCGCTCGACGACATCCGGCAGCTCGCGACGGTGCCGGAGCTGGCCGGCGTCATCGTGGGGCGCGCGCTCTACAGCGGCGCGGTGGACCTGGGCGCCGCGCTGGCCGCGGTGCGGTAGACGGCCATGCTCTGCAAGCGGCTCATCCCGTGCCTCGACGTCAAGGACGGCCGCGTGGTGAAGGGCGTCCGTTTCGTCGAGCTGCGCGACGCGGGCGATCCGGTCGCCGCCGCGCTGGCCTACGACGCCCAGGGCGCCGACGAGCTCGTGTTCCTCGACATCACCGCCTCGCACGAGGGGCGCGCCACCATGCTCGACGTGGTCCGGCGCACCGCCGAGGGAATCTACATGCCGCTCACGGTGGGCGGCGGGATCCGGTCGCTCGAGGACATCCGCACCCTCCTGCGGGCCGGCGCCGACAAGGTGTCGGTCAATACCGCGGCGCTGGAGCGGCCGGGCCTGGTCTCGGAAGCTGCGCGGGCCTTCGGCAGCCAGTGCATTGTAGTCGCGATAGACGCGAAATCCGCCAACGGCCACTGGGAGGTGTTCACCCACGGCGGCCGCCGCCCCACCGGGCGCGATGCGGTGGCGTGGGCCCGCGAGGTGGAGGGCCTGGGCGCCGGGGAGATCCTGCTCACCAGCATGGACCGCGACGGCACCGGCGACGGCTACGACCTCGCGCTGACCCGCGCCGTGGCCGACGCGGTGTCGGTGCCGGTCATCGCCTCGGGCGGCGTCGGCCGCCTCGAGCATCTCCGCGAGGGCCTGGTCGAGGGCCACGCGGACGCCGCGCTCGTGGCGTCTCTCTTTCACTTCGGCCAGCACACGGTGCCGGAGGCCAAGCGCTACCTCTACGAGCGCGGGGTGCCGGTGAGGCTCGGGCCGTGAGCCCGCGGGACGATCTCAAGTGGGACGCGCAGGGGCTGATCCCGGCGGTGGTCCAGGACACCGAGACCGGCCAGCTCCTCATGGTCGCCTGGATGAGCCCCGAGTCGCTCGAGGAGACGCGGCGCACGGGCCTCAGCCACTTCTGGTCGCGCTCGCGCAACGCGCTCTGGCGCAAGGGCGAGACCTCGGGGCACACCCAGCACGTGGACGGCCTCTACGCCGATTGCGACCGGGACACGCTGCTGGTCCAGGTGCACCAGGACGGCGTGGCCTGCCACACCGGGGCGCGGAGCTGCTTCTTCACGCGCCTCGACGGCGGTGAGGCGGTGCCCGCGTCGGGGACGGCGGGCCCCGCGATGCTGGAAGTCCTCGAGCGGGTGCTCGAGTCGCGGAAGGTGGCGGCGCCCCCCGGCTCCTACGTGGCGGGGCTGCTCGAGAAGGGCCAGCCCCAGATCTGCCGGAAGATCGGCGAGGAGGCCGCGGAGGTGATGACCGCGGCCCTGGGCGGCGAGGGCGACGAGCGCGTGGTCTCCGAGGTCGCGGACCTCTGGTTCCACACCATGGTCCTGCTGACCGCCCGCGGCATCCCCCTCCGCCGCGTCTTCCAGGAGCTCGCCCGCCGCCACAAGAAGGACACGTGACCGGCCAACCCCTCGCGCGCGGCCTGCTCGCACTCAGCCTGCTCGCGGGCTGCGCGACGGCGGCGGGGCGCATCGAGAACGGGATGTTCTACTCGGCGAAAGGCTACCGCGTGACGCTGCCGCCCACCGGCTGGCGGGTGGATGCCGGCCAGCGGGCCGACCTCACGCTGCGCGGCGCGGCGCAGCCCAGCGGCATGGTCGTGGACGCGACCTGCACCGGCCGCGAGTCCACGCGGCCGCTCGACGTGCTGGCGCGCCATCTGACCTTCGGCCTCACCCGGCGCGACGTGCTGGAGAACGGCACGTCCACCGTGGGCGGGCGCGAGGCGGCCCACTCGGTGGTCCGCGGCCTGGCGGAAGGGCGGACGGTCACGGTGGAGGCCCTGGTGGTGCGCGCCGAGCCGTGTGTGCACGACTTCCTCTACGTGGCCCCGAGCGAGGCCTTCGACGGCGGGCGGCCCGCGTTCCGGGCCCTGGTCGAGAGCTTCGCGCTGGAGCCGCGGCGATGATCGCGGCGAAGGATCTGCGGGACCACCTGCGAGAGACCGCCATGTGGTACGGCGGCCTCGGGCTGCTCACCGTGCGGGTGGCCCGCAACCTGACCCTGCCGCCGTCCTACTTCTGGCTGGTCGCCCGCGAGATCGACATCATCGGGGTGCGGTCGCTCGTGGTCGCGCTCACCGCCGCGCTGTTCACCGGCATGGTGCTGGCATTGCAGACCGCGGTGAACATGGCCCGCTTCGGGGCCGAAAACTACGTGGGTCCGGTGGTGGCCCTCTCCATCCTGCGCGAGCTGGGGCCGGTGCTGACCGCCATCCTGGTGGGCGGCAAGGTGGCCTCGGGCATCACCGCGGAGCTCGGGTCCATGAAGGTCACCGAGCAGATCGACGCCCTCCGCGCGCTCGGCGTGAACTACATCAAGAAGCTGATCGTCCCCCGGTTCATGGCCGCGGTGCTGGTCTTCCCGCTCGTCACCATCCTCGCAGACGGAATGGGCCTGCTCGGGGGTATGCTGATCGCCGTGTTCGACCGCAACGTCGACCCGTATCTGTACTGGAACACCATCGCCTACTGGGTCGTCCTGAAGGACTTCCTCACCGGCCTCGGCAAGAGCTTCGTCTTCGGCGGGCTCGTCACCCTGATCGGCTGCTACAACGGCCTGGCCACCGAGGGCGGCACCGAGGGGCTCGGCCGCTCGACCACCGCGACGGTGGTGCAGGTGGCCATGGGCGTGATCATCTCGGACTTCTTCATCACGCGGCTCTTCCTCTTCATGTACTGGTGAGCCGATGACACCCGGCCAGCCGCTCGTCGAGGTCCGGAAGGTCTGGAAGGCGTTCGGGGAGAAGCCCGTCCTGCGCGGCGTGAGCTTCGCCCTGCCCAAGGGGACGATTCTCGCGGTGATGGGCGGGAGCGGCCAGGGCAAGACGGTGCTCCTGCGCATCGCTTCGGGCCTCGCGCAACCCGACTCGGGAGAGGTGCACGTCTTCGGCGCCCGCATCGACCGGATGAGCGAGGAAGCGATGCTCCCGCTCAGACGGCGCACCGGCTTCGTGTTCCAGGGGGCGGCCCTCTTTGATTCGCTCACGGTCTTCGAGAACGTGGCCTTCCCGCTGCGCGAGCACACCCGGCTGTCCCTCGGCGAGATCACGGATCGCGTGCACCACTTCCTCGATCTGGTCGGGCTGCCCGACACCGACGAGCTCCTGCCCGCCGAGCTGAGCGGCGGCATGCGCAAGCGGGTGGGCATCGCGCGGGCTCTGATCGTGGAGCCCGAGGTGGTCTTCTTCGACGAGCCCACCGCCGGACTCGACCCCACCAACGCGAAGCTGGTGGCCGAGCTCATCGCCCAGCTTCGCACCGGCGTGTGCGATACCGCGATCGTGGTGACCCACGACGTGGAGTTCGCTGAGCTGGTGGCCGACCAGATGGCGATCCTGCTGCAGGGGCACTTCGCCGACCAGGGCACGCCCGCCGAGATCCACCGCTCCGCCAACCCCGACGTGCGCCGGTTCCTCGCCGGCGAGCTGCGGGAGATCTAGTCATGGCCGACGGCCGCCTCGGCCTGCAGATCCGCATCGGGGCCTTCATCCTGTCCGGCCTGCTCGTGTTCTTCGCCATCATCTACCTGCTCGGGGCCCAGGGCCGCTACTTCGAGCGCAAGTACGACCTGGTCGCCGAGTTCACCGAGGTGGGCGGGCTCATCGAGGGCGCGACCGTGCGCCTGGCCGGCGTGCAGATCGGCCGCGTCACCGCGGTCGAGCTGCCCGAGCAGCCGGGCGGCAAGGTGCGGGTGACGGTCACGATCGCGCGGCGCTTCTCGGAGCGGGTGCGCCGCGACTCGGAGGCCAAGATCTCCACCCAGGGCCTCCTCGGCGACAAGATCGTGGAGATCACCATCGGCACCACCGCGGCCCCCGCGCTCAAGCCCGGCGACATCCTGGCGACCCAGGACTCGGTCGAGATGCAGCAGATGTTCAAGGCCGGCGCGGAGACGCTCCAGACCGTGAAGGAGCTGGCCGCCAGCCTCAAGACCACCGCGGAGCGGGTGGACCGGATCACCCGGGAAGTGGAAACGGGCAAGGGGCTGGTCCACGCGCTGGTCTACGACGAGCCGGAGGCCTTGACCCGCCTCAACGCGATCCTGACCCGCACCCAGTCGCTCCTGGCCCGGGCCGAGCAGGGCGACCACGCGGTGGGTGTGCTGCTCTCGCCGGACAGCGGCAAGTCGGTCCGCGCGCTGTTGGCCGCGATGGACACGGTCGGCCGGACCGCCGAGAAGCTCGAGTCGCGCGACAACCTGCTCTCGGCCCTGCTCCACGATCCGCAGTACAAGACAATCGCCGACGACCTCCGCGAAGTCGCCCACAACTTCCGCGACGTCTCCGAGCGGGTGGCCCAGGGCCAGGGCCTGCTCGGCCAGCTCACCCGCGACGGCAGCAGCGACGGCGCGCTGGGCTCGCTCGGCGACGCCACCGCCGACTTCCGCGCCGCGATGGCCAACCTGCGCGCGGTCACCGACCGGCTCAAGCAGGGCGAGGGCACCGTCGGCGCGCTCCTGGAGGACCCGACCGTGTACGAGAACCTCGTGCAGTTCCTCGAGGGCTCGCGGCGGAGCTTCCTGCTGCGGACGTTGATCCGCTCGACGATTGGCGCTGGCGCCTCGGGCAGCTCGGCTGGGAGCGGAGGCCGCTGATGGCGCGCGAGCGGACCGCCTATCGCTGCCAGGAGTGCGGGCTCGCCGCGGCCAAGCCCGGCACCTGCCCCGACTGCGCTCGGGTGGGGACCTACGTGCAGCTCGTGGAGGAGCGGGTTGCGCCGGCGCGCGGCGTCGCGCGGCCCGGCGTCACCTCGAGCCGGCCCCAGCCGATCCGCGAGATCTCCCTGGACGGCAGCGGGCACCGGGTGTCGAGCGGCATGGCCGAGCTGGACCGCGTCCTGGGGGGCGGTGTGGTGACGGGGTCGCTGGTCCTGATCGGCGGGGACCCGGGCATCGGCAAGTCCACCCTCCTGCTCCAGGTCAGCCGGATGCTCGCCGACCGGGCGGGGCCAGTGTTGTACGTCTCGGGCGAGGAGTCGGCGGGTCAGGTCAAGCTGCGGGCCGATCGGCTCGGCCCGTCCCCGGCTGGCCTCTACTTCGTGGCCGAGACAGATCTCCAGGTGGTCGAGGCCCACGTGACCGCCATCCAGCCGCGGATCCTGATCGTAGATTCGATCCAGACCGTGTACCTGCCCGGGCTCGAGTCGGCCCCCGGCAGCGTGAGCCAGGTCCGCGAGTGCGGGGCGCGGCTCATGGCCCTGGCCAAGGGTCGGGGGATCGCCACCTTCCTGGTCGGCCACGTGACCAAGGAAGGGGCCATCGCCGGGCCCCGGGTGCTCGAGCACCTGGTGGACACGGTCCTCTATTTCGAGGGGGAGCAGCACCACGCCTACCGGGTCCTCCGGGGGGTCAAGAACCGCTTCGGGTCCACCAATGAGATCGGGGTCTTCGAGATGGGCGAGCGGGGTCTGACCGAGGTCCGGAACCCGTCGGGGTTCTTCCTGGCCGAGCGCCCCAAGGACGCGGCCGGCTCGGTGGTGGTGGCCAGCCTCGAGGGGACCCGTCCCCTCCTGGTCGAGATCCAGGCCCTGGTCACCCCGGCCGGCTTCGGCACCCCGCGTCGTACTGTTCTGGGAGCCGACTACAATCGCGTATGCTTGCTGCTGGCGGTGCTGGAGAAGCGCGTGGGCTTCCCTCTGCAGTCGCAGGATGCTTTCGTCAACGTCGCCGGCGGCGCGCGGGTTTCGGAGCCCGCCGCCGACCTGGGGCTGGTGCTCGCGGCGGCCTCGAGCTATCTCGACCGCCCGCTGCGGGGTGACCTGGTGGTGGTCGGTGAGGTGGGGCTGGCCGGGGAGGTGCGCGCGGTGACCGGGCTCGAGGTACGACTCAAGGAAGCGGCCGCGCTGGGCTTCACCGCGGCCGTGGTGCCCCAGAGCTGCCTGACGGACCGGGGCGGCCATGCCCTGGACGTGCAGGGGGTGGGGTCGGTGGACGAGGCCGTGAAGATCCTGCTGGGACCGTGAGGGCACGATGCAGATAGGTCTGCTCATCGTCCGGATGCTGGTCCTGATGGTGGCTACTGCCGCCGGCTTCGCGCTGGCGCACGCCCTCGGCCTGCACCCCCCGAACAACTTCTTCCTCGGCGGCGCCGGCTTCCTGGCCGGCGTGCTCGTCGTCCTGCTCGAGTGGCAGGCCCGGCGCATCCCGGTGGACCGGCTCTTCTGGGGCGCCACCGGCGCCATGCTGGGCGTGGTGCTCGGCCTGGGCCTGGGCACCGCGGTCGAGGCGGTGGTGCCCGGGGCGGGCGCGCTCGGGCGCGGGCTCTTCGCGCTGCTGCTCGGTTACCTGGGCGCGATGGTGACCCTGGCCAAGCGTGATGACCTGGAAGACATGTCGGTCAAGCTCTTCCCCAAGACCGCGGTGCGCCAGGAGGGCGACAAGATCCTGGACACCTCGGTCATCATCGACGGGCGCATCGTGGAGGTCTGCCAGACCGGATTCCTCGCCGGCACCCTCCTGCTGCCCCAGTTCGTGCTGCGCGAGCTGCAGCAGATCGCGGACTCCGCCGACGCGCTCCGGCGCAACCGCGGCAAGCGGGGCTTCGACGTGCTGCAGCGGCTGCAGCGCGTGCCGCGTGTCACCGTGCGCATCGACGAGGTGGACTTCCCGCAGGCGCGCGAGGTCGATCGCAAGCTGATCGAGCTGGCGCGGGCGACCGGGGGCAAGATCGTCACCAACGACTACAACCTGAACCGGGTGGCGGAGCTCTCGGGCGTCGCGGTGCTCAACATCAACGAGCTCGCCAACGCGCTCAAGCCGGTGGTGCTGCCCGGCGAGCCGCTGCACGTGCACATTGTCAAGGAAGGCAAGGAAGCGAACCAGGGCGTGGCCTACCTCGACGACGGCACCATGGTGGTGGTGGAGCACGGCAAGCGGCTCATCGGCCAGACGGTGGACGTGACCGTGACCACGATCTACCAGACCGCGGCCGGCCGCATGATCTTCGCCCGGCTGCGGGACGAGGAGAGCGCCCCGCGGTGACCTACGCCATCGTGCCGGCGGGAGGCCTGGGCACGCGCATGGGCTCCCGCCGGCCGAAGCAGTATCTCCGTCTGGGCCGGGTGCCGATCCTGGTCGCCACCCTGCGGGCCCTCGGCCGGACGCGCGGCCTCGCCGGCATCGTGGTGGCGGTGCCGGAGGCCCAGGTGGCGGAGACGCGCCGGCTCCTCGCGCGGCTGCGGGTGCCCAGGATCCTCGAGGTGGTGGCGGGGGGCGCCGACCGGCAGGAGTCGGTGTGGCGGGCGCTGCAGCGGATCCCGGAGCGCGCCGAGCGCGTCGTGGTGCACGACGCGGTACGCCCGTTCATCGACGCGGCGCTCGTGGGGCGGGTGCTGGCCGCCGCGGCGGGCGGCGCGGCC
This sequence comes from Candidatus Acidiferrum sp., assembly GCA_035635775.1. GTDB lineage: Bacteria > Methylomirabilota > Methylomirabilia > Rokubacteriales > CSP1-6 > CAMLFJ01. Next base: position 56,628 of record DASQAL010000110.1, read on the forward strand.
ACCTGCGGGATCCCGGTACGGGAGACCGTGAAGCGGGTGAGGGATGGCGCGATCGAAGCCACCGTCCCCCGTCAGGGGCTCTGGCTCACCCAGACGCCGCAGGCCTTTACACGCGCGTTACTCTGGGAGGCCCACGACAAGGCGCGACGGGACGGCTTCGCGGGGACCGACGACGCGATGCTGGTGGAGCGGCTGGGCGTGACGGTGGCCATGGTGCAGGGGCTCGGGCAGAACCTCAAGATCACGACGCCGGAGGATCTCCAGACGGCCCGGGCCTGGGCCGCGCCCCGTCGCCGGGGATGACGGTGTTCCGGTCCGGGCTGGGCTTCGACCTGCATCCGCTGGTCGAGGGACGGCCCCTGGTGCTGGGAGGGGTGACGGTGCCCGCCGCGCGCGGGCTGGGCGGGCATTCCGACGCCGACGTCCTCACGCACGCGGTCTGCGAGGCACTGCTCGGCTCGCTCGCCCTGGGGGATCTCGGACGGCTGTTCCCGGACACCGATCCACGTTACAAAGGAGCCTCGAGTCTCGGTCTGCTGCGATCGGTGATGGATCTGATTGCCACCAAGGGAGCGCGCGTGGTCAACGTCGATGTCACGGTGATCTGCCAGGCGCCGCGCCTGGCCCCGTTCCTGCCTGAGATGGCCACGCAGCTCGCCGCGACCATGGGCCTGGGGCCCGACCGGGTGAGCGTGAAGGCCAAGAGCCCGGAGCACCTGGGCCTGCTCGGCCGCGAGGAAGGCATCGCCTCGCTGGCCGTGGTCAGCGTGGAGACCGCCTGATGGCCCCGCGCGTCTTCAACACACTCACGCGCGGCAAGGAGGATCTGGCGCCGCTGCACGCGGGCCTGGTACGGATGTACGTCTGCGGCGTCACCGTCTACGACCTGAGCCATATCGGCCACGGCCGGAGCGCCATCGTCTTCGACGTGATGCGCCGCTATCTCAAGCACCGCGGGCACGCGGTGAAGTTCATCAAGAACTTCACCGATATCGACGACAAGATCATCCTGAAGGCGAACCAGGAGGGCGTGTCGGCGCAGGAGATCTCGGAGCGCTACATCGAGGCGTACCGGACCGACATGGCCTCGCTCGGCGTCGCGCCCGCCGACATCGAGCCCAAGGCCACCGAGCACGTGCCGCAGATGATCGCGCTCATCGAGCGGCTGATCGCCAAGGGCGTGGCCTATCCGGTGGAGGGCGACGTCTACTTCGAGGTGCGACGCTTCCCCGGCTACGGCAAGCTCTCCGGCAAGAACCTGGAGGAACTGCAGGCGGGCGCGCGGGTCGAGGTGGACGAGCGCAAGCGCGATCCGATGGACTTCGCGCTCTGGAAAGCGACGAAGCCCGGCGAGCCTTCGTGGAAGAGCCCGTGGGGGCAGGGCCGGCCGGGGTGGCACATCGAGTGCTCGGCCATGGCCATGCAGTACCTGGGCGAGGTGCTCGACGTCCACGGGGGCGGCGAGGACCTGATCTTCCCGCACCACGAGAACGAGATCGCGCAGTCCGAGGCGGCGACCGGCAAGCCCTTTGCGCGCTACTGGCTGCACAACGGCTTCGTCAACCTGGCCGCGGAGAAGATGTCCAAGTCGCTGGGCAACACGCTCACGATCAAGGACCTCGTGCGCCGGCACGACCCGGAGGCCCTCCGCCTCTACCTCCTGGGGACGCACTACCGCCATCCCCTCGAGTTCGGCGACGAGCGCATCGTGGAGGCGGGGCGCGCGCTCGCCCGGCTGCGATCGCTGAAGGACGAGGCGGACCGCATCGCCTCGCGCGGGACGCCGGCGCCGGGGCCGGACCACGGGCTCTTCGACGAGGTCGCGGCGCACCGCGCCCGCTTCGAGGCGGCGATGGACGACGACTTCAATACCCCCCAGGCCCTGGGGGTCCTCTTCGATCTGGCCAGGGTGCTGCACGCGGCGCGCGACCAGGTGGCCCAGGGCACCGCGGGCGCGGGCGCGTTCCTGCTGGGCGTGGGCGAGCTGGTGATGCTGGCGCGGGTGCTCGGCTTGCTCGAGGGCGCGCGCAAGGAAGCCGCCGTCGATCCGCAGCTCAAGGCCCGGATCGAATCGCTCGTCTACCTGCGCCAGGAGGCGCGGCGGCAGCGCGACTTCGGGGAAGCCGACCGGCTCCGGGACGAGCTCTCCCGCCTCGGAGTCGTTCTCGAGGACACCCGGGACGGGACGACCTGGAAGCTGCAGTCGTGACGCGCGAGCCGCGGGAGATGCCCGAGCCGCCCGAGGAGGGCGCGCCGCTCTTCGGCCGCAACCCGGTGCTCGAGTTCCTCCGGACCGGGAGCCGGCGGGTGGAGGAGATCGCGATCCTGTCGGAGGGCCGCGGGCCCGCGCTGCACGAGCTCCTGAGCCTGGCCAAGCGCCAGGGCGTGAAGATCTCGTATCGCACCCGCGACCAGCTCACCGCGATGGCCGGCGACATCCATCACCAGGGGGTGGTGGCCCGCGTGGCCGGCGCGAGCTACGCCTCGCTGGGCGATCTGCTCGAGATCCCGGCCGGGCGGGGGGAGGCTCCGTTCTTCCTCGCCCTGGACCAGGTGCAGGACCCCCGGAACCTGGGGGCCGTGCTCCGAACGGCCGAGGCCACCGGCGCCCACGGGGTCATCGTGCCCAAGCACCACGCTGCCGGCCTGACGGGCGCGGCCGCGAAGTCGGCCATGGGGGCGGCGGAGCTGATCCCGGTGGCGCGGGAGACGAACCTGGTGCACGCGCTCGAAACCCTCAAGAAGGAAGGGGTGTGGACAGTAGGAGCCGTGCCGGCCGGCGGCAAGCTGCCGTGGGAGCTGGATCTGACCGGCCCCGTATGCCTCGTGCTGGGCGGGGAGGGAGAGGGGCTCCGGCCCCTGGTGGCCAAGACCTGCGACTTCCTGGTGAGCCTCCCGATGCGCGGCCGGCTCGAATCGCTGAACGTTTCGGCCGCCGCGGCCGTCCTTTGCTACGAAGTGCTCCGCCAGCGAGGCCGGGAACAAAGGACTTGACAGAAAACCCTTGACTTGATGGGGGCCCAAACCTAAAGTGAGGGTTTGCGACTGCTGGCGTAGCTCAGTTGGTAGAGCAACTGCCTTGTAAGCAGTGGGTCGGGGGTTCAAATCCTCCCGCCAGCGCCAGTTTTATCAAGGGGTTACAATCAGGCGTACACGCGGGGAGATACCCAAGTGGCCAAAGGGGGCAGACTGTAAATCTGCTGGCGAACGCCTTCGGAGGTTCAAATCCTCCTCTCCCCACCACCACTTGTGCGGTTTTGACAGACATCGAGCGCGGCGGGACCATGGGCGGGAATAGCTCAGCGGTAGAGCGCCAGCCTTCCAAGCTGGGGGTCGCGGGTTCGAATCCCGTTTCCCGCTCCACCCGTGTCCCTGGCATCGCGCATAGGATGAGGCTCGACATTCAGGCCCATGTAGCTCAGTTGGCAGAGCGCGTCCTTGGTAAGGACGAGGTCTCCGGTTCAAGCCCGGACATGGGCTCCATCAACAGCGACCGGTAGGGTTACGAGGAGGTCCCCCGGATGGCCAAGCAGAAGTTTGACCGGACGAAGCCGCACGTGAACATCGGGACGATTGGGCACATCGATCACGGCAAGACGACGTTGACGTCGGCGATCACGAAGGTGCTGCACACGAAGTTCAGCGGGGTGGCGGTGCGGGAC
>DASQAL010000111.1:0-26596 GCA_035635775.1 Candidatus Acidiferrum sp.
GGACGCTCGTGCACTGGACCAACTGGCGCGTGGTGTTCCCGTTCCCGCGCTGGCAGCAGGAGCGGGTCGCGCGCGAGGCCCTCACCGAGCTCGGCGAGGGCCGGCCGGTGCAGCTCCTCGTGACGAACTTCCCCACGTGGGAGCTCAACCACACCGTGCTCGCCTACGCGTACGGGCTCGACGCGGCGGGCAACGTCCTCTTCACGGTCTACGACCCGAACGATCCCGCCCAGCCCGGGCGCGTCACCTTCGATCGGACCGAGCGCCGCTTCGAGGCGAGCCGGCTCTTCGACACCGAGCGGGGGCCCATCCGGGCGTTCCGCATGTACTACTGGGCGCTGCTCTAGAGCAATGGCGAGCGATCCCGCCGCGCCCGACTGGTACTCGCACGGACTCAACCGCGTCGCCTACTACCGGCTGGCCAGCGCCGCTGCGGCCGCGCTGCCGCGCCCCGCGCGCCTCCGGCTCGCGCGCGGACTCGGCCGGCTGCTCGCGCGCGCGCTGCCCGCGGAGCGCCGCGCGGTGCGGAGCAACCTCGGGCGCGTGCTCGCGGGGGCGCCCCCCGCCCTGATCGAGGCGCGGGTCAGGGAGACGTTCGCCAACTTCGGGGCCTTCTTCGCGGATCTCCTCACCCTCAACCGCCGCCCCAGCGCCGACCTCCGCGCCTACGTCGCGTCCGCCGACGGGGAGCATCACCTCGACGCGGCCCTCGCGTCCGGGCGGGGCGTGGTGCTGCTCACCGCGCACCTCGGCAACTGGGAGTTCGCGGGGCGGCTCCTGTCGTCCCGGGGCGGCCGCACCGCCCACGTGGTGCTCTCCGCCGAGCAGGACGCCGCGCTCGAGCGCTATCTGCGCCTCGACAGTCCGCAGCTCCGCTTCGTGACGCGCCACCGCGCCACCTCCACGCTCGGCCTGCTGGCCGCGCTCCGGCGCGCCGAGCTGGTGGCGATGCAGGCGGACCGGCCGAGCGGCGGGCGGGGCGACGCGATCGTGCCCTTCTTCGGCGAGCCGGCCGCGTTCCCGCTGGGGCCCTTCGTGCTGGCCCGGGCGGCGGGCGCGGCGGTGGTGCCCGCCTTCTGCGCGATGGTGCCGGGCGGCCGCTACCGGCTCGAGATCGATCCGCCGATCTGGGTGAAACCTGGGGAAGAGCAGGCCGGCCTCGCTACCGTGGTCGCCGCGCTGGAGCGTGTGATCCGCGCGCACCCCACCCAATGGTTCAACTTCTTCGATGCCTGGAGCCCGCCCGATGGCCACCCCTGAGCGCGTGGTGATCGCCGCCGCCGGGGTCGTGACTCCGATCGGCCAGGACCTCGAGGCGTTCTGGTCGTCGCTGGTCACCGGCGCCTCGGGTATCTCGCAGATCGAGCGCGTGCCGGTGGCCGATCTGCGCGTGCAGCGGGGCGGCGAGGTCAAGAAGCTCGGCCGCATCAAGGACTGGCGCGGCGTGCCCGACTGCCGCGCGAGCCGTCTCCTGATCGCGGCGGCCGACGACCTCTGCGCCCAGGCCGGCTTCCGTCCGCTGCCGCTGGATCCGGCGCGCGTCGGGGTGGTGGTGGGCACCGCCCTCGGAGGCGTGGAGGAGGGCGAGAAGGCGCTCGCGGGCGACCGCGGCCGCCGCCGGCTGCCCCAGGCGCTTTACGACGGGCCGGGCTGGAGCCTCGCGCGATGGCTCGGCGCGCGAGGGCCGGTGATCACGGTGTCCACCGCGTGCGCCTCCGGCGCCACCGCGATGGCGGTCGGGGCCGATCTGCTGCGCGCGGGCGAGGTCGACGCGGTGGTGGCGGGGGGCTACGACGCGCTCTGCCGCTTCGTGCTGCGCGGCTTCGACGCCCTCCGCTCGCTCACCCGCGACGAGGTCCGGCCGTTCGACCGGCGCCGCAGCGGCCTGCTCCTGGGCGAGGCGGGTGCGCTCGCCCTGCTGGTGCGCGAGCGGGACGCGCGGGGCGCCCGGCTCGGCACGCTGCTGGGCTACGGCAGCGCCAGCGACGGCTTCCACATCGCGGCGCCGGAGCCCGAGGGCCGCGGGCTCGAGCGGGCCATCCGGGCCGCGCTCGCCGACGCGCGCGTGTCGGCCGCGGACATCGACCTGGTGAGCGCCCACGGCACCGCCACCCCGCTCAACGACCGGATCGAGACGGCCGCGCTCAAGCGGGCGCTGGGGCGCCGGGCGCACGAGGTGCCGATCAACTCGATCAAGGGCAGCCTCGGACACACCATGGGGGCGGCCGCCGCGCTGGAGGCGTTCATGTGCCTGCTGTCGGCGCAACGGGGCCTGATCCCGCCCACGCTGCACCTGGAGGAGCCCGATCCGGAGTGCGATCTCGACTACGTGCCGGGCCAGGCGCGCCCGGGGCGGCCCCGCGTCATGCTGAGCACGTCCATGGGCTTCGGCGGCTGCAACGGCGCCCTCGTGCTCGAGGCCGCCTGATGGCAGCGCCCGCGATCCGAGGGCTGGGCGTGCTGTCCGGCGACCAGGCAAAGTCCGCCGACTGGGGGAGTGCGGGGGCCATCTCTGGGCCCCCGCATATGAAGGGCTTCAAGAAGGAAACCGTGGACCGCAAGTCCCTCGAGATTCTCACCCTCCCCCGCCCCGAGCGCCCCGGCGACCGCTTCCGCCGGGCCACCCGGGAATGCCTCCTGGCCCTTGCGGCCGTGGACGCGATGCTTGAAGATGGGAAGGCTTCGCGCGAGGCGATCGCGGGTGAGCGGACGGCGCTCCTGTACGTGACCGCCGCCGCCTACGGCGCCTCCAACCGCGCGTTCATCGAGCGGCGGGGTGGGGTGATGCACTTCGCCTACACCGCGCCCGCGGTGGTGCCCGCGGAGGTGGCGATCGAGTTCGGGGTGGCGGGCCCGTACGGCATCTTGATCGGCGGGGCGCCCGCGACGCTCAGGGCCATCGAGCAGGCGGCCCGGCTGCTGGACGCCGGCACCTGCGACCGGGCGCTGGTGCTCGCGGTCGAGATCTTCGAGGAGTGCGCGGATCTCTACGCGCGCCACCGCCGTTCCTATCGGTGGCCGCTGGTGGAGACCGCGGCGTGCCTGTGGCTGGAGCGGGGCGCGGGCGAGCTGTCGTTCGAGTCCGCGCGCGGGGGCCGACGGGCGGCCGGGGCCGTCGGCGCGGGCGAGCGGTTCGCGGCGGGCCCACTCGCCGATCTGCGCGACTGGCGGGCGCGGGCGACGGCCGGCCCGGTCGAGCTGTCTGGAGGCTGGCGGGGAGAGCAGGCGCGGCTCCACTGGAGGCCGGAGATATCCCACGCGCGCGGCAGCGCGGCGTGAAACGGAGGTCGGGTCGATGACGCAGAAGGAAGTCCTGGACGAGCTGAAGGGGCTCGTCGTCGAGCGGCTGAAGTTCGATCCGCGCCGGGCGGCCGAGATGACGCTCGAGACGACGCTGCCCAAGGGCGTCGACGGCTCGCTGGGCCTGGACTCGCTCGATTTCATCGAGCTGTCGGTCGCCATCGAGGAGCGCTTCGGGATCATGATCGACGAGAGCCGCGACCTCACGGAGGAGTTCCTCTCGCTGGATTCCCTGTCCCGGTTCATCCTGGCCAAGAACGGGCAGGCCTGAGGGCTCGAGGCGCAGCCCCGGGCGATGAGCGCCGCATGAGCCGGTCGGGAGTTCGCGATGGCCGGCCCGACGTCGTCGTCAGCGGCCTCGGGATCGTGAGCCCCTACGGGGCCGGCGTGAAGAGCTTCTGGAGCGGGCTCGCCGCCGGCGCCTGCGCGATCAAGCCCATCACCGTCATCGACACCGAGGGCTTCCGCTCGCGCATCGCCGCCGAGATTCCCGCCGAGGTCATGAGCACGCTCGGCTCGTCGCGCCGCCGCTCGCGCGGGGACCGGATCGCTCTCGCGGCCGCGCGCGAGGCTTTGGCCGACGCGGGCCTGGAGGGCGCCGCGCGCGCGGAGGCCGCGCTCCTCATCGGCGCCGTCGGGGGCGGCATGCTCGAGGGGGAGGAGTGGTACTGGGACGTGGCGCGCGGCCGCCCGTCGCCGCGGATGCGCGCGCTCCGCTCCATCCTGCCGTTCTCGCACGCCGAGACCCTCGGCTGGCGGCTCGGCCTCACCGGGCCGAAGGAGACGGTGGTGATGGCCTGCGCCTCCGGCGCGGCCTCGATCGCGCTCGGGGCCGATCTCGTCCGCGCGGGCGTGACGCCGACCGCGCTGGTGGGCGGCGTGGACGCGCTGACCCACATCTGCTTCATGGGCTTCAACGCGCTCAAGCTGCTCGATCCCATGCCGTGCCGACCCTTCGACCGCGATCGACGCGGCATGTCGATCGGGGAGGCCGCCGCGTTCCTGGTGATCGAGAACGCGGAGCACTGCCGGGCGCGCGGCGGGCGCGTCCACGCGCGCCTCGCCGGCTACGGCATGACCACCGACGCGCATCACGTCACCGCGCCGCATCCGGAGGGCGAGGGGATGATCCACGCGATGCGGCAGGGCCTGGACGACGCCGGGCTCGCCGCCGCCGACGTCGGCTACGTGAACGCCCACGGTACCGGCACCCCGCAGAACGACCGCGCCGAGGCGCTGGCCCTCCGGCGCGTCTTCGGCGAGGGCGGCGTGCTGGTCAGCTCCACCAAGTCGCTGGTCGGCCACACCATGGCGGCGGCGGGCAGCGTGGAAGCGGTCGCCACGATCCTGGCGCTCCAGCACGGACTGCTGCCGCCGACCGCGAACCTCGAGCAGGTGGATCCCGAGATGCCCTTCGACTGCCTGCCCGGCGTCGCGCGCCCCGCCGAGATGGCCGCCGCGCTGTCGAACTCCTTCGGCTTCGGCGGCCAGAACGTGAGCTTGATCTTCCAGAGGCTCGCGCAGGGCAAGCCGGGCGAGGCGCAGCCGCAGGCGAGCCGAGCGCATTCAAGAGAGAAGTCACCGTGAGCGCGGCTCGCCGCGTCGTCGTCACCGGGATCGGCACCGTCAACGCCTCCACCGCCGGCGGCCGGGACGCGCTGGCGGGCGCGCTGGCCCTCGCGCGCTCCGCGATCGGCCCGGTGCGCTCGTTCGACACCGCGGCGATGTCGAGCCGCCTCGCCGCCGAGGTGGACGAGGCGACGCTCGTGTCCCTCGTGGATCGGGACGCGGCCCGGCGGCTCTCGCGCATCTGCCGCCTCGCCCTCGGGGCCTGCCTGCTCGCGGTGCGCGACGCGGACGTGGCGGGCGGGCCGGGGCTCGGCATCGTGGTGGGCACCGAGCTCGGGGACTTCACCTCGAGCCGCGACTTCGCCCAGGGCTTCCTGCGCCGAGGCCCCGGCGGCCTCTCGCCGATGATCTTCCCCAACACCGTGATGAACACCATGGCCTCCATCGCGGCCATCGCCATTGGGGCAAAGGCCCCATCCGTCACGGTGAACCAGGCCACGCTCGCGGGCGATCTCGCGGTCGTGCGTGGGGCGCGCCTGATCGCCGACGGGCGCGCGGAGGCGGTGGTGGCGGGCGGCGTGGACGAGCTGTTCCACGACGTGTACGAGCGCTTGGCCCAGATGGGCGCGCTCTCCCCGATGCGCGGGCGGGGGCCCGAGGGCTGCCGGCCCTTCGCGGCCGATCACAACGGTCCGGTGCTGGGCGAGGGCGCCACGTTCCTGGTGCTGGAGGAGCGGGAGGCGGCGCGGGCGCGCGGTGCGCGGATCATGGCCGAGATCGCGGCGACCGCCTGGGGCAACGTGCCGGCCGCGCCCCACACCGGCCGCGCGGGGCGGGTCGATCCCGGCTCCCCGGTGGCGCGGCTGATCCGCGGGCGAGGGGCCACGGGCGTCGCGCGCTGCTACGGCGCCGGCAACGGCGACCCCGCGGTGGACGACTGGGAGCGCGCGCTGCTGAGCCGCGACCTGGGCGCGCAAGACGATCTGCTCCCGCCCGTATCGCTGGCGCCGCTCTTCGGCCAGCACGGCGGGCTCGGCGCGCTCCGCGTGGGCGCGGCCGCGCTGGACGCGGCGCGCGGGACGGCGGCGGTGCTCGTGCACGGCATCGCGCGCGGCGGCTGCCGGACCGCGGTGGTGGTGGAGCCCGCCCCTTGAATCAAGTCAGCGAGCACCTGATCGTCATCCCGGTCTTCAACGAGGCCGCCACCATCGGCGACATCGTGGAGCGCGCGCGGCTGCACGGCCCGGTGCTGGTGGTGGACGACGGCTCGACTGACCGGAGTGCCGCGGTGGCCGCCAGGGCCGGCGCCGAGGTCGTCTCGCTGGGCGGGCGTCGGGGCAAGGGCGCGGCGCTGCGGCGCGCCTTCGCCGAGGGGCTGAGGCGCCGGGTCGAGTGGGTGGTGACGCTGGACGGCGACGGCCAGCACGATCCCGACGACATCCCGCGGCTGCTTAAGGCGGCCGTCGAGGAGCCCGGGGCCTTCGTCATCGGCGGGCGCCTGGGCGGGCTCGCGGCCGCGCCGGCGCGGGTGATGCCCGCCGGGCGGCTCGCGGCCCTGCGCGTGGCGGGCTTCTTCATCGACTGGCTGGGCGGCGTCCCGGTCACCGACACCCAGTCCGGCTTCCGCGTCTACCCGGCGCGTCTCCTCACCGCGGCGACTCCGCGTCACGGCGGGTTCGTGCTGGAGAGCGAGATGCTGTTGCACGCCGCCGCTCTCGGTTGCCGGGTCATCGAGATCCCCATCACGCCGATCCACTTCGAGGACCGGCGCAGCCGCTTCCGCCCGGGGCGCGACGGCCTCGCGGTCGGGGCCTTCCTGGCCGGCCGCATCGTGACGCGCTGGGCGCGCGAGGCCGCCGCGGGCGCGCTCTATCTCATCGGGATCTTCAGTCCCGCGCGACTCCGGGCCCGGCACCGGGAGATGTACGCGTTCGCGGCGCCGAACCGCTCCAACCCGCCCGGGTGGGCGCTGGCGGTCGGCGCGTTCATCGCGGATCGGGCGATCCGGTCCGTGGAAGACGGCTGGCGCTCCCCGCACGCGCGCGGCCTGCGCCTGGCGGGCCTGGCCACCGCCGCGACCCCGCTCATGCTCGCGCTCGCGCTGAGCCGGAGCGCGCTCGCCGCCTTCGGGGTCGACTGGCTCACCCCGGCGGTCCAGCGGCTCTATCGCCAGGAAGACCTGGCCGGCACGATCGAAGCGCCCGCGCGCCGGGCCGCCGCGGCCGCGCGTCCGGCCGACTACGACGTGCTGGTGGTGGGCGGTGGCCCCGGCGGGTCGAGCGCGGCCACCTTCCTGTCGCGCGGCGGCCTGCGGGTGGCGGTGGCGGAGCGCGAGGCCTTCCCGCGCTTCCACGTGGGCGAGTCCCTGCTGCCCGCCAACATGCCGGTGCTGGGGCGCCTGGGTGTGCTCGACGAGGTGAAGGCGCGCGGCTTCCTCGTGAAGTACGGGGCCTACTTCCACGATCAGGACATGGACCTGGGCTACCAGTTCTTCTTCCGGGAGGGCAAGCCCTGGCCGCCGTACACCTACGAGGTCCAGCGCGGCGAGTTCGACAAGATCCTGCTCGACCACGCGGCTCGCGAGCCGAACGTGACCCTGCTCCAGCCGGCCGCGGTGGAGCGCGTGGCCTTCGACGACGAGGGCGTGACGGTGACCATCTCCGAGGCCGCGGGCCCGCGCGAGATCCGCGCCCGCTTCCTGGTGGACGCGAGCGGGCGCGACGCGTTCATCGCCTCGCGGCACGGCCGGCGCCGCCCCATCGAGGGCTTGGGCAAGGTCGCCCTCTTCGCCCACTTCCGCGGCGGGCGCCGCTGGCCCGGGAAGGAAGCGGGCAATATCCGCATCTTCAGCTTCGAGCCGGGCTGGTTCTGGTACATCCCCTTCGCCAACGGCACGAGCAGCGTGGGTTGCGTGCTCCACGCGCGCACGGTGCGCGGCCGCGAGGGCAACCTGGAGCAGCTCTATGAGTCGCTGATCGCGCGCTGCCGCGGGCTCACCGAGGCGCTCGACGGCGCGCCCCGCATCACGGCGGTGCACAGCGCGGCGAACTTCTCGTACCGGACCGACCCCGCCATCGGCGACCGGTTCGTCTGCGTGGGCGACGCCATCGCCTTCTTGGACCCGATCTTCTCCTCCGGCGTCTACATCGCCACCCAGTCGGCCGAGCTCTCCTCGGCGGAGATCCTCAAGGCGTTCCGGGACAACCGCTTCGAGGCTCGCCGCTTCCGCGGCTACGAGCGCCGCATCCGCAACGGGATGAAGCCCTTCCAGCGCTTCATCCGCAACTTCTACGATCCCTCGTTCGTCGAGATGTTCCTCAAGCCGCGCGAGTTCGCGGGCATGGTGGACAGCGTCACCGGGGTGCTGGCGGGCGGCGCCTTCCTGCGCCTCTCCCTCCGGATGCGGGTCTCCCTGGAGGTCTTCTTCACCATCGTCCGGATCAACCGCTGGGTGCGCCGCCGCCGGGGCCTGACCACGGAATCCCGCTTCGAATGGTAGACCGCCGCGCCGCATGGTAGAAGTCCGCCGCCTCCTCCCGCGGGGCTACCTCTTCACGGTGCTGGGCATCGCGGTCGGCGTGGCCGGGCTGGTCGCGCTGGGCGCCATGGCGGAGCGCATCACGCGCTTCATCGACGGCGGCGACCGCTTCGTGCGGGGGCAGATCTCGGTGGCCGGCGAAGGCATGGGTATGGGCACCGGCTTCACCGCGGGTGGCCTGCTGCGCGCGGCCAGGATCGAGCAGATCGCGCGGGTCCCCGGGGTGGCCGCGGTGCAGGGGCAGGTGATGCTGCCGCTCAATCCCACCACCTCGCAGTTCCTGACCCTCACCCAGGAGCTGATCCTGGGCCTGGATCCGGCGGTCCGGATGTCCAATCGCGAGTTCCGCGAGCTTCCCGTCCGCGAGGGGCGCGCCCTGCGCGCGGGCGATCGCGGCGTGGTGGTGGTCGGCGCCGACTTCGCGGCCTCGCGCCGCCTGCGGGCGGGCGGGGCGCTCGACCTCGCGACCGGCCGGACGTTTCAGGTGGTCGGGGTGCTGGACAAGACGCTCACCGCGCCCGATCGCTTCGCGATCGTCCCGCTCGACGATGCGCGCGATCTCTGGCTCCGGCGCGACCCGCTGCTCGTGCAGGTCTTCACGGGGAGCGCCGGCGGCCTGGGCCGGGGCGATCTGAACACGGGGGCGGCGGTGGCGTGGGCGGACGGGGTGGATCCGGACGCGCTCGCGCGACGAATCCAGGCCGAGGTGCCCGGCCTCAACGTCACCATCCCCGGAGAGCTGAGCCGCCTGCTGCGGCAGTCCACCGCGTTCTTCACGGCGCTCCTCTTCGGGATCGGCGTGCTCGGCCTCGTGATCGGTGGGCTCTCGCTCGCCAACACGGTGACGGCGGCGGTCTTCGAGCGCATCCGCGACTTCGGTATCAAGCGCGCCCTCGGGGCCACCGACGGGCAGCTCCTGCGCGAGATCCTCGGCGAGGCCCTCGGCGTGTCCATCTCGGGTGGGCTGCTCGGGGTGGGGCTGGCCCTCGCGGTCGGCACCCTGGTGGACGCGCGCGGGGACGGCCAGCAGCTCTTCCTCTTCTCGCCGCGCCTGCTCGGCTTCGCGCTCACCTTCTCGGTGGTCCTGGGCGGGCTCGCCGCCACCTACGCCACCCTCCGGATCGTGCGCCTGTCGCCCGCCGAGGCCATCCGGCGCGGGGCCTGAGATGGTCGTCCGCGCGCGCGGGCTCAGCAAGACGTTCCGCGGCCCCGACGGCCGGCCGGTTCCGGTGCTCCACGGCGTGGACGTGGACGTGAAGGCGGGCGAGTTCGTGGCGGTGGCGGGCCCGTCCGGCTGCGGCAAGTCCACCCTGCTCAACCTGCTCGGGCTGCTCGAGCCGCTCGACGCGGGGGAGATCTGGCTCGACGACGTCTGCGTGAGCCGGCTCCCGCGCCGGGCCCAGTGCGGGGTGCGGGGGCGCTCCATCGGCTACGTCTTCCAGTCGTTCCTGCTGATCGCCGGGCTCACCGCGCTGCAGAACGTGCTGCTCGCCGCGCGCTACGTGGGGCGCCCGCGGCCGTCGGCGCTGGCGGAGGCGCAAATCCTGATGCAGCGGCTCGGGGTCGCCCATCGCGCCGATCACTACCCGGCGCAGCTCTCGGGCGGCGAGCAGCAGCGGGTGGCCTACTGCCGGGCGGTCCTCAACGCCCCCCCAGTGGTGCTCGCCGACGAGCCGACCGGCAACCTGGACGAAGGACACGCCGCGGTGATCCTCACCGAGCTGCGCGCGCTCTGCCGGGAGCGCGGGACCTCGGTTATCCTGGTCACCCACCGGGCCGACGCGGCCGCTAGTGCGGACCGCGCCCTGCGTCTGCGCGAGGGCCGGCTCGAATCGCAAGGAGGCGAGGGACACTCATGACGAAGCGAGCCACGATCCTCATCACGCTGGCGCTGCTGCTGGCCGCCGGCCTCACCCCCGCGGCGGCCCAGGACGGGGCCACCCGCACCTTCAACGCGCCGACGGACCGGGTCTACACGGTCACGCGCTCCGTGCTCAAGAGCCTCGGCTGGGACATCGACAAGGAGGACCGCGCGGTCGGCTGGATCCGCACCGACTCGCGGCGCCTGGACGGTGAGAACTTCGGAGTCTACGCCAAGGGGGTCAAGCACCGGCTGCGTGTCGTCATCAACCGCCAGGACGCCAATCGCTCCACCGTCACGGTGGAGCGCCGCGTGTACAAGGAAGAGCGCATCCTCTTCGTGGACAAGGAAGAGGACATCAAGACCGACGATCGGTCGGTCGAGAAGCGAATCCTGGACGAGATCGGCCGCAGCCTCTAGTGGGGCGGCTCTGCGGCGCGGGTGTCGCCGTCCTCCTGGTCGTGGCCCTGGCCGCGGCGCTGCTCGCCCCCGGCCTGGGCCGGGCGCCCTTCGATGATCCGGGCGAGGGCCAGCACGCCGAGATCGCCCGGGAGATGCTGGGCGGGAGCTGGCTCACGTTGCGGCTGAACGGCGTGCGCTACTTCGACAAGCCGCCGCTGCTCTACTGGCTGACCGCGATCTCCTTCTCTCTTTTCGGCCTCACCGAGGGCGCGGCGCGCCTGGCCCCGCTGCTGGGCGCGCTGCTCGCCGTCGGCGCGACGGCGGTGCTGGGTGTCAGGTTGCTGGGACCCACCGGAGGCGCGCTGGCTGGCCTGGCGCTCTTGTCCTGTGCCCTGTTCGCGGCGTTCGCGCGGTATGTGCGGCCAGAGAGTCTGTTCGTGGCCGCTATTGCCTGGGGCTTTACGGGACTGCTGGTCGCGTTCGAACGGCGCCGGCGGCCCGATGGAAACGGTTGTCCGCCACTGGGGGAGTGCGGGGGCCATTCCTGGGCCCCCGCATCTATTGGTTGCGCGGCGCTGGGTGGCGCGGCGCTTGCGAAGGATCCGCTGGGGTTGATCGGGCCGCTGGTGGCCATCGCGCTCGCGGCGGGGCTGGCGGGGCGGCTGCGGCCGGTGCGCGAGTGGCTGCCGCCGCTCGGTCTGGCGCTCCTCCTCGTCATCGGCTTCGGCTGGTACGCGGTGGCCGCGGTGACCGAGCCCGCGTTCCTCTGGTACACGGTGGTCGACAACCACCTGTTGAACGTCGCGCGCATGCGGCAGTTCCCCGACGAGGACGTGCCGCTCTCCGCCATCGAGTTCCTCATCGCGGTCGGCTTCGGGGCCTTTCCGTGGATCCTGGCGGCGGCGGTGGCGGTGGGCGCGCTCGTCCGCGGGCGCGCCTGGCGCGATCCCGCGGAGCTGCCGTGGGTGGCCCTGGCCCTGTGGGCAGTCGGAGTACTCGCGCTCTTTACCGTCTCGCCGTTCAAGCTGCCGCACTACGGCCTGCCCGCCTATCCCGCGCTGGCCCTGCTCGCGGCGCGCGCGTGGCGCGACGCGGCTCCGCGGCCGCGCGGGCTGATCGCGTCGCACCTCGTCCTCTTCACGCTCGCGGGCGCGGGCTGTGCCTGGGCCGCGGCGGGCGATGGGCGGGCCTTCACCGAGGCGGTGTTCGGGGTCTCCGACGTGTACTCGCGGAAGGAGGCGGCCTGGGGGCAGGCCTCGCCTTATCCCGCGTGGTCGTCGCTGCAGCCGCTGGTGACGTGGGCCGCGGCGGTGCTACTCGCGGGCGCGGCGGTCCTGGCGGCCGCGGCGGCGCGACGCTCTGCGCGCGTGGGGGCCTGGGCGGTGGCGGCGGTGATGCTCCTGCTCGCGCCGGTGGTGGCGATCGGGCTCGCGGTGACCTCCTCGGCCCGCGCGGTCACGGTGATGGCCGCGGAGATCCGGGCGCGACTCGCTCCGGGTGACCTGCTCGTGCTCGAGGGACCCATCGAGAACGCAGGGGCGGTGGAATTCTATTCGGGGCATCGGCCGGTCCTTCTCGACGCGGCCCGTAGCGTGCTCGGCATCGGCTCCACCTTCGCGGACGCGGCGGGGACTTTCTGGAGCGCCCCGCGCTTCGCGGAGGCCTGGGCGTCGGCCCGGCCGCCCTACCTGCTGACCACGCGCGAGCCCGGGCGGAGCATCGTGGCCTCGCTGCCGCCCGAGAGCGCCCGGCTGCTCTTCGCCCACAACGGCCGCTGGCTCTACGGCCGGGCTCCCGCCGGCGCCGCGGCGCCGGCCGCGCGCTGATGCTGACCGAGCTGATCGGCAACTTCACTTATCCGGGCGTGTTCCTGGTCCTGCTCGCCACCGGCCTGGGCCTGCCGATCCCGGAGGAACTGCCCATCGTCATCGCGGCCATGATGTCGCGCTGGGAGGTGATGCACTGGTGGGGCGCGCTCCTGTCCTGCCTGGGCGGCGTGCTGGCCGGCGACATGCTGCTCTACGGGGTGGGCCGCCACTTCGGCCGGCGCATCCTCGAGTGGCCGGCGGCGCGGCGCATCCTGACGCCGGATCGGGAGGCCCGGGTGATGGAGGCCTACCGCCGCCACGGCCTCAAGTTCGTGATCATGGCCCGGCTCGTCATGGGGCTGCGCGCGGCCGCCTTCCTGACCGGGGGGCTGGTCCGTGTCCCGTTCTTGCGCTTCCTCCTGGTGGACGTCGCCGCGGTGCTGGTGAGCGTGCCGCTGGTGTTCGGCCTGGCCTACGCGATCGCGGACTCGGTGGCGGTGGCGCTCGTCCGCGTGCACGAGATGCAGCTCTGGATCGGCGGCGCCGTCCTGCTGGTCGCGGCGGGGTGGGTCTTCGTGCTGTGGCGCCGCCGGCGTCGCGGCTAGCCCGCACTATTCATGAACGGACAGCGCGTGAAGCGGACGGGTCCTGTCGCCGGGGGGCGCGTCCCGACGGGCGGCTTCGTCACCCGCTCGCCGGAATCGCCGCTCTTCGAGCGGCGCACCGGACTCGGGGGGCCCACGCAGCACCGCCCGCGCGGGAGCCACCCACGGCGCCACCCGTCCGGCCTCGGTCGAGCCCGTTCATGAATAGTGCGGGCGAGCGGGCCGCGCGGAGCCGAGGCGGCCGCTGTGGTATCGTGAACTGGTCGTGAGCGACTACCAGCGCACGCTGTTCCTCCACCCACCTTCGGTAGCCGGCTTCGATGGTGGGGCGGGCTCGCGCTACCAGGCCAAGCGCGAGATCCGGTCCTTCTGGTACCCGACCTGGCTGGCCCAGCCGGCCGCGCTGGTGCCGGGCTCGCGGCTCGTGGACGCCCCACCGGACGGCCTCACCGTCGACGACGTGCGGCCGCTCGCCAGGGACTACGACCTCTGCGTCATGCACACCAGCACGCCCTCCTTCGCCTCCGACGTGCGCGTGGCCGAGGCCCTCAAGGCCGAGAACCCCGCGCTGACCATCGGGCTCGTGGGCGCCGCGGTGGCGGTGGCCCCGGAAGCCTCGCTGCGCGCGAGCGCCGCGCTCTCGTTCGTGGCCCGGAGCGAGTTCGATTTCACGATCCAGGAGGTGGCGCAGGGCCGGCCCTTCGCGGACGTCCGCGGGCTCTCCTACCGGGTGAACGGCCACGTGGAGCACACGCCGGAGCGGCCGCCGCTCGAGAACATGGACGCGCTGCCCTTCGTGACGCCGGTCTACAAGCGCGATCTCACCGTCGAGCACTACGCCATCGGCTACCTCCAGCACCCCTACGTGTCGCTCTACACCGGGCGCGGCTGCCGCTCCAGGTGCACCTTCTGCCTCTGGCCGCAGACGGTGGGCGGGCAGCGCTACCGCACCCGCAGCACCGAGCACGTGGCCGAGGAGATGGCGCAGGCCGCTCGGATGTTCCCGCAGGTGCGCGAGTTCTTCTTCGACGACGACACGTTCACCGACGACCTGCCCCGCGCCGAGGCCATCGCGAAGCGGCTCGGGCGGCTCGGCATCACCTGGTCGGTCAACGCCAAAGCCAACGTGCCCTACGCGACCCTGAAGGTGCTCAAGGACAACGGGCTCCGGCTCCTCCTGGTGGGCTACGAGTCGGGCAACCAGGCCATCCTGAACAACGTCAAGAAGGGCGTGCGCCTCGACGTGGCGCGGCGGTTCACCCGCGACGCCAAGTCGCTCGGCATCGCGATTCACGGCACCTTCATCCTGGGCCTGCCCGGCGAGACGCGCGAGACCATCGCGGAGACCATCCGCTTCGCCACCGAGATCGATCCCGACACCATCCAGGTCTCGCTGGCCGCGCCCTATCCGGGCACCGCGCTCTACGAGGAGGCCCAGCGCAACGGCTGGCTCGAGTCCGACGAGCTGGTGGACGGCGACGGCGTGCAGGTGAGCGCCATCGGCTACCCGCACCTCTCGCGCACCGAGATCTTCCGCTCGGTGGACCAGTTCTACCGCCGCTTCTACTTCCGCCCCCGCAAGATGCTCTCGCTCGGCTCCGAGATGCTCCGCGACCGCCGCGTCATGAAGCGCCGCCTCTCCGAAGGGCGTGAGTTCCTCAGGTTTCTGCGCACCCACCGCTAGAGGTTTCGGCGCTGTGACTGAGCGGTGCGCCCGGTTGCGGGAAGCTTCTCTATCTAATGCGGGGGCCCAGAAATGGCCCCCGCACTCCCCCAGTCCGCGGACTACCCTGGCCCGGCGGCCAGAACGCGGTGCGTGCTAGCATGTTTACGGCATGAAAGTGCTCGTCATCGACACCATCGCGCCCGAGGGGATCGCCTACCTCACCGAGCGCGGCTTCCAGGTGGACCAGGTCTCGAGCAAGCTGCCCAAGGACGAGCTGCACGGGCGCCTGGGCGACTACGAAGCGATCGTCACGCGCTCCTCCACCGCGGTGACCCCGGAGTTCCTGGGCCGGGCGCGGCGGCTGCGCATCCTGGGGCGGGCCGGGGTCGGGGTGGACAATATCGACGTGGACGCCTGCTCGCGCCAGGGCGTGGTGGTGGTCAACGCGCCCTACGGCAACGTGGTCTCCGCGGCCGAGCACACCGTGGGCATGCTGCTGGCCCTGGTGCGCAAGATCCCGGCGGCCCACGGCTCGCTCAAGCAGCTCGAGTGGGACCGGGGCATCTACGGCTCCGAGCTCTATCGCAAGACGGCAGGCGTGCTGGGGCTCGGCAAGGTGGGCTCGCGGGTGGCGGCCCGGCTGCGGGCGTTCGACATGGAGATCCTGGTCTACGATCCGTTCATCCCGGAGAGCCGGGCGCGTGACCTGGGCGTGCGGCTGACCGATCTGCAGACGGTGCTGAGCCGGGCCGACGTCCTGACCGTGCACGTGCCGCTCACCGACGAGACCGAGAACATGATCGGGGCGCGCGAGCTCGCCGCGCTCAAGCCGGGCGCGCGCGTCGTCAACTGCGCGCGGGGCGGTATCGTCAACGAGGTGGACCTGCTGGCCGCGCTCGACTCGGGCCACGTGGCGGGCGCCGCGGTCGATGTCTGGACCGAGGAGCCGCCCCGGTCCCCCGCGGTCAAGCGCCTGGTCCAGCATCCCCGCGTGGTGGTCACGCCGCATCTGGGCGCGAACACCCAGGAGGCGCAGGTCAACGTGGCGGTGGACGTGGCCCGGCAGCTCGTGGCCTTCCGCGACGGCGAGCTGGTCGAGCACGCGGTGAACATCCCGGTGGGCGACCGCGAGACCATGGCCGAGCAGCGCCCGTTCCTGCACCTGGCCGAGCTGCTGGGCCGCTTCTGCCTGCAGCTCGAGCCCGAGAACGTCGAGCGAGTGGAGATCGAGGTCGGGGGACACCTGGCCCGTGTGGACACCGAGCTGCTGGGCCGGGCGGTGCTGAAGGGGCTGCTCGAAGGGGTGACCGTGCAGGCGGTGAACCTGGTCAACGCCCACCTGATCGCGCGCGACCGAGGGCTCGCGGTGGACGTGCGGACCGACGCGGAGGCCGCCTCCGGCTACACCAACCTGATCACGGTCACCACCCAGGCGGGGGCCGGGCGGAAGATCATCGCGGGCACCGTGTTCGACGGGGTGCCCCGTATCGTGCGGCTGCGTGATCTCCACATCGAGTTCATCCCGGAGGGGCATATCCTGGTGCTGGCCTACGAGGATCGGCCCGGCATGGTGGGCCGAATCGGCTCGATCCTGGGCCGCCACAACGTCAACATCGCCTCGATGCACGTGGGTCGGCGCACCCGCCGGGGCCGCGCCATCGTGGTGCTGCTGCTGGACGACGATGTCCCCGCGGAGGTGATGGAAGAGGTGAGCAAGAGCGTCGAGGCGGATTTCGCCCGGGTGATCCGGCTGTGACGGCTCCCCGGAAGCGCGGCGGCGAGACCCCGAAGGGCGTCTTCGAGACGCGGCCCTGGGGTGGCTTCGTCACGGTCGAGGAGGGCCGCGGCTACAAGGTCAAGCGGCTGTTCGTCCGGCCCGGGCAGCGCCTGAGCCTGCAGCGGCACCGGTTCCGCGCCGAGCACTGGGTGGTGGTCTCCGGCTCGCCGCGCGTGATCATCTCGGGCCGCCCGAAACGCCTCAAGCCCCGGGGTGCGGTGGATGTCCCGCGCGGCGCCTGGCACCGCATCGAGAACCCCGGCCGCGTCCCGGTGATCCTCATCGAGGTTCAGCACGGGCCGTACCTCGGCGAGGACGACATCATCCGCCGCCAGGACGACTACGGCCGCGCCGGCACGGCCCCGGCCGCTCCGGCGCCGAAGCGCCGCCGCGCCGCACGCTAATCCACCTCACCCACCCCTCACCACCTACCCCTCACCCTTAGCCCTCTCCCCTGAGGAGAGAGGGGAGATACGGAGCCATCACGATGCCCATCCAGACCCGGTACCTCTTCAGCGCCGCCATGGACGTCGAGCCAGCCCAGGAGCGCCTCTTCAACGAGGTCTATGACCAGGAGCACGTGCCGAGCCTGCTCACCGTGCCCGGGGTGATCGCGGTCTCGCGCTACGAGATGCAGCCGCTCACCATGAGCATCGGCGGGCAGCTCAAGACCATCGTCATCGAGGGCGCGCCAAAGTACGGCGCCCTCTACGAAATCGAGAGCCCCGACGTGCTGGTGACCGAGGCGTGGGCCACGGCGGTCGAGAAGGGACGCTGGCCGGCCCAGGTGCGGCCCCACACGCGCAATCGCCAGCACCTCCTCTACCGCCGCATCACGCCCTAGCTGCCAAGTCAGCGCATCAGGCTCGAGATGTGGAGGTAGAGGGCGAGGAGCCCCAGGTACTCGTGGAGCACGGCCTCGCTGCAGCGGCGCCGCCGCCACCAGGCGTCTTCGCCGGCGCACTCGTCCGGCACCGTCGCGAGCCGGCCCTCGATGGTGCCGCCGCTCTCGCGCCGCCAGATGAGCTGCACGCGGCGGGCATGGAACGGGGTGGTGACCAGGATGAGGCGCCGCCAGCCGCGGTCCCGGGCCAGGGTGGCCACCGCGCGCAGCTCCGTCTCCGTGATCTCCACCGGCTGGTCGAGGGTGACGATGGCGTCCCGGGGCACGCCGTACCTCTCGAGGGCGGCCACCGATTCGCCCTGGAAGTCGAGCCGGCGAATCCCCATGTCGATGAGCCGCTGGACGCGGCCGGGCACGAACTGGCGCGAGACGAGCACCCGCGGGGCCCAGCCGGCGCGGAACAACCCCGCCGCCGTCTCCTCCCGGCTGGGCGTGCTGCCCGCCACCACCACGATGGCGTCGGCGCGCTCGCGCGGATCGTCCACCACGAGGGCCTGTGAGGCCGCGCGCAGCAAGGGGCGGTGGGCGAGGACGGCCAGGCCGCCGAGCGCGAGCAGGGCGACCAGTGTGACCCAGACCGGGCGCCGGGTCACGGGCGGGGCCCGCGCGGTGCGCGGGCTTCCAAAAACTTTGGGCCGCGCCCCCGCGGACGGTACGATGACCGCCAGGAGGTACTACCCATGCGACGATTTCTCGTCCTGTCCGTGACCGTTCTCGCGCTCACCGCGTGCGCGTCGACACCGCCCAAGGTGCAGCGCAGCGAGTTCGAGGACATCCCGGTGCCCAAGGGCCTCGCGGTGGACCTGAACCGCTCCACGATCATCGAGTCCCCGTCGGTGAAGGCGGCGCGGATCTTCTACAAGGGCCGCATCGAGCCGGACAGCCTCTCCGTCGCGCTCCGCACGACGCTCGAGGCCAACGGCTGGAAGCACCTGTCGTCGACGACCGCGTCCGACAAGGGGACCACGCAGGTGTACGAGAAGACCGGCAGCTCGCTCCAGGTCCTGATCTACGAGAGCTGGTACTACACCTGGGTCGAGATGTCGGCGACGCGGATGGTTCAGGCGTCGGCGCAGCTCAAGCCGTAGGTCTGGCGCCACGGCGGCGGCGCCCTCTCAGGGGCGCCGCCAGCGCCGGCCGCTGCGCTCGATCAGCGTGTCGGCTTCGGCCGGGCCCCAGGTGCCGGCCTCGTAGTTGGGGAACTTGCGCGGATCCCCCCCGGCCCAGGCGTCGAGCACGGGCTGGAGCAGCTCCCACGCCATCGTGACCCAGTCGCCGCGCGCGTAGAGGGTGGCGTCTCCCTTCATCGCGTCCAGCAGCAGCCGCTCGTAGGCCTCGGGCGGCTCGCCTCCGAAGGCCTTCCCGTAGTCGAACTCCATCTCCACCGGCTTGATCCGCAGCTCCGCCCCCGGCAGCTTGGCCCCGAAGGAGAGTGACATGCCCTCGTCGGGCTGGATGCGCAGCACGAGCAGGTTCGGCTCGGCCAGGATCTCCGGGTTGCGGCGGAAGACCAAATGCGGAGTCCGCTTGAACTGCACCGCGATCTCGCTCGCGCGCTTGGGCAGGCGCTTGCCGGTGCGGAGGTAGAAGGGCACGCCCGCCCACCGCCAGTTCTCGATCTCGAGCCGCAGCGCCGCGAAGCTCTCGGTGATGGACTCGGCCGAGACGCCCTTCTCCTCGCGGTAGCCCACCACGCGCTGCCCGCTCACGAAGCCCGGCCCGTACTGGCCGCGCACCGCGACGCGGTCCACCTCGTCGGCCGCGATGGGCCGGATCGCGCGCATCACCTTGGTCTTCTCGTCGCGCACCGGATCGGCGTCGAAGGTGACCGGCGGCTCCATGGCCACCAGGCAGAGGAGCTGCAGGATGTGGTTCTGGATCATGTCGCGCAGCGCGCCCGATTCCTCGTAGTAGGCGCCCCGGCCCTCGACCCCGATGGACTCGCCCACCGTGATCTGCACGTGATCGACGTGATTGCGGTTCCAGAGCGGCTCGAAGATGCCGTTGGCCCACCGGAACACGAGGATGTTCTGGACCGTCTCCTTGCCCAGGTAGTGATCGATCCGGTAGATCTGGTCCTCGGTAAACGCGGAGGCGACCACCTGGTTGAGCGAGCCCGCGGACGCGAGGTCGCGGCCGAAGGGCTTCTCGATGATGATGCGCACCCAGCCGTTGGTGTTCTCGGCCGGGCGGGTGAGGCCCGCCTCGCCCAGGCGCGTGACGAGGTGCGGGTACACCGAGGGCGGGGTGGAGACGTAGAAGAGCCGGTTGCCGCTGGCGCCGCGCTCCTGCTCCACCTGCTTCAGGTAGGTGGCCAGCCCGGGATACATGGCGGAGTCGGCGGGGTCCCCGGAGTAGTAGAAGAGGGCCTGCGCGAAGCGGTCCCACACGCGGGCGGAGGGCGGCTGCACGCGCGCGAAGTCGGAGATGGCCTCGCGCATGCGGGCGCGAAACTGCTCGTTGGTCATCTCGGAGCGCGCCACTCCCACCACCGCGAACGGCTCGGGGAGCACGCGGCTCTGGAACATGGACCAGAGCGCGGGGATGAGCTTGCGCCGGGTGAGATCGCCCGAGGCGCCGAAGATGACCAGCGTGCAGGACTCGTCGTGGGTAGGGGTCGTCATGCGCGTCAGAGCCTCTTGGTCAGCCCCTGGACCATCTGCAGCAGCTGCGGCAGGGTCTGGGACTGCTTGCCGGTGAGATGAAGCCGGATGACCCGGCGCGCTCCGTCGCGCAGACTCTGGAGATCGCCCAACGCCTGGGCGGCCTTCAGGGTCGAGAATCCGTGTCCCGCGCCGGGGATGGCCACGTCCTCGCGGTCCTCCCCGGTGATCTGGATGAACAGGCCGCTCGTGGGTCCGCCCTTGTGGAGCTGGCCCGTCGAGTGCAAATAGCGCGGGCCCCAGCCGACCGTGGTCGCGATGCGCAGGCGATCGCGTAGGGCCACCCGGATCTCCTGGAGGATCCGCCACGCCTCCGCCGTCGGCGTCAGGTAGGCCTGGATGACCAGGTAGTCGCCGGGCACCGCCTGGGCCAGGTGCGCGGCCAGACCCTTGCTGACCGACGTCGGCTTCTTGTTCGACTTGGTCATCAGCACCAGGCCGTCCTCCTCGACGTCCGACGGCCACTCGGGCAGGCGCCGCGAGCGCCGCCACTCGGTGAGGAGCGTGCTCGTCTGCTCCTTGCCGTGCGCCACGTCGGGCTCGTCGAAGGGATTCACGCCGAGCACCGCGCCGGCGGTGGCGGTGGCGAGCTCCCACCGGAAGAACTCGGCGCCGAGATCCATCGGATCCTTCAGCACCAGCCGCAGCACGGGGTGTCCGGCGTCCGAGAGCTTCGCGAGGGCCGCGTCGTGGGTGGTATCGCCCTCGAGCACGATGGACACGAAGATCCGGTCGTCGCCGTACACGCTCGGCGCGCCGAGCGGCTCGTCCGCCACCGGGACGAGGCCGGTGCCGTCCTTGCCGAGCGACTCGGCCAGGAGCTGCTCGATCCAGCTACCGAGGGCGCGGATCTTCTCGGACAGCACCAGGGTGACCTTGTCGCGGCCGGCCCGAGCCAGCCCGGCCAGCACCGCGCCGAGCTGCACGGCGGGATTGCCGCGCACGCCCACCTCGTTGCCGCACGTCTCCACCATGCCGTGGGCGCGCTCGAGCAGGATCTTGATGTCCACGCCGATCAGGGCCGCCGGCACCAGCCCGAAGAACGAGAGCGCGGAGAAGCGCCCGCCGATGGACGCGGGATTGAGGAAGGTGCGGCGGAAGCCGGTCTCGGTGGCCAGCTTGTCCAGCGGCCGCCCGGGGTCGGTGATGGCCACGAACTGCATGCCCGGCCGGGGCGCCGCCGCGGCCTCGACCTGGCCGCGGAAGAAGGAGTATGCGGCCAGGGTCTCGGTGGTGGTGCCGGATTTGCTCGAGACTACGAAGAGCGTGCGGCCCAGGTTGACGGTGTCGAGCACGTGCTTGACCGCGCCCGGATCCGTGGAGTCGAGCAGGAGCATGTCCGGGAAGCCCATCTTGGAGCCGAAGGTCTCGTTCAAGACCTCCGCGGTCAGGGAGGAGCCGCCCATGCCGAGGAGGACCACCTGGGAGTACTGCAGCCTCCGGATCTCGTCGGCGAACGAGCGGATGTCCTCGGCGTGGCTGCGCATGATGGTGGGCGAGGTGAGCCAGCCGAGCCGGTTGCGCACGGTGGCGGCGTCGCCCTTCCACAGCGTGGCGTCCTTCACCCAGAGGCGATCCAGGAACTCGTGCCCCTCGAGGAAGCGCAGCGTCTCCTCCACCGCGGGCAGCTTGAGCGGGTCCGGCAGCACCAGCGCCGGGGTCGTCACCGCGCGGGGGCGCTCCGGCGCGGGGGGCGGCGGCGGCGCCTGGGGGGCCGGCGCCTCGCGCATGGGCGCGGCCGGCTTCACGGGCGCCGGCCTGGGCGCGGTGGCTTTCGTCGCCCCCTTCTCCTCGGCCGGCTTCAGCGGCGCCTTGTCGGCCCCGAGCAGCCCGGCCTCGAGCTGGCCGATCTTGGCCACCTGCCGCGACTGCGGGTCGCCCGGCTGGAACTGGGTTCCGATGAAGGCCTGGACGATCTCGATGGCGGCCTTGGCCTCGAGCCCGGCCGCGGCGAGGCAGAGCACGTTGGCGTCGACCTCCTCCCGGCTCCGCCGGGCGGCATCCGCGTCGTGACACATCGCCGCGCGGATGCCCCGCATCTTGTTCGCCGCGATCACCCCGCCGGTCCCGCTGGCGCAGAGCAGCAGGCTCGCGTCCACGAAGCCCCGGAGCACCGCCTGGCCGACCGCCCGGGCGTAGTCCGGGTAGTCCACCGGGTCCGTCGAGAACGTGCCGAGGTCGAGGACGTCATGCCCGTCGGCCTCGAGGGCCGCCACGAGGGGCTCTTTGAGGGCGAACCCGGTGTTGTCACAGCCGATTGCGATTCGCATGGTCCGGCAACGGCTATTCTCTCAGGAGTGGTTAAACCCGACAATGTTGTCGTAGAGCCGGCGCTGCCGTTCCCGCGCCTCCCGGTACCTGGCGTGGCGCTCGGGGGCCGGCTGAAGGACCCGGAGGGGTGGCGGAGCCTCGGGGAGGGCCACGCCCAGCGCCTCGAGCGCGAGCAGGGCCGCGCCCCGCGCCGAGGCCTCCGCGTCGCCGCCCAGGGCCACCGGGACGCCCAGGGCATCGGTCACGATCTGGGCCCAGGCGGGTGAGCGAGCCAGGGCCCCGCCCGAGCCCACCACGACGTGATCGGCGGCGGCCAGCGGGCGCAGCCGGTCATAGACCTCGGCCAGGCGGAAGGCCACGCTCTCGAGCAGCGCCCGCGCGATCTCGACAGCCCCCGTGTCCAGGGAGAGGCCCGTGACGGCGGCCCGCGCCTCCGGCCGCCAGCCCGGGCTCCGCTCCCCGGCCAGGAAGGGGAGCGCGGTGAGCCCGTGCCCGTCCGGCGCGGCCGCGCCGAGCGCCTCCTCGAGGGCCGCGGGGTCACCGGGGAGCGCGAGGTGCCGGCGGCACCAGGCCAGCACATTGCCGCCCTCCGACGTCGCGCCGCCCACCAGCGCGCGCCGGGCGTCCACCCGGTAGCGCCAGAGCCCCCACGGCGTGGCCGCGTGCGGCCCCGGCGGTTCGGGCAGGACGACGCGCAGGGCGGCGGACGTCCCGACATTGAGCGCGACCCGCCGCGGGCCCCAGCAGTCGGAGCCCACGTTCGAGCACGCCCCGTCCCCGCGCGCGGGATGCCAGGGCACGCGCGCGAGCGTGGGCCAGTTCGCGGCGTGCGGGGCGATCAGGCCGGGCGCGGCGGTGTCGTCGATGGGCGGCAGCTGCGCGGCCGCGATCCCCGCCGCGGCCAGCATGTCGGCATCCCAGCCGCCGGCGATCTGGTCGAGCAGGCCGGTGCCGGAGGCCATGGAGAGGCTCGTGGCGGGGCGGCCGGTGAGCCGCGCGTGCAGGTATTCGCCGAAGCCGCACCAGACGGCGGCGCGCGCGAAGACCTCGGGGCGCGCCTCCCGCAGCCAGCGGAGCTTGGCGGGGAAGAAGGCGGAGTGCAATGGCGCCCCGGTTCGCGCGTGAATGCGGCGCTCGTCATGCGCGCGGCGGAGCGCGGCGGCCGCCGGCGCGCTGCGGGTGTCGGCCCAGGTGATGACCGGGGTGAGCGGGCGGCCCGCGCGGTCGAGCGCGAGCAGGCTGTGCCAAAACACGGAGGCGCCCACCGCCGCGATGTCGGCGGCGCGCGCGCCGCAGCCGGCGAGGCAGGCGTCGAGCGCGCTGGTCACCGCGGCCAGCAAGAGATCGGCGTCCAGCTCGACGCCGCCGTCCGGCGTGGTGCGGGGCTCGTAGGTGACCTGGCCCTCCGCGCCCGGCTGCGCGCGCCCGGCCGGGTCGAAGACGCGGGCGCGCGCGGAGCTGGTGCCGACGTCCAGCGCGAGGACGAGCATGTGCGGTACTATACCGGCATGTCCCTCATCACGGTGCTGAGCCCGGTGGGCGAGCTCCGGACGGCGACCACGGCGATTCCGCCGCTGCCCGCCGATCTGCGCGGCCTCACGGTGGGCTTCCTCGACAATACCAAGCACAACTTCGACCGCCTGGTGACCGGCATCGGCGAGGTCCTCAAGGAGCGCCACGGCGTCAAGCGCGTGGTGATTCTCCGGAAGGCCAACGCGGCCACCGGCGCCGCCCACGAGATCATCGAGGCGCTCGCGAAGGAGTGCGATCTCGTCTTCGCCGGATCCGCGGACTGAGGCTCCTGCACGTCGTGGAGTCTCCACGACTCGTTGGAGCTGGCGAAGGCGGGGACGCCCGCGGGCCTGATCACCACCACCGTGTTCCAGCGCTTGGCCTTGGGCGAGATGGCGGCGCTCGGCGCCACCGGGCTGCCGCTGCTCGTCGTCCAGCATCCGCTGGGCGGTGAGGCACCGGAGGGCGTGAGCCGCCGTATCACGCAGGCGGTGGAGCAGCTCGGCGCCATGCTGGGCGCCCGATGAGGTCGTCATGATCGAGCGCGCCATGAGCGAGGTCGTCGAGGCGACGCTGACCCTGCCGGAAGAAGACGTCTACCCGGAGTTCTGCAAGCGGGAGTGGTGCGACGGGCTCCCGTTCGTGCCGCCCACCGCGGAGTGCGTGCGCGCGATGCTGGCGGGAGCCAGGACCAAGGCCGCCGAATCCCTCGGCGTGATGCCCCCGCTCTGGCGCGAGTGCGCGGTCGAGAAGCTGGCGGTCAACGCGGTCATGGCCGGCTGCGAGCCGGCCTACTTCCCGGTGATCGTGGCGGCCGCCCAGGCCATGCTCGATCCCGCCTTCAATCTCTACGGCGTCCAGGCCACCACGCATCCGGTGGCCCCGCTGGTCGTCGTGACCGGACCCTACGCGCGGACGATCGGGCTGCACGCGGGCTCCGGCCTCTTCGGGCCCGGCTTCCGCGCCAATGCCACCATCGGGCGCGCGATCCGGCTGATCCTGATGAACGTGGGCGGCGGCTGGCCCGGCCGCGGCGATATGGCCACCCAGGGCAGCCCGGCCAAGTTCGCCTACGCGATCACGGAACGCGAGGATACGCCGTGGGAGCCGCTGCACGTGGCGCTGGGCTTCAAGGCGGACCAGAGCGTGGTCACCGTGTTCGGCGGCGAGGGCCCGCACAACGTCAACGACCACGTGTCCACTACCGCGCCCGGCATCCTCAACAACGTGGCCGACGTGGCCACCACGCTCGGCTCCAACGTGGGCTGGTACCTCTCGCAGAGCCAGCTCCTGGTCGTGCTCGGGCCCGAGCACGCCGCCACCATCGCGGCCGACGGGTTCACGCGCGCCGACGTGCAGCGCTTCGTCTTCGAGAACGCGCGCATGCCGCTCGGGCGCATGAAGCTCGGGGGCATGTGGGGCATGCACGACTGGCCCACGTGGATGACCAAGGTGACCGACGAGGCGGCGCGGCTGCCGCGGGTGCCCGCGGTCGAGGACATCTACGTGATGGTGGGCGGCGGCGCGGGCAAGCACTCCTGCGTCGTGCCCAACTGCACGTTCAGCCGCGCGGTCAGCCGCGTCCTCGACCGCATCCCCTAAGGGGTCAGGTCTTGAATTACGACATTTTCATCGCTTCAGCCGAAGCACCGCGCCGCGGAAATGTCGTAATTCAAGACCTGACCCCAGCCGGGCGGCGCGCGGTGGTGAGGAGGGCGAGGGCGGCGAGGAGGAGGAGCGCGCCGGTGATGCCGACGGGGCCCAGGCGCTCGCCGAAGACGAGCAGGCCGAGCGTGGTGGCGGTGAGCGGCTCGAGCAGCGACACGATGCCGGCCGCGGTCGCGGGCACGCGGCCCAGTCCCGCGGTGAACAGCACGTACGCCACCGCGGTGGGTCCGAGTCCCAGATAGAGCAGCAGCGGCCAGCCCGCCGCCAGCGCGCGAGTGGGCGCGGTCTCGCCGAGCAGCGCGGGCGCGAGGAACAGCGCGGCCAGCGCGAAGGTGATCGCGGACACCGCGAGCGGCGTCACGCGCGCCAGAAGCCCCTTTGCGGCCACCGCGTACACGGCGTAAGATACCCCCGCGCCGAGCGCGAGAAGCGCTCCCAGCCCGAAGTGGCCCGCGATCTCGCTGAATCCGCGCGGGCCGACCACGAGCAGCGCGGTCCCGGCGACCGCCATCCCGAGCGATAGCCGCACGAGCCGGGTCAGCCGCTCGCCGAGGAAGAGGGCGGCCAGCACCGCGATCAGGAGCGGCGCGGAACAGATGGCGAGGAGCGCGGCGGGCGCGACGCCGACGAGGGTGACCGCGCGGAAGTAGCAGACTTGGTACGCGGCCATGGCGAGGCCGAGCGCGGCGCAGAGCGGCAGATCGGCGAGCGACGGCCAGCGACGCCGCGCCGGGGGGCGCGCGCCGAAGCGCGCGGCGCCGGCGGCGGCCAGCACGAGAACGGGCGCGGCGATGGCGAGACGGCTCCAGCCGACGAGGAGCGGCGAGGCGGCGGCCTCGCGTGAGAGCAGGGTCATGGTGGCGCCGGTCGTGCCCCAGGACGCGGCGGCGATCGCGATGAGAACCAACCCGAGCAGCATGGGGAATTGTAGGGCGAGGTGCAGCCGAAGGCGAGCCGAGCGGATACAAGGAATATAGGGCGAGGTGCAGCCGAAGGCGAGCCGAGCGGATACAAGGAATATAGGGCGAGGTGCAGCCGAAGGCGAGCCGAGC
>DASQAL010000112.1:0-40082 GCA_035635775.1 Candidatus Acidiferrum sp.
AGCCGATGCTGCCCGCCAGCACGAGGCCGAAGGCCAGGTAGGCGGTGAGCACCGCCGGCACGTGGAGGTACATGATGCGCTGCACGTTGCCCTGGACGGCCTCGCGGGGCGCGTAGCCGAATCCGGCGGCGAGGCCCACCACCAGCCCCAGCACCGCCAGCCAGCCGAGCGCGCGGGTCA
This sequence comes from Candidatus Acidiferrum sp., assembly GCA_035635775.1. Taxonomy (GTDB): domain Bacteria; phylum Methylomirabilota; class Methylomirabilia; order Rokubacteriales; family CSP1-6; genus CAMLFJ01. Next base: position 181 of record DASQAL010000112.1, read on the forward strand.
TCTCAGCCTTCCAGCACGAACTCGAAGGTGAGGAGCCCGATCGTGACGTAGACGAGATCGGCGCCCGCGAGCAGCTTGAGCCAGTGCGCCACGTCGGCGAGCGGCTGGCCGAGCAGCAGGGCCTGGGTGGCGCTCACGGTGGCCAGGAGCACGGGCACCTGCACGGGGAGCAGCAGCACCGGGAAGAGCAGCTCGCGGGCGCGCACCTGCGTCGTCATGGCCGCGAAGAGCGTCCCCACCGCCGCCAGCCCGATCGTGCCGAGCGCCAGGACCAGCGCCAGCGGCGCCGCCGGTGTCCAGAGATCGACGTTGTAGAATACGCCGAAGAGTACCACCAGGATGATCTCGACGGCGGTCATCAGCACGCAGTTGCCCGCGAGCTTGCCGAGGTAGATCGCCGACTTGTCGCCGGGGGTGAGCCGCAGCCCCTCCCAGCAGTCGTTGTCGCGCTCGCCGAGGAAGCTCCGGCCGAGGCCGAGCAGCCCGGCCAGGATGAAGCCCAGCCAGAGCAAGCCCGGCACCGCGGCGGCCAGCCGCTCGCGATCCGGACCCAGCGCGAACTGGAAGAGGAAGAGCAGCAGCAGGCAGAAGAAGAGGAGCGCGTTGGCGTGCTCCTTCGCGCGCCGCTCGATGAGCAGGTCTTTCCAGAGGATGATCCACGCGCGCCGGGCGTAGGTCACGTGCCGCCCTCGGCCGAGTCGGTGAGGCTCTCGCCCAGGCGGTGGAGCTCCTCGGGCGAGAGGTCCGCGGCCGGGCGGTCCATCAGGAGCCGGCCGCTGCCCAGGATGGCCACGCGGTCGGCCACGCCGAGCCCGCCCTCGAAGCTGTGGGTGGCGAGGACCGCGGCGCCCCCCGCGGCCTTGAAGCCCAGCAGGAACTCGTTGACCCACTTTCGCCCGCGCCGGTCGAGCCCGGTGAAGGGCTCGTCGAGCAGGAGCAGCCGGGCCTGGCCCAGGAGCACGCGGGCCAGCCCGAGCCGCCGCTTCATGCCGGCCGAGAACGTGCGCACGCGCTCGTCCGCCACGCCGTCGAGCTCCACCTGGGCGAGCGCGGCGGCGAGCCGCCCGGGGGCGGTGTCGCCGCCCCGCATGGTCTCCCAGAAGCGCAGGTTCTCCCGAGCGGTGAGGTCTTCATAGACGTAAGAGCCGTGGGCCACCATGCCGATGAGCGCGCGCGCGCGCTCGGGCTCGCGGAGGGCGTCGGCGCCGCCGATGCTGAGCGAGCCGGCAGTGGGACGGAGCAGGGTGGCCAGTATTCGGAGCAGCGTGGTCTTGCCGGCGCCGTTGGGGCCGAGCAGGGCCAGGCACTGGCCGGGGCCCAGCTCGAAGGACACGCCGTCGATGACGCTATTGGACCCGTAGGTCTTCCGAAGCTCCCGCGCCGCGATCATGTTCGCGAAAAAGGGGAGACGGTGTCCCGTCTCCCCCGGCCCGCTACGAGGACTCTCCGTTGGATCCGACGACCAGCCTACCGGGCCTGCGATCGGGCCATCGCGCGCAGCCGCGCCACCCGCTCCGCGATCGGCGGATGCGTCGAGAAGAGGGTGGTCCAGCCTCCCCCGGTGAGCGGATTGACGATGAAGAGGTGCGCCGTCGCCGGGGTGGCCTGCATCGGCGCCACCTTGGAGGCCACCTCGAGCTTCTCGAGCGCCTTGGCCAGCCCCCAGGGCTGACCGGCCATCTGGGCTCCGGTGGCGTCGGCCTGGAACTCCCGCGAGCGCGAGACCGCCATCTGGATCAGCATGGCCGCGATGGGCGCCAGCACGATCATGAGCAGGCCGCCGATGAGGCCCCCGCCGCCCGAGTCGTTCTCGTCGCTGTCCCGCCGGCCGCCGCCGAAGATCATCGCCCACTGGGCCATGTGGGCCATGTACGTGATCGCCCCGGCCAGGGTGGCCGCGATGGCCATGATCAGCGTGTCGCGGTTCTGCACGTGGGAGAGCTCGTGGGCCAGGACCCCTTCCAGCTCTTCCTCACTCATGATGCGCAAGATGCCTTCTGTGACGGCGATCGCCGCGTGCTGCGGGTTGCGGCCGGTCGCGAAGGCGTTCGGGGCCTCGCCCGGGATGACGTAGACCCGCGGCATCGGCATGCCGGCGCGGGTGGCCAGGGTGCGGACGATCCGGTAGAGCCCGGGCGCTGTCGCCTCATCCACCGGCTGGGCGCGGTACATCGCCAGGACGATCTTGTCCGAGAACCAGTAGCTGCCCAGGTTCATCACCATGGCCAGCACGAAGGCCATGACCATGCCGTTTTGGCCGCCGAGCGCCCCGCCGATGAGCACGAGCAGCACCGTGAGGGCCGCCAGCAGGACACCGGTTTTCATGAGGTTTGCCATGCGCTCGTCCTCCCGGTCCGAATGCTAGCAGTCGAGTCTCAGACCGTCAAGCAAGTGGCGACTTTACGGGCTTTTGGGTTGACAAGGGGTACCCCCACGCTTATACTGACGCGTCTATGAGAAAAACTCCTTACTTGACGGAAGCTTAGACGAGGTTCTTCACGTGCTGATCCAGGTAGGCGACATTCCACCCGAAGGTCTGCGCATCGAAGGGACCGCGGACTTCCCGCGGCCGTTCCTTGATCACACCTGGGCCCTCGACGATCTGGCGCTGACCATCGAGAAGGACGGCGACACGGTCTTCGTCCGGGGCGATCTCTCCGCGCGGGTCCCGCTCACGTGCGGGCGCTGCGTCGAGGGCTACACCGTGACCGTCCGCCCGGCCGTGGATGCCCGCTTCGTGCCCATGCCGGCGACGCGCGGCGAGGAGTGCGAGCTGGGCGCCGGCGAGCTCGAGACCGACGTCTATCAGCACGGCACGCTCGATCTCACGGCCCTGCTGGAGACCGAGACCACCCTGGCCTTGCCCATGAAGCCGCTCTGCCGGGAAGGCTGCCGGGGTCTCTGCCCCGCCTGCGGCGGCAACCGCAACGCCACCGACTGCGCGTGCGAGACGCCCGCGCCCGACTCCCGCTGGGCGGCCCTCAAGGACTGGGCCGGCCGGTCGAGATAGCCCGAACAGGAGCCATCCGATGCCTCTGCCCAAGCGACGCCACTCCAAGACGCGCGGCCGGAAGCGGCGCACGCACTACAAGATGGTCGCGCCCACGCGATCCCTCTGCCCGCAGTGCCGCGAGGTCAAGCCGCCCCACCACATCTGCCCCCACTGCGGTTTCTACAAGGGACGGGAAGTCATCTCGGTCGAAGGAGAATAGTTCTTTCCGGCTGAGGCGGGCCGTGCCATAAGATCGGCGCCATGAAGATCGCGGTGGACGCCATGGGAGGCGACTTCGGTCCCGCCGTCGTGGTCGAGGGCGCGGTGGCGGCGTGCCGGGAGTTTGGGCTCGCCTCGGTGCTGGTCGGGGACAAGGCGGCGATCGAGCGCGAGCTGGTGCGACTCAAGGCCCAGGACCTGCCGGTCACGGTGCGCCACGCCTCGCAGGTGGTGGGCATGGCGGAGGCGCCGTCGCAGGCGCTCCGCCGCAAGCGCGACTCCTCGCTGCGCGTGGCCGCCGAGCTGGTGAAGGACGGCGAGTGCGGGGCCATCGTCTCCGCCGGCAATACCGGCGCGGCCATGGCCATCAGCATGTTCGTCATGGGCGTGCTGCCCGGGGTGGACCGGCCCGCGATCGCGGCGCCCCTGCCGAGCCTGGCCGGCTACACCGTGCTCATCGACGCGGGCGCCAACGTGGATCCCAAGCCGCGCCAGCTCTTCCAGTTCGCGGTCATGGGCCACGTCTACTCGCGGCACATCGTGGGCAAGGACAATCCGCGGGTGGGTCTGCTCTCGGTGGGCGAGGAAGAGGGCAAGGGCACCGACCTGACCAAGGAAGCCTTCGAGGACCTGCGCGGCTCGTCGCTCAACTTCATCGGCAACATCGAGGGGCGCGACATCTACAACGGGCGCTGCGACGTGGTGGTGACCGACGGCTTCACCGGCAACGTCTGCCTCAAGGTCTCCGAGAGCCTGGCCGAGATGCTCACCGCGATGATCCGCGAGGAGCTGGGGCGCGACGTGCTCTCGCTCGCGGGCGCCGCGCTCGCCCGGCGAGCCTTCGCGCGCCTGAAGCGCCGGGTGGACTACACCGAGATGGGCGGCGCCCCCCTGCTCGGCATGAACGGGGCCGCCATCATCTGCCACGGCGCCTCCCCGGTGAAGGCGATCAAGAACGCGGTGCGCGTGGCCGCCGATTGGGTTCGCAACGACGTGAACCACCACATCAAGACCGCGCTCGAGGCCGAGGCCGTCCTCGCCGAGGGACGGGAGGGAGGCCGGGAATGAACCGGGCTCGCATCATCGGCGTGGGCGCCTTCGCCCCGAAGCGGATCCTGACCAACCAGGAGCTCGAGAAGATGGTCGCCACCTCCGACGAGTGGATCGTCCAGCGCACCGGGATCCGGGAGCGCCACATCGTCGACGAGGGCGAGGGGCCGGCGGACCTGGCCATCCGGGCCGCCCAGCAGGCGATGGAGCGGGCCCAGGTCACCGCGCAGGAGATCGACTTCATCGTGGTGGGCACCACCGCGGGGGACATGAATTTCCCCACCACCGCCAACCTGGTCCAGCATCGCCTGGGCTGCCGCAACGCGGGCTCGGTGGACGTCTACGCGGCCTGCTCGGGCTCGGTCTACAGCCTGTCCATCGGCGCTCAGTACGTCCAGACCGGCAAGTACCGGACTGTACTTTGCATCGGGGCCGAGTGCCTCTCGCGCATCACCGACTTCACCGACCGCGGCACCTGCATCCTGCTCGCCGACGCCGCGGGCGCCGCGGTGCTCCGGCCCTCCACCGATGCCGCCGGCATCATCGATACCGACCTCTACTCGGACGGCCGCTACGGTGATCTGCTGATCCAGCCCGCGGGGGGCTCGCTGCGTCCCGCCACCCACGAGACGGTGGACCAGCGCCTGCACTTCGCCAAGATGAAGGGGAACGAGGTGTTCAAGGTGGCGGTGCGGATGTTCGGCGACTGCGCCGAGCGCATCCTCAAGAACAACGGCTTCACCGCCAATGATCTCGACCTCTTCGTGCCCCACCAGGCGAACCTCCGCATCATCGAGGCGGCGGTCAAGCGCCTCAAGGTGCCGATGGACAAGGTGATGGTCAACGTGGAGCGCTACGGCAATACCGGCGCCGCCTCGGTCTACGTGGCGCTCGAGGAGGCGTGGACGACCGGCCGGCTCAAGCCCGGCGATCTCGTGCTGATGGCCGCCTTCGGCGGCGGCTTCACCTGGGGCGCGGCGCTGCTGCGATGGTAGCCGGCGCCCTCGCCTTCCTCTTCCCCGGCCAGGGCTCGCAGGAGGTCGGGATGGGCCGCGCGCTCGCGGAGAGCTCGCCCGCCGCCGCGGCGGTCTGGGCCGAGGCGGACGCCGCGCTCGCCTTCCCGCTCTCGAAGCTCTGCTTCGAGGGGCCGGCCGCCGACCTGGCCCTGACCGCCAACACCCAGCCCGCGGTGCTGACCACGAGCGTGGCCGCCGCCGCCGCGCTGGCCGAGCGGGGCGTGACCCCCGGCCTCGCGGCCGGCCACAGCCTGGGCGAGTACTCCGCGCTCGTGGTCGCGGGCGCGCTGCGCTTCGCGGAGGCGGTGCGGCTGGTGCGCCGCCGCGGCGAGTTCATGCAGGAGGCGGTGCCGGTGGGCACCGGCGCGATGGCCGCGCTACTGGGGGTGGAGCTGGCCACCGCCGAGCAGTTGTGCGGGGAGGCCGCGCAGGGCGAGGTGGTGGGGGTGGCCAATATCAACTCGCCAGGCCAGATCGTCATCGCGGGACACCGCGCGGCGGTGGAGCGCGCGGTCGAGGCGGCCGCGGCGCGCGGCGGCCGGAAGAGCGTGCTGCTGCCGGTGAGCGCGCCCTTCCACTGCGCGCTCATGAAGCCGGCCGCGGAGCGCCTGGCCGCAGAGCTGGAGCGGGTCGCGGTGAGCGACCCGCGCGTCCCGGTAATCCGCAACGTGGACGGCGGGGTCACCCGGACCGCCGACGAGGTGAAGCCGTTCCTGATCCAGCAGATGGCGAGCCCGGTGCGCTGGACCGACTGCGTGGAGCGCCTCGTGCGCGAGGGCGCGACCGGCTTCCTCGAGGTCGGGCCCGGCCGCGTGCTGACCGGGCTGCTGAAGCGCACGCTCGACGGCGCGCGCGGCCACCCGGTGGAGGATCCCGCGTCCCTGGACAGGGCGGTCGCGGCGGTCGGCGGCGGCGCGGCGTGAGCTCGGGTAAAGCCCTGGCGGGAAAGGTCGCGATCGTGACCGGCGGTGGCCGGGGCATCGGCCTCGCCATCGCCCGGTCGCTGGCAGAGGACGGCGCCTCCGTGGTAGTCTCTGGCCGCGACGCGGCGCGTCTCGACGTGGCGGTGAAAGAGCTGGAGGCCCTGGGCGCGCCGGCGCTGGCGGTTCCGGCCGACGCCACCCAGCGCGATGAAGTAGACCGTTTGATAAACGCGACCCGGGAGCGCTTCGGGCGCATCGACGTGGTCGTCAACAACGCCGGAATCACGCGCGATCAGCTCCTGGTCCGGATGAAGGACGACGACTGGGATCAGGTGCTCGACACGAACCTGCGCGGGGTATTCCTGATGACCCGCGCGGCGGGCAAGGTGATGATGAGGCAGAAGAGCGGGCGTATCATCAGCATCGCGTCCACCGCGGGGGCGATGGGCAACCCCGGCCAGGTGAATTACTCGGCGGCCAAGGCGGGCGTGATCGGGCTCACCAAGGCGGCGGCGCGGGAGCTCGCGCACTGGAACATCCTGGTGAACGCGGTGGCGCCCGGGCTCATCGAGACGGACATGACGGCCGCGATCCCCGCGGAGGCCCGCGAGGCGATGCTTCAGCAGGTGCCGCTCAAGCGAATCGGGCAGAGCCGTGAGGTGGCGGAGGTGGTGCGGTTCCTCGCCGGCGACGGCGCGAGCTACATCACCGGTCAGACGATCCACGTCAACGGCGGACTCTACGTTTAATCCAATCGCAGTCAGGAGGGGAGGGCATGGCGAAGCCGGTTGAGGAGCGGGTCAAGGAGATCATCGTCGAGCAGCTCGGAGTGGAAGAGGACGAGGTGTTGCCGGCCGCGAAGTTCATCGAGGACCTCGGGGCCGACTCCCTCGACACCGTCGAGCTCGTGATGGCCTTCGAGGAGGAGTTCGATCTCGAGATCCCAGACGAGGACGCTGAGAAGATCGCCACCGTCGGGGACGCCATCAGCTATATCAAAGAGAACCAATAGGATCGGGCGCACGGAGAGGCGCGTGGACGCGCGTCGAGTCGTCATCACCGGGGCGGGGGCGGTCACGCCGATCGGCAACACCGCCGAGGAGTTCTGGACCGCCCTGACGGAGGGGAAGTCGGGAATCGGGCCCATCACCCGGTTCGACGCGAGTCTTTTGCCCACCCGGATCGCGGGTGAGCTGAAGGGCTTCGACTCGCTCCGCTACATCGACAAGAAGGACGACCGCAAGTTCGACCCGTTCCTCAAGTACGCGGTGGCCTGCGGGGTGATGGCGGTGGAGGACTCGGGCCTGAACCTGGAGCGGGTGGACAAGAACCGGTTCGGCGTGATGGTGGGCTCCGGCATCGGCGGGATCACCACCCTCCTGGAGAGCCACAAGGTCCTGCTCGAGAAGGGGCCGGACCGGGTGTCCCCCTTCTTCATCCCGATGCTGATCGTGAACATGGCGTCCGGCCTCCTCTCGATGCGCTTCGGGGCCAAGGGGCCGAACTCCTCGGTGGTGACCGCCTGCGCGACCGGCAATCACGCGATCGGCGACGCGACGCGGATCATCCAGCGCGGCGACGCCGACGTCATGATCGCGGGCGGGGCCGAGGCCATCATCATCCCCCTGACCTTCGCGGGCTTTTGCCAGATGAAGGCGATGTCGACCAGAAACGATGATCCGGGCCGGGCTTCTCGCCCGTTCGATGCCACCCGCGACGGCTTCGTGTGCGGGGAGGGCGGCGGCCTCGTGGTGCTGGAGTCGCTGGATCACGCCCTCGCGCGCGACGCGCGGATCTACGCGGAGGTGGTGGGCTACGCCATGACCGGCGACGCCTACCACATGACCGCGCCCGACCCCGAGGCGGACGGCGCCGCGCGGGCCATGGCGCTGGCGGTTTCGGACGCGGGCATCGAGCCGTCGGCGGTCGGCTACATCAACGCCCACGGGACCTCCACGCCCTACAACGACAAGTCGGAGACCATGGCGATCAAGCGCGTCTTCGGCGAGCACGCCCGGAAGCTCGCGGTCTCCTCCACCAAGTCCATGACCGGACACCTGCTGGGGGCGGCGGGCGGGATCGAGGCGATCGCCACCGCGTTCGCGATCTATCACGGGATCCTGCCCCCGACCATCAACTACGAGACGCCGGATCCCGACTGCGACCTCGACTACGTCCCGAACCACGCCCGCAAGCAGGACGTGGAGATCGCGCTCAGCAACGCGTTCGGCTTCGGGGGCACGAACGCCACGATCGTCCTCCGGAAGTATCGCGCCTAGGACACTCGGAGGGGGCTACGCCCCCTTCCGAACCTCCCCCAACGGCAGAGAGCGCGGGCGGAGCCCGCGCGGAAAGTGGAGCTCGATGGTCGCGGCTCATCCGGTGTCAACGGGACGCCCGCGGCGTTGACCGTCGCGCCGGATCCCGCCGGCGTGCTGGGCCCGCGCCTGGGTCACACCTTCCGCGATCCCGAGCTGCTGAGACAGGCGCTGACCCATCGCTCGTTCACGAACGAGAATCCCGGCGCGCCCGACAACGAGCGGCTCGCCCTCCTGGGCGACGCGGTGCTGGCCCTCGTCGTCGCCGAGCGGCTGCTCGCGGCCGCGCCCGAGGAGCCGGTCGGGATGCTGACCCCGCGGCGGGCCGCGCTGGTCTCGGGTGAGAACCTCGCGCGCTGGGCCGGCTCGCTCGAGCTGGGCGCGCATCTGCGCCTCGGGCGCGGCGAGGAGCAGATGGGCGGGCGGGCGAAGGAGTCGGTGCTCGCCACCGCGCTGGAGGCCGTCGTGGGCGTCATCTATCTGGAAGCCGGCCTCGCCGCGGCCCGCGGGGCCGTCGCGCGCCTGGCCGTGTGGTAACCTGCCTCCATGCGTCTCTGGCCCTTTCCGCTCTCGACCGCGCACGGGACCAACGGCGCCCCCGCGGAGGGCTACACGGTCGTCGAGGATCTACTGCGCCGCAACATCGAGGACGTCTTCCGCGTCGAGCGGCAGGAGGTGCGGGGGGCGACGTTCGGCTGGGGCGGGCAGCTCCTCGTGGAGCCCGCGCGCGCGCTCGCCCTGATCGAGCCGCGCCTGAAGCGCTTCGGCTACACGCCCTTCCTCGGCCGCCAGGGCGACCTGGTGTGGATCCGCGCGGTGCCGCTGGCCGACGTGAGGGAGTCCTCGCGCCCGGGCGTCAACCTGCTGCTCTTCGTGCTCACCGTGCTCTCCACGCTCGCCGCGGGCTGCCTGATCACCGGCTCCTTCCCGTTCGTGACCTTCAATCCGTTTCTCCAGCCGCTCCGCCTGCTCGACGGCGTGCCCTTCTCCTTCACCCTGATCGCCATCCTGGGCACCCACGAGTTCGGCCACTACTTCACGGCCCGCTACTACGGGGCGTCGGTGAGCCTGCCGTTCTTCATCCCGGCCCCGCCGCCGATCTTCCTCTTCGGCACCCTGGGCGCGGTGATCCGCATGCGGTCGCCCGCCCGGGACCGGAACTCCCTCTTCGACATCGCGGTGGCCGGGCCGCTCGCCGGGCTGGTGGTGGCGGTGCCCGCCCTGCTCCTGGGCCTGCAGTGGTCGCGGGTGGGGATGGTGCTGCCGGAGCACAGCGGCATGACCTTCGGGGACTCGCTGCTCATGCGCCTGCTCACCTGGATGGTCTTCGGCCCCATCCCGCCGGGGATGGACGTCTTCGTCCACCCGGTCGCGCTCGCGGGCTGGGTGGGCCTCTTCGTCACCGCGCTCAACCTGTTCCCGATCGGCCAGCTCGACGGCGGGCGCATCGCGTACGCGCTCGTCGGCGCGCGGCACCGGCAGGTGTCCATCGCCGCTCTGGTCGGCCTCGCCGCGCTCGGCGCGGTGTTCCAGTCGGCCAACTGGATCGTCTTCGGCGCGCTCATCCTCCTGCTCATGGGCTTCCACCACGCCCCGCCGCTCGACGACCTCACCCCGCTGTCACCCCGCCGCTACGCCCTCGGCGTCTTCTGCCTCATCCTCCTGATCGCCCTGATCCCCCCCGTCCCCATACGTTAGCTCGGAGGGGGGCTGCGCCCCCCTTCCGGACCTCCTCCCAGAATCAGGTCGCGCGGGCGAAAGCCGGCGCTCGAAAGCGGACGGGCCACCCGTATCGGTTCCGGGTCGTATTGCCAGAGCTGACCTGCTGCGGGTAAGATTGCGGCGCTTTGCGCCGCCGCCTCCTCGTCACGTCGCCGGTCACTCGCAGGAGACACGCCTGTGCCTGAAGATCGGGCAGACGCGAAGGGCCTCGAGGCGCTGATCAAGAAGGGCCTGGTGGACACCGTGCTCACGGTGTTCGCCGACGGCCTCGGCCGCCTGATGGGCAAGCGCGTCGTCGGCCGCTATTTCCTCGACCACGTCGTGGACGATGGCGTCCACGCGTGCATCTACCTGTTCACGGTGGACATGGAGATGGAGCCGCTGCCCGGCTTCAAGCTCGCCTCGTGGGAGCGGGGCTACGGGGACATGAAGCTTGTCCCGGACCTCACCACCTGGCGGCTCCTGCCCTGGCTGCCCAAGACCGCGCTGGTCTTCTGCGACGTCTACACCGAGGAAGGCGAGCCGATCGAGGAAGCGCCGCGCTGGGTGCTGCGGCGCCAGCTCGAGCGCGCGACCAAGGCCGGCTACCGGGTCAAGACCGCGTCCGAGCTCGAGCTCTATCTCTTCAAGGAGTCGTTCGACGAGGCGCGGGCCAAGCGCTACCACGGCCTCGCCCCGGTCTCGAACTATCTCGAGGACTACCACATCCTCCAGACGTCCCGGGAGGAGCCGCTCGTGCGGGCGATCCGCAACGGGATGGAAGCGGCGCGGGTGCCGGTGGAGTTCTCCAAGGGCGAGTGGGGGCGCGGGCAGGAGGAGATCAACCTGCGCTACGCCGACGCGCTGGAGATGGCCGACCGGCACGTGCTCTACAAGCACGGGGTGAAGGAGATCGCCTGGCAGCAGGGCTGCTCGGTGACCTTCATGGCCAAGTACGACATGGGCGCGGCGGGCTCGTCCTTCCACCTCCACTCCTCGGTGTGGGACGCGGCGGGGCGGCGCAACCTGTTCGCGGCTAAGGGCTCCCGGCAAGGCACCCCGCTCTTCCAGCAGTGGCTGGCCGGCCAGATGGCGGTGGCGCGCGAGTTCGCGTACTTCTACGCGCCCACCGTGAACGCCTACAAGCGCTACCAGGCCGGCTCCTTCGCGCCCACCCGCGTCGCGTGGGGCTGGGACAATCGCACCTGCGGCTTCCGGATCTGCGGCGAGGGTGGCGGCTTCCGGGTGGAGAACCGCATCCCGGGCGCCGACGCCAACCCCTACCTGGCCTTCGCGGCCACCATCGCGGCGGGACTGCGCGGCGTGGAGCAGAAGCTGACGCCGCCGGCCATGTTCGAGGGCAACGCCTACGAGGACACCAGGCTGGCGCAGGTGCCGAAGACCCTGCGCGACGCGCTCGGCGAGCTGGAGGGGTCGAAGGCCGCGCGCGAGGCGTTCGGGCCGAAGGTCGTGGAGCACTACCTCCAGCACGGGCGGCTCGAGCAACAGGCGTACGATCAGTCCGTCACCGACTGGGAGCTGATCCGACTGTTCGAAAGAATCTAGGCCCCTCACCCCGGCCCTCTCCCCAGAGGGGAGAGGGAAGAATCCGGGAACCCTCGCCCCCGGAGGGGGAGAGGGCAGGGTGAGGGGGCGGGGAGACGACAGGACATGGCAAGGCTCAAGAACAAAGTCGCGCTGATCACCGGCGCGGGGATGGGGATGGGACGCGAAGCCTCCCTGCTCTTCGCCGAGGAGGGCGCGCGTGTCGTGGTTTGTGACCTGAACGGGGCGGCCGCCAACGAGACCGCGGAGCTGGTCCGCAAGGCGGGCGGGGAGGCGCTGGCGGTGGTGGGCGACGTGGCCGTCGAGGCCGAGGTGCGCCGCATGGTCGAGGACGGGGCGCGCCGCTTCGGGGCGCTCCACATCCTTTATAACAACGCGGGCGTGCTCTGGAAGGACCGCGACCGGTCGGTGCTCGAGACGGACGGCGAGCAGTGGGACCGGGTCATGGCCATCAACCTCAAGTCGGTCTTCTGGGTGACCAAGTACGGCATCCCGCAGCTCCAAGCGGCGGGCGGCGGCTCCATCATCCTGATAGGCTCGGTCTCGGCGCTGGCCGGCTTCACGCGGGCCCAGGACGCCTACACCGCGGCCAAGGGCGCGCTGATCTCGCTCAACAAGTCGCTGGCCATCCAGTTCGCCAAGGACAATATCCGCTCGAACGTGATCCACCCGGGGATCGTGGAGACCCCGTTGCAGGCTCCGTACCTCAACGACGCGCTGCGGGCGGAGTTCAAGACCGGAATCCCCCTCGGCCGGATCGGCCAGCCTCGCGACATCGCGAATGCCGCGCTGTTCCTCGCCTCCGACGAGTCGTCGTTCATGACGGGGGCGGAGATGATCGTCGACGGCGGATTCATGGCTCAGTAAGGCTTCAATCGTGACGATGTCCCACTCGACCCGCTACTCCAAGGAGGCGTCATCATGCTGACAACCACACGCAGCGTCCTCGCCCTGGTCGTGACGACCGCGCTGCTGACCCTCGCCGCGGTCACGCCGGCGGTGGCCCAGAAGCAGACGGTGGTCATCTACACCGCCATCGAGAACGAGCAGATCGCCGAGTACAAGAAGGCCTACGAGAAGTCGCTGCCCAATATCGAGGTCAAGATGCTGCGGCTGTCCACCGGTGACATCGCGGCCCGCTTCATGGCCGAGAAGGACAATATGCAGGCGGACGTGATCTGGGGGGTCGGCGCCACCAACCAGCTCGTGTTCAAGAACGCAGGAATGCTCGAGCCCTACGCGCCGAAGGGCCTCGAGCGGGTCCAGCCGCTCTTCCGGGACAAGGCCAACCCGCCGTCGTGGGTCGGCATCGACATCTACATGTCGGCGTTCTGCTTCAACACCGAGGTGGGCAAGAAGCACAATCTGCCCGCGCCCACGTCGTGGGCCGACCTCGCCAAGCCGGTCTACAAGGGGCACGTGGTGATGCCGAACCCGGCCTCCTCCGGGACCGGCTATCTCTCGGTGGCGTCCGTCCTGCAGCGGATGGGGGAGACCGAAGGCTGGAAGTACCTCGACGCGATCCACCCGAACATGGCCGAGTACACCAAGTCCGGCTCCAAGCCCTGCAAGGACGCGGCGGCGGGCGAGCGGGCCATCGGGGTGTCGTTCGAGTACGTCGCGCTCGAGATGAAGAAGAAGGGCGCCCCGGTGGAGATGGTGCTCCCGAAGGAAGGGTCGGGCTACGAGATGGAGGCCAACGCGCTGACCAAGAAGGGCGCCAAGAACCCGGCGGCCAAGCAATTCCTGGACTGGGCCATCACCGACGAGGCGATGGGGCTCTACGCCAAGTTTTTCGCCGCGGTCGGCGTGGCCGGGTTCCCGGTACCCGAGGGGCTGCCCAAAGACCTCAGCAAGGTCGTGTTCCCCAATGACTTCGACTGGTCCGCGAAGAACCGCGACCGCATCCTGACCGAGTGGCAGAAGCGCTACGCCAAGTAGGGCGAGGTGAAGCCGAAGGCGAGCCGAGCGGATACAAAGGTGCCGTGCCGCGCGCGCTCATAGGAGATCTCGACGCCGCTCTCGCGCGGTTCGGCTACACGGCCTTCCGGCCGGGCCAGCGCGAGGCGGTGGAGACTCTGTTCGCCCACGGCCGGCTCCTGCTGGTGGCGCCCACCGGGGGCGGCAAGAGCCTGAGCTACCAGCTCCCCGCCACGCTGCTGCCCGGCACCACCCTCGTCATCTCCCCGCTGGTGGCCCTCATGGCCGATCAGGTGCAGGCCCTCGACGCGCGCGAGGTGCCCGCGACCTATCTGGCCGCCACCCTCGACGCCGCCGAGATGAGGCGGCGCATGGCGCGGCTGGCGGCCGGCGCCTTCCGGCTGGTCTACGTCGCGCCCGAGCGGCTGGCGTTCCCCGGCTTCCGGGCCATGCTCCACGAGATCACCGTCCCGCTGATCGCAGTGGACGAGGCCCACTGCATCAGCGAGTGGGGCCACGACTTCCGTCCGGAGTACCTCGGGATCGGCGCGCTGATCGGCGACTTCCCGAGCGCGCGGGTGCTCGCCTGCACGGCCACCGCGACGCCGATCGTCCGCGACGAGATCCTCGCGCGCCTCGGCCTCCCCCCGGACACGCCCCAGATGGTGCGCGGCTTCGCCCGCCCGAACCTCGCCCTGCGCGCGGTCGAGGTGGACGGTCGGCGTGAGCGCGAGCGGCTGGTGGACGCGGCGCTCGCCGAGGCCCTCGGGGGACCCGGCCGGGGCGGCGGCACCGCGATCGTCTACGCGCCAACCCGCAAGAAGGCCGAGGAGGAGACCGATCGGCTGGCCGCCCGGGGTTGGGGGGCCGTCGCCTACCACGCCGGGCTCGATGGCCGGACGCGAGAGGTCGCCCAGCGGGGGTTCGCGGAGGGGCGGGTCGAGGTCGTGGTGGCCACCAACGCCTTCGGCATGGGTATCGACCGGCCCGACGTCCGCGCGGTGATCCACCTGGGTCCGCCCGGCTCCATCGAGGCCTACTACCAGGAGGTGGGCCGCGCCGGCCGCGACGGGGCGCCCGCCCTCGGTCTCCTCCTGGTCAGCGGCGGCGATCTCCCGCTACGCCGTGCCCTGCTCGAGCGGGGCGCCGACGGCGCGGCGCCGGACCCCGCGGTGGTCGAGCACAAGTGGGGCATGTTCCTCGAGTTGATTCGCTGGGTCGAGGGCGGAAGCTGCCGTCACGACGCGATTCTCCGCTACTTCGGCGACGACGCGGAGACGCTCGCGGGCTGCGGGCGGTGCGACGTCTGCCGGGCGCTCGAGGCCGCCCCGGAAGAGGCGGAGGATGCCGAGCGCACCTCCCTGATCGTTCGGAAGGCCCTGTCGGGTGTCGCCCGGGTCCACGACCGCTTCGGCCTGCAGACCGTGGTCAAGCTGGTCCGCGGTGAGCCCGACGAGCGCCTCGAGCGGGCCGGGCTGACCCGGGTGCCGACGCACGGCAACCTCAAGGAGCATCCCGCGGCGTGGATCCTGGCCCTGTTGCGCCGGTGCGTCTCGGCGGGATGGGTGAGCTTCTCGGGGCGGGAGCGTCCCGTCGTCGTCCTGACCGATGAGGGGCGCGCGGTCATGAAGGGCGAGCGGCCGGTGCGGCTCCTGCTGCCCCCGGCCGGCCCCCGCGTGGCCGCCGGACCCGCGGCGGAGCGGGCGGGGGAGCCGGGGCGGCGCCGGCCCTCGCGCGAGGCCGCGGAGCTGGACACGGCGGCGCTGGCGCTCTTCGAGGCGCTCCGACGTCACCGGCTCACGGTGGCGCGGGCCGAAGGGCTGGCCCCCTTCATCGTGGCCAGCGATCGGACCCTCCGCGACATCGCCACGCTGAGGCCGCGCACGCTGGCCGAGCTCGAGATGGCCCACGGGGTGGGGCCGCACAAGGCCGGGCGCTACGGAGCCGGGCTCCTGCGCGTGGTGGCGGAAGAGACCGCGAGGGGGAGCCGGGGGTGAGCACGGAGGCCGCCCGGCCCGCGGCGGTGGCGCTCGAGGGCATCGCCAAGAAGTTCGGTCAGTTCGTGGCCCTGCGCGGCATCACGCTGTCCATCTCGCCCGGCGAGTTCGTCTGCTTCCTGGGGCCGAGCGGCTGCGGCAAGACCACGCTCCTCCGGATCATCGCGGGGCTCGAGCGGCAGAACGCGGGGGTGGTGACGATGGGCGGGCGCGATGTCTCCGCGCTGCCGCCCAGCCAGCGCAACTACGGCATCGTCTTCCAGTCCTACGCCCTCTTCCCGAACCTCACGGTGGCCCGCAACGTGGGCTACGGGCTCGAGACCCGGCGCGTGGCGAAGGCCCAGATCGAGCGCCGCATCGACGAGCTCCTGGCCCTGGTGGGGCTCGCGGCCCACAAGCAGAAGTACCCGGCCCAGCTCTCGGGCGGCGAGCAGCAGCGCATCGCGCTGGCCCGGGCCCTGGCCCCGTCGCCCGCGCTGCTGCTGCTCGACGAGCCGCTCTCCGCCCTCGACGCGCGCGTGCGCCAGTCGCTCCGCCACGAGATCCGCGCGCTGCAGCGGCGGCTCGGCGTCACCACCATCATGGTCACGCACGACCAGGAGGAGGCGCTGGCCATGGCCGACCGCATCGTGGTGATGAACCACGGGGTGGTGGAGCAGGTGGGCGCGCCCGTCGAGGTCTACATGCGCCCGCGGTCGCCGTTCGTCGCGCGCTTCGTCGGCCAGATGAACTTCCTGGAGGCCACCGCGGGGGAGCGGACCGGGTGGGCGCGGCTCGGCTCGGTGGAGATGCGGTACGGGGCCACCGAGCCGATCGCCGCGGGCACCCGGCTCACCCTGGCGATCCGGCCCGAGGAGATCACGGTCGGCGCCGCCGTGGGCGCCGAGAACCGGCTGGTCACCCGCATCCGCGCCATCCAGTTCCTGGGCTCCTTCACCCGCCTGAGCCTGGCCCTCCCCGACGGCGCCCCCGCGCTCGAATGCGACGTGGCGGCCACCGCGTTCGCCGGCCTGGGCGCCGCCGAGGGGTCCGAGCTGGCGCTCTCGCTCCGCGCCGAGGCCCTGCGCGTCTTCCCGGCGGGCTAGCGCTCGATGGCGCGCGCGGGGTCGTCTGAAGGGCTGCCCTCCGAGATCCCGGACCAAACCGTCCGTCACCGGATGGCCGGTGAGGACCTGATCCGCTACGCGCTGGTCGCCCTCTTCGCGATCGTCCTCTACTTCTTCGTGCTCTACCCTCTGCTGCACGTGATCTGGCGGAGCCTCCTGGGCGCCGACGGCGGCTTCGTGGGGCTGGCCAACTACCGGCGCTACTTCGGCACCCCCGCGATCGCCGCGTCCATCTGGAACAGCCTCGCCGTCTCCCTCGTGTCCATGGTCATCACGGTGGCGCTGGCCTTCGGCTACGCCTACGGCCTCACGCGCACCCTGATGCGGTGTCGCGGCCTGTTCCGGATCGTGGCGATGCTGCCGCTCTTCGCTCCTTCTTTGGTGCAGGCGCTGGCCTTCATCTACGTGTTCGGCAACAACGGCATCTTCACGCGCGCCACCGGCTACAACGTGGGGATCTACGGAGCCAAGGGCATCGTGGTGGCCGAGGTGTTCTACTGCTTTCCGCACGCGCTCCTCATCCTGGTGGCCGCGCTCTCCGCCACCGACGCGCGCCTCTACGACGCGGCGCGGACGCTCGGGGCGTCCCCGCTCAAGACCTTCCTGACCGTGACCCTGCCCGGCGTGAAGTTCGGGCTGGTGAGCGCCTGCTTCGTGGTCTTCACCCTCGTCATCACCGACTTCGGCGCGCCCAAGGCCATCGGCGGCAAGTTCTCGGTGATGGCCACCGAGATCTACAACCAGGTCTCGGGCCAGCAGAACTTCACCATGGGCGCCACCGTCTCGGTGGTCCTGCTGATCCCGGCGGTGCTCGCCTTCCTGGTGGACCGCATGGTCCAGCGCCGCCAGTACGCGCTGGTCACCTCGTCCTCGCGCCCGCTCGTGCCGGTGCGCCGCCCGCTCGCCGACTGGGCCGGCTTCGGTTACTGCGCGCTCATCGCGGCCGCCATCGCCGGCATGTACCTGGCCATCGCGGTGTACTCGCTGGTGGTGCGCTGGCCCTACAACTTCACCCCGACCCTGCGCCACTACCGCTTCGACACGGTGGGCGGCTACGTGCCGCTCTGGAACAGCGTCTACGTGGCCGCCCTCACCGCGCTGATCGGCACCGTGCTCACCTTCGTGGGGGCCTACGTCGTCGAGAAGTGCCGGACCGGCTGGAGCGGGACGCTCTACCTGCTGTCGGTGCTGCCGGTGTCCATCCCGGGCATGGTGCTGGGGCTCGCGTACATCTTCACGTTCAACAAGGCGGGCAGCGCGCTCAACGTGCTCTACGGCACGCTCGCGATTCTGATCATCTCGAACGTCATCCACTACTTCACGGTGGGCTTTCTCACCGCCACCACCGCGCTCCGGCAGATGGACGCCGAGTTCGAGAACGTCTCGGCCTCCCTGGGGGTGCCCTTCTACCGGACCTTCTGGCGGGTGACGGTGCCGATGGCCCTGCCGCCCATCGTGGGCATCAGCATGTACTTCTTCCTCAACGCGATGGTGACGCTCTCCGCGGTGGTCTTCCTGGTGGCCCCCGGCACCGAGCTGGCCGCGGTGGCGGTGCTGCTGATGGACGACGCGGGCGACGCCGCCCAGGCCGCCGCGATGTCGGTGTGCATCATTGCCATCGGGTTGGCGGTGCGGTTGGCCTACTGGGCCCTCATGCGGGGCGTGAGCCGCCGCACCCAGGCCTGGCGTGAGCCCCGCGAAAGCACTACGCTAGGGCCGCCGGCGTCAGAAAGAGGCGGAGCCACCCTATAGAGGTCATCGCTTGCGATGACCGTAAGAACAAAGAGGGCGTCGTGATAACCACCATGGTCGATATCCACGCACACCGCGGGCGCTTCTTCGAGGTGCTGCAGGAGACCGAGCGCACCCAGACCGCGGTCATGACCATCGCGCCCGGCCAGGACGGCGGCCCGGAGGAGACCCACGCCGGCGACCAGGTCGTCTTCGTGGTGGAGGGGGAGGCCATCGTGACCGTCGAGGGGACCGTGCACCAGGCCCGCGCCGGCGCGTGCGTGCTGATCCCGGCGGGCGCGCTCCACCACGTGCGGAACCCGGGCCCGCTGCCGCTGTTCTTCCTGACGGTCTACGCGCCGCCGGCCTACTAGCGATGACGGTTGCCGGCAAGACCGCCCTCGTGACCGGAGCCGCCCGCGGGATCGGGCTCGCCATCGCGACCCGCCTGGCCGCCGACGGCGCGCGGGTGGCCCTGCTCGACCAGGATGCCGACGGGGTGGAGACGGCGGCGCGTGGCGTCGGCCGCGGCGCCTTGGCGCTGGTCGGGGACGTGACGCGGGCCAAGGACGTGGACGGCGCGGTCGCCCGCGTGGAGGGCGCCTGGGGCCGTCTCGACGTGCTGGTCAACAACGCGGGGATCACCGGCCGCTCGTTTCCGATCTGGGAGCTCTCCGACGAGGACTGGCAGCGGGTCATCGACGTGGACCTCACCAGCGTCTTCCTGTGCTGCCGGGCCGCGGTCAAGGTGATGCTGCGACAGGGCGGGGGCCGCATCGTCAACATCGCGTCGATCGCGGGGAAGGAGGGCAATCCCACGCTCGTGCCCTACTCCGCCGCCAAGGCCGGCGTGATCGGGCTGACCAAGGCGCTCGCCAAGGAGGTCGCGACCCGCGGGATCTTCGTGAACGCGGTGGCGCCCGCGGTGATCGGCACCGAGCTGCTCAAGCAGATGGAGCAGAGCACGGTGGATCTGCTGGTCTCCAAGATCCCGATGGGGCGGGTAGGGAAGCCGGAAGAGGTGGCGGCGCTGGTGGCGTGGCTCGCCTCGGACGAGTGCTCCTTCAGCACCGGCGCCGTCTACGATCTCTCGGGCGGCCGAGCGACCTACTAGGAGCCGGAGGTGGGCATGAGGAGAGTCACGGCCTGGCTGGTAGTCGTGATGCTGACCGCGGCGGCGCCGGTGGGTGCCCAGACCCGGGACGTCGGCGCCATGATCACCGAGATCAAGCCGGGCCGCGGCCGCATCGAGGTGCGCGGGCCCGGGACGCCGGACTGGCGGCCCGCGGGGCCGCTGCTGGCGCTCAAGGTGGGCGACAGCCTGCGGGCGACGGACGACGCGGCGGCGGTGGTCGTGCTGGCGGGCCGGCGCGGCAGCGTGCAGGTGGACGCGGCCCGGTCGCCCTTCGTGGTGACGGCGCCGCCGGCGGACACCAAGTTGCAGAAGGCCTTCCTGCTGCTCGAGGGCGGCCTCGGCTTCCTCGGCAGCACTCCCCGCGAGACGCCGCGGCCGGTGCTGTCCACGAGGAGCATGGGCCGGCCGCCGGTGATCCTGAGCCCGCGCGGGGGACCGGTCATGTCGGACGCGCTCACGTTCGAGTGGCAGGGCTACCAGTTCGCGCGGTACGCGCTCCGCGTGGTCGCCCCCTCCGGCATCGTGCTGGAGCGCTCGGGCCTGACGGGGAGCCGGCTCGCGTATCCAGGCGACGCGCCCGCGCTGGTCCCCGGGACCGCCTACACGCTGCAGCTCTTCTCGGGGCAGAGCCGGGTGGACGAGGTCCGCTTCGAGGTCGTGGACCGGCAGCGCGCCGACGATCTGCGCCGGGATCTCCGGGACGTCGACCAGGCGCTCGGCCCGGACGTGCCGGCCAGCTCGCGGGCGGTGATGCAGGCGGGCGTGCTGGCGAGCCGCGGATTCCTCCACGACGCGCGCCGCGTGGTGGTGGCCGCGCTCACCACCGACGCGGATCAGCCGAGCCTGCACGCGCTGCTGGGCGACCTCTACGCGCGCACCGGCCTGCCACGCGAGGCGGACGAAGCCTACGAGCAGGCCCGCTCGCTCGCTTCGCCCGGTGGCCGCTAGCTTCGCGCGCCGCGGCCGACGATCGCACCACGTCCTGTCTAGAGCGGGGTGCGCGGCGGGGGTGGCAGGCCCTCCCCGGGACACGCTGACTCGCAGCCCCCGGGGCCTCTCAATCGAGCCACGAGATGGGAGCCTCAGGCTTCGGCGGCGCGCAGAAGACACGGTCCCGGGGAGGGCCTGCCACCCCCACCGCACACAACCAGCCCCACCCGCCACGCCCAGCCTGATCCATAGGCAGCCATCACGCGCAGCGCCGGTGCAGTGGTGCTTGAGTTTCCCGCGTATGTGTCGCAACGCGAGGGTGGGGCCGGGGGCGGGGGCGCCTCCCGGGAGCCGTGTCTTCTGCGCGTAGCCGGAGGCTGGCGCTCCTTTCTCGTGGCTCGTCAGAGTGCCGGTGCGGGCTTGCGAGTCAGCGTGCTCCCGGGAGGCGCCCCCGCCCCCGGCCCCGCCCGTCGATGAACCGAGCGCGAGCCGACGCAGCGGGTGACGCGACGTTAGGGGCGGAGGCCGAGGCGGAGGGCCGCGGCGAGGAGGGCGACCTTGGAGACGGACTCGGTGATGCGATCGTCGAGCGCCATCGCCACCGCCTCCCGGAACGGGACCACGCGCCGCTCGAAGAACTCGTCGTCGTCGGAGGCGAGGGGGTCGGCCACGAGCTCCTCGCCGATGAAGCAGTAGGCGGTTTCGTCGAGATAGGCGGCGGAGGGGAAGAAGCGGGAAAGGAAGGTCAGGCGCCCCGCGCGGAAGCCGCCCTCCTCTTGCAGCTCGCGCTGCGCGGCCGCTTCCGGCGTCTCCCCGGGCTGGCCGCCGCCCCCGGGCAGCTCCCAGGAATCGCCGCGGATGAGATGCCGGAACTGCCGGATGAGCAGCACGTGGGCGGGGTCCACGAATGGCACCACGCCCACCGTGGGCCCGACGTGCAGGATCGGGTAGGTCTTCTCCACCCCGGTGGGCAGGCGCCAGACGTCTTCGCGCAGGGTGAGCTTGCCGAGGCGCTCGCGCGCGGTCGAGCGGAGGAAGTGCCAGGCGCGGGTGGTGTCGTCGGGGGGCACGGAAAGCTCCGTCGCGCCAGTGTGCTATCGTAAGCTCCATGACGCAAGAGCGCCCCGCCGATCGGCTGATGGAGAAGCTGCTCAGCGCCATCGAGCTGTCGCTCAAGGCCACCGAGGCCTCGCGCGAGGCGGTGCAGGAGATCCTCAGGCGGGGGGCGGAGACCGGCATCTTCTTCTCGGGCGCCCGCGCCGCCGAGTCCGCCGAGGGCTTCGACCTTACCGAGCAGGACCGCGACTTCCTCCGCTCGCTCTCCATCCGACCCGATCCGCGTTGAGAGGCGCGATGCGCGCCCTGCTCCTCCTGGCCCTGATCGCGGTGGTGGTCATCGTGGTCACCCGGCTGCCCGCCGCGTGGCGGGCGCGCCTGCCCTCGCGGAGCGAGCGGCCCCACGACGAGCTGGTCAAGGATCCGGTGTGCCAGACCTACGTCCTGATGTCGCGGGCCATCCGGTCCGAGGCGGGCGGGGCGCCGCTCTTCTTCTGCAGCCGCGAATGCGCGGCGCGCTTCCAGCGGGGAGAGCGGCGGGCGTGACGCCCGCGTCGTACGATCTCCTGGTCTGCGATCTCGACGGCACCCTGCTCGACGACTCCATGGCGCTCGATCCCGCGCTGGTGGCGGCCTTCCGCCGGGCGTCCGAGCGCGGGCTCACCATCTCACTGGCCACCGGGCGGATGCCCGCGGCGGCCGACCCCTACCGCGACGAGCTGGGCGTCACCGCCCCGGTCATCTACTACAACGGCGCGGTCGTGCGCGGCGGCGACGGCGGCCCCGACCTCGTCTCGCTCACGCTGCCCCGCGGGGTGCTGCATCGGGCCTGGACCGTCTTCTCGCAGGCGCCGGTGCATCCCGTCTTCTACCGCGACGATCGGCTCTTCTGCATCGCGCACACCCTGGCGGTGCGCCGGTACTGCGTGGAAGAAGGTCTACGAATCGACGTGGTGGACGATCCCGGCCAGTTCCTGGCCCTGGGCGGCTTCATCAAGAGCCTGCTGATCGGCCACCCGAAGGATCTCGACATCGTGCGGGAGGAGCTGACGCCGAGCGTGGCCGAGCACGGCCGCCTCGTGCGCACGCGCGGCGACTACCTCGAGATCATTCCGGTGGGGGCCTCGAAGGGCGCGGCCCTGACCCGCCTCACCGCGCACCTGGGCGTGCCGATCGAGCGCGTGGTCGCGGTGGGCGACCAGGAGAACGACGTGGAGATGCTGCGCGAGGCGGGCCTCGGCGTGGCCATGCCGCACGCCCCCGAGGTCGTGCGCCGCGCCGCCGACCGCATCGCGCCCGCGGCCCCCGAGGGCGGGCTGCTGCGGCTGTTCCGCGAGCTGTTTCCCGACCGCTTCGACTGACCGCGCCCGTGCCCCCGCATCCCGACCCCTGGCGGGCCATCGACCGCCAGCCCCGGCCCGAGCGCTACGTGCGGATGATGGAGTCGCGTGGGAACACCCCGACGCAGGCGCGCCTGCGTCGGCGCTTCCTGCGCTTCTGCCGCATCGCCCCCGGCTGGCGCGTGGTCGAGGTCGGCTCGGGCAGCGGGGTGGTCGCGCGCGACCTGGCCACGCTGGTCGGCCCGCGCGGCCACGTGACCGGCCTCGACCGGAGCCGCGTGGTGCTGGCGGCGGCGCGGCGCCGGGCGCGGGAGGAGCGGCTCGACCGCCGCCTGGAATTCCGCCTGGGCGACGCGGCGGCGCTGCCGTTCCGCACCGGCCGCTTCGACTGCGCCCTGGCCGTGACCGTGCTGTTGCACGTGGCGCGGCCGCAGGCGATGCTGCGCGAGCTGGTGCGGGTGACGCGGCCGGGGGGCGTGGTGGGGCTCCAGGACCAGGACTTCGGCACGCAGGTGCTCGATCATCCGGATCGTGAGCTCACCCGCCGGATCTTCGAGGGCGTGACCGCGAGATTGTATCGCGAGCCGTTCTCCGGCCGCACCCTGGTGCGGCGCCTGGTGGAGCTGGGGCTCGAGCGCGTGCGGCTGCTCGCCGACGTCT
This sequence comes from Candidatus Acidiferrum sp., assembly GCA_035635775.1. GTDB lineage: Bacteria > Methylomirabilota > Methylomirabilia > Rokubacteriales > CSP1-6 > CAMLFJ01. The sequence goes on from DASQAL010000112.1 coordinate 23,841, forward strand.
ACCAGGTCCGGAGGCTCGACCCGTTCACGCACAGCTTGCTCGAGCGGCGGGCCACCGCGGCGGTGGAGTTCGGGCTGGTCGGGGCCCGCCGCGCGGCCGGCTGGCTCGCGGTCATCGAGCGGGCGGACGCGGCGGGCCACTTCGTCTTCACCTTCAATTATTACGGCGCGGCCGGTCTCAAGCCTCGCGCGTAGTTGACGGGCGGGGGGGTGGTGGCGCCCCCGCCCCCACCCGCGTGACCACCACGCCGGAAGGTGCCGGGTGGGGAAAGGGCGCGCGCTTATACTGGATGAGCATGAGTGGAGAGGGCGCGGGCGGGCTCGAGTCGCGGCTGCGCGAGACGGCGGCATTGTTCGCGGTGGCGCGCGTGGCGAGCGCCACCACCGAGTTCGGCGAGGCGCTCCGGCTCATCTGCCGCGAGCTGGCGCGGCTCACCGGGGCCGAGACCGTCGCCTCCTACGTCCGGCCGGCGGAGGCCGCGGAGCTGCGGCCGGTCGCGGCCTATCGCGTGCCCAAGGACGCGCTCGAGGTGCTCGCCATCGCCCGCCTCACCGCCGACGAGCAGCGGGGCTTCGACGCGGTCTTCCAGAGCGGGCAGGTGATCTGGAGCGACGACCTCCCGAACGACCCGCGCTTCGCGATCCCCCTCTTCCACCGGTTCCCGCACCAGTCGGGCCTCGTGATCCCGCTCTTCATCGACGGGCAGGTGGCGGGCGCCTTCTACCTCGTGTGGTGGACCGCGCGCCGCCGCTTCGAGGACGCGGAGCTGGCCACGCTGCGGGCCATCGGGGAGCAGGCGGGCGTGCTGCTGCGCAACGCGCGGCTGCACGAGGCGCTCAACACGCGGGCCACGCGCCTGCACATGCTGGCCCGGCTCAATCAGCTCGTGTCCTCCTCGCTCGAGCCCGACGAGGTGCTGGCCGGCATCGCGAACGCAGCGGTGGAGCTCATGCAGGTGCCGGCGGTGGCGGTGTGGGTGGTGGACGCGGCGGTGAAGCGCATCGAGATCCGCGCGGTGGCCGGCGGCATGAGCGATTTCCCCCGGCGTCTCCTGGCCATCGGCGAGGGCGACGTGGGCTGGGTGGCCGCGGAGCGGCGGCAGCTCGAGGTGGCGGACATCGCTTCCGACCCGCGCGTTACCAATCCGGAGTGGTGGCGGCGGAGCGGTCTCAAGAGCGTCCTCGGCGTCCCGATCATCTTCCAGGACCTCTTGCTGGGCGTGCTGGTGCTCGGCGGCCGCGAGCCCTTCCGCTTCAGCCCCGACGACCGGGAGCTGCTCGAGATCTTCGTCAGCCAGTCGGCCGCCGCCATCGCCAAGGCGCGCCTGTTCCAGGACATCCAGGACCGGCGCCAGCTCACCGAGGATCTCTACGCCTTGACCCAGGCGATGGACCGCTCCATGGACCTGCAGGAGCGCGTGGAGATCTTCGCGGCCTCCGCGAGCCGCGCGCTCAGCTTCGACCGCCTCAACGTCTGGCTCACCGAGGACGACGGTGTCACCCTGCACCTGGTGGCGGGCAGCGACGTGGGCCCCGACGTCCGGCGCCTCATCCCGCTCCGGGGCGGCGGCGGCTTCCAGGTGGTGTGGGACTCGGGCCTCACGCTGATGGTGGGCAGCGACGAGCAGCTCGCGCAGGTGCCGCCGCTGCCCCCTGAGCTCCACGCCCACCCGGTGCTGCGCTCCCGACGGTTCGCGCTGGTGCCCCTCCTCGTCCAGGGGCGGCCGATCGGGGTCGTCAGCGTGGACAACAAGCCGAGCCGCCGGCCCATCACGCGGCGGGGGATCGCCCACCTCGAGCTCTTCTGCCAGCAGCTCGCCACCTCGGTCAACAACGCGCGCCTCTACGGCGAGACCCGCCAGCGCGAGCAGGACGCCATCGTTCTTCTGGAAGTTACCCGCAAGCTCTCCGCCACCTTGAAGCTGGACGAGGTGATCGACCTCATCTCGGACGGGGTCATCGAGGCCCTCGGCTGCGGGGCGGCCGGCTTCTACCGGTGGGACGCCGCGCGCGGCGGCCTCGTCCTCGTGCGGAGCCGCAACCACCCCATGGACTTCGCGCGCCCACTCCTGCTCCGGCCGGGAGAGGGTGTGACCGGGCGCGCCTACGCGGAGCGCCGGCCGGTGTGGTGCGGTGACCGGCTCGCGGACTCGAGCCTCACGTACTCGGAGGCCAACGCGGCGGCGATGGCGCGGCCCGACGCCCCGCGCGCCTTCGCGGCCGCGCCGATCCTGATCCGGGACGAGGTCTTCGGGGTGCTGGGCGGTTCCTACTTCTCGCCGCACGTCTTCACCGAGCGCGAGGTCAGCCTGCTCTCGAGCCTGGCCGCGCAGGGGGCGGTGGCGATCGAGAACGCGCGCCTGTACTCGGTGACCCAGCAGAACCTGGCGGGCGCGGCGCTGCTCAACGCGGCCGCGCGCACCCTGCACCGCACCCTCGACGTCAAGCGCCTGCTGCCGGACGCGGCCGGCACGCTGGCCCAGACCTTCGGGGCCCGGCGCGCCGGCATCGTGCTGTTCGAGGAGCGGGGCGCCGGCCCGGGCGACGTCATCTCGTGGGGTGACTGGAGCCACGAGTCGGTGCGCGCGCTCGCCGAGCCGCTGCGGCGCCGGGAGGCCCCGCTGCTGATCCCGGACTCGGCGGCCCGGAGCGACCTCGTCACCGCCGGGGTCCTCGGGCCGGAGGAGGCGCTGGCCGCCTTCCCGGTGCGCGGCCGCAGCCGGGTGCTCGGCGGCCTGCTCCTGCTCTTCCCGACGCCCCGCGCGCTCGCCGAGGCCGAGACGCGCCTGGTCGCGGCCTACGCCGACCAGCTCGCGATGGCGCTCGACAACGCCACCCTGTTCGAGGAGGCGGAGAACCAGAAGACCCGCCTCGAGCAGGTCTTCGCCTCGACCTCCGACGGGTTCCTGGTGCTCGACCTCGAGCGCCGCGTGGTGGCCCTCAATCGGCAGGGGGGCGCCCTGCTCGGCATCAACCCGGACGAGGTGACCGGGCGGCCGCTCGCCCGGCTGATCGAGACCCTGGAGGGGGTGGTGGAGTGGGAGGAGGCGGGCGGGCGGGCCCTGATGACCGCGGTCGAGCGCGCGGGCGAGCCGGCGGACGGCGACCTCGAGGTGCGGATCCCCGAGCGGCGGACGCTCCGCTGGTTGACCACCCCGACGCGCGACCTGCTCGGCGCGGTGGTCGGCACCACCATCACCCTGCGCGACGTGACGCGGGAGCGCGAGATCGACCGCATGAAGACCGAGTTCGTCTCGACGGTCTCGCACGAGCTGCGCACGCCGCTCACGTCCATCAAGGGATCGCTGCACCTGCTGCTCTCCGACGAGGGCCTGGTGCTCGACGAGACCCAGCGCCACCTGGTGGACATCTCGCTCAAGAACACCGACCGGCTCATCCGGCTCATCAACAACATCCTCGATATCTCGAAGATGGAGGCGGGCCACATCCATCTCGACCTGGAGCTGCACCGCCCGCTGGACTTCGTCGAGATGGCGGTAGAGGGGATCCAGGGCTTCGCGGAATCGCGCGGAATCGCGCTCGAGGCCCAGGTGGCCCCCGACGTGCCGGCGGTACGGGTGGACTTCGACCGGATGGTGCAGGTGGTGACCAACCTGCTCTCCAACGCGATCAAGTTCTCGCCGGAGCGCGGCCTCGTCACGGTGGGCGCCCGGCGGTCCGGCAAGGACCTGGAGATCTGGGTGACCGACCAGGGCCAGGGCATCGCCCCCGAGGACGTGGGCCGCCTCTTCCGCAAGTTCCAGCAGCTCGACGGCCGCACCGTCCGCGCGGTGGGCGGCACCGGGCTGGGGCTCGCGATCTGCCGCGGCATCGTGGAAGAGCACGGCGGGCGGATCGGGGTGGACAGCCGGCCCGGCGAGGGCGCCACCTTCACGGTGCGCCTGCCGGTGCCCGGCAGCGCGGGCGCCGCGCCGAGCGGGGAGCGGCCGGAGGAGGGCCCGGAGGAGGCCCCGCTGGTCCTCGTGGTGGACGACGATCCCGACGTGCGCGCGCTGCTGCGGGACGTGCTGCAGATCGCCGGGTTCCGGGTGATCGAGGCCGGCCGCGTCCTGGAGGGCGTGGAGCTGGCGCGCCAGCGGCAGCCCGACGCGATCACGATGGACCTCATGCTGCCGGACCTGGATGGCTTCGAGGCGATCCGGCTCCTGCGCGAGCAGCCCGAGACCCGGGACACCCCGGTGGTGGTGCTGAGCGCGATCGAGGTCGAGCCCGGCGATCCCCGCGCGCTCGGCGCCACCGTCTGCCTGGCCAAGCCGTTCAGCTCGGCCGACCTGCTCAAGGCGATCCGCTCGCGGCTGCGGCCGCGCGACGGAGTCGGCCCGTGACGTCCGCCCGTATCCTGGTGGTGGACGACGAGGTCGACATCAACACGATCCTGAGCGTGACGCTGCGGCGTGCGGGTTACGAGGTCATCAGCGCCGCCGACGGGCTCGAGGCGCTCGAGGTCATCCACCTTCACGCCCCCGACCTGATCCTGCTCGACGTGATGATGCCGCGCGCGGACGGGCTCGAGGCGCTCCGCCGCATCCGGGAGCACGGACCCACCGCGCACACGCCGGTGATCATGCTCACCGCCAAGGGTGCGCTCGCCGACAAGATGAAGGGCTTCGAGCATGGCGCCGACGACTACGTGGCCAAGCCGTTCGAGCCCGCCGAGATCCTGGCCCGCGTGCAGGCCCTACTCAAGCGCACCGCCCAGTCGCGGGTGGTGAGCCCGCTCCTGAGCGTGCTGGGCGACTGGTTCACCGCCGAGCACATGGCCCAGTTCGGCCGCGACCTGGAGGCGGCCCGCGACATCCAGCAGCGGCTGCTGCCGCCGGTGCCCGCGCGCGTGGCCGGGCTCGACGCGGGGGCGGTGCTGCGCTCGTCCACCATCGTGGGGGGCGACTTCTTCGACATCTTGCCGATGGGCGAGCGCCTCGGGGTGGTGGTCGGCGACGTCTCCGGCAAGGGCATTCCCGCCGCGCTGCTCATGGTCATGGTGCGGACGCTCCTGCGCGAGATCGCCCGGGACCTGGCCGAGCCCGCGGAGGTGCTGACCCGGCTGAACGCCTCCCTCTGCCGGGACATGCCGCCGTCCATGTTCGTGACGGTGGTGCTGGCGGGGCTCGATCCCGCCGATCCCGGCCGCGTGGTGCTGGCGGGCGGCGGCCACCCGGACCCGGTGGTCGTCCGCGCGGACCGCGGCGCCGCGGTGGCCTCGCTCGGCGCGGCGGGCGGCACGGTGCTCGGCGTGTTTCCCGACTCCGCGTTCGGGCAGATCGGGCTGACGCTGGCCTCGCCCGGCGATACGCTCGTGCTGCTGACCGACGGCATCGTGGAGGCCCCGAGCGAGGACGGGCACCGGCCCGGGATCGCGGCCCTCTTGCCCCTCCTAGAGCGCGAGCGCGCCCTGAGCGCGCAGGCCCTGGCGGACCGCCTGACCGCGGACGTGCTCGAGCGTGGCGGCGCGCGCATCCAGGACGACATGACCGTCTTCGTGCTCAAGCGCTCCTGATACCGCCCGATCCGGGAGGACCAGCCCACATGATCCGCATCGTCGTCGCCGCCCTCATGTTCCTGGGGGGAGCCGTGTCCTCGTCGGCCCAGCTCGCGACCAGGGAAGTCGTGGTGCTCACCTCCTTCCCCAAGGAGCTCTTCGAGGCCTACAAGCAGGCCTTCGAGCAGAAGACGCCGGGTGTGAAGGTGATCGTGAAGCAACAGCAGACCAACCAGGGCGTCACCTACCTCCGGGAGACGCGCAGCCGCCCGGAGGCCGACGTCTTCTGGGTCTCGGCGGTGGACGCCTTCCAGACCCTCAAGGCCGACGGCCTCCTCGAAAAGGTCGCGCTGCCGAAGGAGACCCTCGCGCGGATCCCGGCCAAGATCGGGAGCTTTCCGCTCCACGACCCCGACGGCTACTACTGGGGCTTCGCGGTCTCCGGCTACGGCCTCATGTGGAACACGCGCTATTTGGCTTTGCATAAGCTGCCTGCTCCGCGCGAGTGGACGGACCTGGCCGATCCGCGCTACTGGGGCCACCTCGTGATCTCGGCGCCCTCGCGCAGCGGCACCACCCATCTCACCGTCGAGGTGATCCTGCAGGCCTACGGCTGGGAGAAGGGCTGGGCGCTCCTGCTGCAGACCGGCGGCAACATGGGCTCGATCACCGAGCGCAGCTTCGGGGTGCCGGAGGCGGTGGTGTCGGGGCAGTACGGCGTCGGCGTGGTGATCGACTTCTTCGGGCTCTCCGCCATCGCGTCGGGGCAGCCGATCGACTTCGCGTACCCTGGGCTCACCTCGGTGGTGCCGGCCTCGGTGGCGGTGGTGAAGAACGGCCCGAACCCGGCCAATGCCCGCGCCTTCGTCGAGTACCTGCTGAGCGACGAGGGGCAGCAGCGGCTCTTCGCGCCCGAGATCGGCCGGCTGCCGGTGGTGCCCGCGCTCTACGCGCGCGCGCCCAAGGGCTATCCCAACCCGTTCACGATGAAGCTGGGCGGGGTGGACTTCGACGACAAGCTCTCCTCGGGCCGCCGCAACGTGGTCAACGCGCTCTTCGACCAGGTGGTGACCTTCCGCCACGCCGAGCTCAAGGCGGCCTGGGGCGCCATCCACGCGGCCGACGCGCAGGTGGCGAAGGCGCGGGCGGGCGGCCGCGGCGTGGAGGCCGCCCTGGCCCAGCTCGCGGAGGCCCGCAAGCTCGCGAGCGCGGTGCCGCTCGACGCCCGGCGCGCCTCCGACCGGGAGGTCAATGCGGCCTTCAAGGACAAGCCCGAGGTGAAGTCGCGGATGGAGACGGAGTGGGATACCGCGGCCAAGGGCAATTACGCGCGCGCCCGCGAGCTCGCGGAGGGGGCGGCCGCGAAGATCCGCTAGCGGCTACCGCGCCGGGGCGGCCGCCTTCGCGCGGATGGCCCGCGCCTGCCCTTCCATCTCGGCGGCCTCCGCCTCGCGATTGATCTGCTTGAGCAGCGCGGCGTATTCTTCGAGGCTCAGTGCGACCTCCGGATGATCCGGGCCCAGCGCCTTGCGCTGCAGCGTGAGCGCCCATTGGTAGAGCGGCTCGGCCTGCGCGAAGCGGCTCTGCGCGCGGTAGAGCGACGCGAGCTCGACGATCGTCGCGGCCACCTGCGGATGCTCGGGCCCCAGCACCTTCTCGCCGATGGCCTGGGCGCGCCGGTAGAGCGGCTCGGCCTGCGCGTACCGGCTCTGCAGGCGGTAGAGCGTGCCCAGGCTGCCCAGGTCGAGCGCGACCCGGGGTGACTCGCGCCCGAGGCGCTTCTCGTCGATGGCGAGCGCGCGCTGGTAGGCGGGCTCCGCCTCCGCGTACTTGTTCTGCAGCCGCTGGGCTTCCCCGAGCGCGCGGAGGCTCCGGGCCACGTCCGGATGCTCGGAGCCGAGCGTCTTCTCCTGGATCGCCAGCGCCCGGCGGGCCAGCGGCTCGGCCTGCGCCGCGTTCTGCCGGAGCGCCGACAGCTCGGCCAGCCCGGCCAGCGTGGCTGCCACGTCGGGATGCTCGGCTCCCAGGGCCTTCTCGCGGATGGCGAGCGCGCGCCGGCCCAGCGCCTCGGCTTCCGCGTAGCGCCCGCGGGTGCGGGCGAGGCCGGCCAGCACATCGAGCGCGGCGGCCGCCTCGGGGTGGGCGGGGCCCAGCGCCTTCTCGGCGACCGCGAGGGCGCGGCGGGCGGGCGATTCCGCCTGCGCGAAGCGGCCTTGCTCGGCGTGGAGCTCGCCCAGAATGACGAGCGGTGCGATCACCTCGGGGTGCTCGGGCCCGAGGGCCTTCTCGCGAACCGCGAGCGCGCGCTGGGCGAGCTGCTCGGTCTCGACGTAGCGGCTCTGGATCCGGTAGAGCGCGGCCAGACCGGTGAGGCTCGCCGCCACGTCGACGTGGTCCGGCCCGAGCACCTTCTCGCGGATCGCGAGCGCCCGGCGGCTGCGGAGCTCGGCGTCGCCGTAGCGGCCCTGCAGGCGCTCGAGCGCGGCGAGCGCGTCGAGGGTGGCCGCGACCTCGGGATGCTCCGGCCCCAGCACGCGCTCGTCGATGGCGAGCGCGCGCCGGAGCAGCGGCTCCGCCTGGGCGAAGCGGCCCTGGGCGGCGCCGAGGGCGCCGAGCGCGGTGAGGGTGGCGGCCACTTCCGGATGATCGGGGCCGAGCGCGCCTTCCGCGATCGTGAGCGCGCGCCGGAGCAGCGGCTCGGCCTGCGCGTACTGGCCCTCGGCCTGGTAGGCCGCGGCGAGCAGGCCCAAGCTCAGGGCGACCCGCGGATCCTGCGCCCCGAGGCGCTCGGCGCGCTCCAGCGCCGCCGCGAAGAAGCGCTCCGCCTCGGCGTAGCGGCCCTGCTGGTAGGCCCGGTCGCCCGCGGCCATCGGCGTCTCCCAGCTCTGCCCATCGGCGGCGGGCTGGGCGGCGACCGGCGCCGCGCCCAGGGCCAGCGCGACCACGGTAAGAGCGGTGGCAAAGCCGGCGGGGAAGCCGGCGGCGAAGCGGGCGAGTCGGTGCCGGCTAATTGCGCTTCCCGGTGCGGGTGAGCGGCAGCACCCCTTCCAGCTCGCCCTTCAGCATGGGGTGCTGGTTGCCGCCCACCTGGCGCGACTTGCGGCTCACTTCCTGGGCGAGGTACTCGTAGAGCTCCTGGAGCGAGACGATCCCGTCGCGGTTGTTGTCCGCGTAGCCCTGCAGGCCGCGCACCAGGTAGTAGGTGAAGATGCCGTGGCCGAGCTCGGCCAGCTCGATGGATAGCTCGGACGGCCGCGAGGCGGTCACGATCGCGCGGCCCTTGGAGCGCGTGAGCCGGTCGAGGAAGATGTCGTCCACGTTGACGGTGCGCGTCTTGGTGGAGGCGAAGGTGCGCCCGCCCGCCGCGCCGCTGTAGCAGGCGTCGAGGAATACGGTGACCCGCTCCGCCTCGATCCGGGCCAGGACGTTCTGCATCTCGTCCATCGGCAGCGCGGTCGAGTAGAGATCGTCGGGGTCGGCGTCCACCGGCACCAGGTACTTGGAGAGCCCGTCCCGCTCGATGCCGCGCTGGTCCACCTCCGAGGCGCCGTGGCCGGCGAAGTAGATCATCACCAGGTCGTCCTTGTGGGCGGAGCGGGCGAGGAAGGTGCCGAGCGCCCACTTGATATTGCGCAGGGTGGGCTTGCGCTCGGTCTTGTCGGTCATCAGGAGGATGTTCTCCTTCTTGAAGCCGGCGCCGATCAGGGTCTGGTAGACCGCGTCCGCGTCGGCCACCGAGTAGCGCAGACGGGGCACCGCCGAGCTCTCGTACCCGCCCACCCCGATGATGACCGCCCACTGCGTGGAGGGTGGCGGCGGCGGCGGGGCCGGGGGCGCCGCGGGAGCGGCGGGCTTCGCGCGCTCCAGGATCACCGTCCGCACCTCCTGCCGGGCCGCGCCGTCGGGCTCGCGCGCGGTGATCACGATGGCGTTCGCGCCCTCGCGCAGGGTGAGGGGCGCGCTCACCGCCATCGTCTTCTGCGGGCTCCGCTCCTCCTGCTGGTGCACCTCGGCCCCGTTGAGGGTGACCGTGATCCGGCTGATGCCCTTGCTCGACCGCGCCACCGCGGCCACCACGCTCGCCTCGTCGGTCACGCGCGCGCGGTCCTCCGGGTAGCGCACGTCCACCGCGAGCGGCATCAGCTTCTCGTGGTGGATGGTGCGCATCTCCTGGTGCATCGTGCCGTCGGTCTCGGCGGCGGTGACCACCAGGGTGTTCTGGCCCTCCGCCAGCTTGACCGGCAGGTTCACCGCCATGGACGGCTGCTGTGTCCGGTTCTCGTGCCGCCAGAGCTCCACGCCGTTGGCGGTGACGAGGACCTGGCGCACGCCGGTGCCGCCGTGCACCACGGCCGCGAACGTGATCGTCTCCTGCTCCACGCGCGCCTGGTTCGCGGGCGTCGAGATCGTGATCCGGAACGCGGCCGAGGGCCTCACCGATGATTCGGGCGGCACGGCCGCGACGACCGGCGGTGGCGCGGGTGCGGCCGGCGCGGGCGACGGAGTCGGGGCGCGCGGCGGCTCGGCCGACGGGCGGCTCGGCTGCCGCGGCTCGGGGGCGGCCGCCGCCGCGGCAGGGGGTGCGGGCACCGGCGCGGGTACGGGTGCGGCCACGACGGGTGGCCTGACCGGCGGCGGCGCAGTCGCTTGCGGCGGCGTGGGCGCCGGCGTGGCCGCGGCGGTCGGAGGCGGCGGGGTCGGGCTCGCGGGAGGCGGCACCGGCCGGGCGGGCGAGGGCGGCGCGACCGGGGCGGCGGCCACCGCGGGCGCGGGCCTGTCGTAGAAGAGCACCCGGCCTTCCTGGCGGCTGACGCCGGCGCCGTCCGTGGCAGTGACGATCAGCGTGTTTCGCCCCGGCACGAGCTTCACGGGCACGCTGAGCGCCACGTCCTTGCCCGGCGCGCCGGGCTCCTGCTGCCGCGCGATCTCGGCGCCGTTGAGCGTGACCGCGATCCGCAGCGGGCCGGTGCCGCCCGTCACCTTGCCGGTGAGGGTGACCCGCTCGGTGGCCACGCGACCCTGGTCCTTCGGGTCGGCGAGCGCCACCGCCAGCGGCGCCGCCGCGGGCTTGTCGAGCGCGACCGCCTGGAAGGCGAGCCCGGTCAGATCGTTGCCGTCGGCCCGCACGAGCTGCTGGATGGCGGGCGCGTACCAGAACGCGAGCTCGAGCCGCCGCGACTGCGGCGAGGTGGCGAGGAAGCGCGGCTCGAGCACCTGCACGATGCGGAAGGCCTTGAACACGCCGGCGGGCACGCGCACGTCCTGGTAGGCGTCCACCTTCCAGGTCAGCCGGACGACGCTCTGGCCGAACTGCGGATCGAGGCTCTTGAGGGTGAGCCACGACACGCCCGACTGACCGACCTCGAGCGGCCAGGTGAGGCCGGGCGGCGGCTCGAGCTCGAGCAGCACCTGGCCGCCACGGACGATCTTGGCCACGCCCAGGTCGCGGCTGAGGTGGACCTCGCGGCCTCCATCCGCCGCGAAGACGTAGCGGCCGTTCTCGATCCGGATGAGGTCGTAGGCGCCGTCGCTGCGGATCCACTTGTCGCCGACCGCGTAGGTGGGCCGGTCGGCCTTCGGCGCCTGGGCCCACGCGGAGAGTCCGCCCGACAGCACGAGAAGGCCGGCGATTGCGCCCGCAACGGTGCCCTTACTGCGTCGTATCCACGTCATGGGAATAGCGTTTTCTCCACTCTGCCTGGCCTAGAGACTAAGCCCATCGCCGGAGGGCTGTCAACGAACGGCTCTTGACTCGCCGGGGTTCCTGGACCAAGGTAGTGGGCGCTTCCCAGCCGAAGTTCAGGAGGAGCCCCATGCGCGGAATTGCGGTTGCTCTCTCGCTCGGCCTCGTCGCCGGCTGCGCCGACCTGCAGATGAAGGAGGCCGATGAGGCGCCGCGCTCGCGGGTCTTCATCGCCAACGAGAGCTCGAACTCGGTGACGGTGGTGGACGGCGACACCTTCCAGGTCATCGCCACCGTGGACTCGCGCAACCACGCCACCCACGACCTGGCCGTCTCGCGCGACGGCCGCTGGCTCTTCGCCACCAACCTGGCGTCGGGGCGGCTGTCGGCCATCAATACTCGTGCGCTCGAGACGGTGGCGTCCATCGCCACCGGCGACCGGGCCCACGTCGTCACGCTCACCAACGACAACCGGCAGGCCTGGGTCGCCAATATCGGCGACAACACGATCTCGATCGTGGACACCGGTACGTTCCGCATCCTTGGCACCATCGCGGTGGGCAAGGGGCCGACCGGACTCACCTTCTCACGCGACGGCCGCTTCGCCTACGTGAGCAACCAGGGCGACAAGACGGTGGAGGTGATCGACACCACCTCGCACCGCGTGCTGAAGGCGATCCCGGTGGGCACCAATCCGCACTTCCTGGTGCTGGGCCCCGACGGGCGTATCTGGGGCACGAACACGGGCGGCACCGACATCTACGTCATCGATCCGGCCACCCAGGACAAGGTCGGCGCCATCAACGTGGGGCCGGCCCCACAACAGATCGCCTTCGGGTTCAAGGGCCTGCAGGGCCCGAACGCGTACGTCACCGTCGCGGGCCTCAACCGCGTGGTGGTGGTGAGCGCGGATCCGAGCAATCTCCGCATCCTGGAGCAGATCGACGTCGGGCAGCGGCCGAACGGGATCTCGAACAACCGGGAGGGGACACGGCTTTTCGTGGTGCACGAAACCTCGAACGACTTGAAGGTCATCGACACCGGCAGCAGCTCGGTCCTGGCCACGGTGCCGGTGGGTCGCAAGCCGATTCGCGTCGTCTATCACGGGAACTGAGCTCACCATGAGCGCGCGGGCCGGATGGGGTGGAGGGGTGGTGATCGCGCTGGCGGTCTGGTCGCTGCTCCCGGGCGGCGGCGCGGGCCTGGCGGCCGCTCAGGGCGTGCCGGTCGGCACGGCCCAGAACGCGGTGGGGACGCTGGTGGTGGTGCGGACCGACGGTATCGAGCATCGGCTGCAGGGACGCGGGTCGCTGCCGCTCTTCGAGGGCGACGTGCTCCGTACCGAGGCGGCCAGCCAGGCGCTGATCCAGCTCCGGCCCGGCATCCCCGTCGCCCTGAACGAGCGCACGACGCTCAAGATCCTCTCGCGCTGGGACAAGACCGGCGGGACGATACGCATTCTCAGGGTGAGCCGGGGCGGGGTCTGGGCCAAGGCGGGGGACGGCGCGCGGCAGCTCGAGATCGAGAGCCCCGTCGCCGTCGTGGCGGCGCGCGATTCGGAGATCGACGTGAAGGTGACCGAGGACGGGCAGAGCGCGCTCACCGTGGTGCAGGGCACCGCGGAGCTGGGCACTCCCTTCGGCGTCTGCTCGGTGCGAGGGGGAACCGCCAGCGTGGGAGCGCGCGGCACCGCGTGCACGGCCCCGCAGCCGGCGAACGTGGCGGCCGCGGTGTCCTGGAAGCAGGCGGTGACGCCGTAGCCCTCAGCCGAAGATCAGATAGAGCGCGACGCCGAGGAATCCCAGCCAGACCGCGATGCCGATGAGGGCGCCGGCCTGGCCCTTGTCGGGCTTGGCGCCGGATCGCCGACGGGAGACGCGCACGCTGGTGAGAAGGATCAGCACGATTCCCGCCACCAGGATGATCGTGTCGACCAGGGCTGCGGAGTCTTCCATCCGGACTACCCTCGCGGTGGAGCGGGCTTTCGGTTAACGCGTCGTCGGCGCGTCGGGCGGGCGCGCCGGGGGAACCCGGACGTCCCGGATGGTCTCGATGCGCGCGCGCCGCTCCAGCTCGTCGGCGTCGAAGGCGCTCTCCGGCTGATCGGCTGACCGGACCACATAGGCAGGGCCGGTGGAGCCGTCGGGGAACGTGTGCCGCCGCTCGAGTCGCGCGACGACGCCCAGCGGGCTTCCATCCGTCATGCGGCTCAAGGTATCACCGGGGCGGAAGAAGAACGCCCACTCGGTCTGGCCCCGCGACCGGGAGACGACCGGGGCCGGCGCCGGCGATTCCGTTACCGACGGGCCGGTGGGCATCGGGACTTCGGCGGGCCGTGATTCGGCCACCGGAGACGGCGTTTCCCGCCGCGCCGCCAGCACGGTGAGGATGGTGATCGCCAACAGCAGCCCGAGCAGGGCGCCCCCCAGTACCTTGAGGCGGAGTGCGGCGATGACAGTCATGACGGTATGAAGGACGCAAGAACAGGGCCAGTCTTCCTTCCAGGAATGTCGCGCACTTAGCGCCGATGCGCTGCGTCGCTGACCAAGTCTGGGCACCCGACCTGACAAGCTCCGGATGCCGGTGGGCAGGGGGGACCCCAACTGGTTGATTTCGTGCGGCGGCCGCCATGGCTTGGCTCTTGCTACCCTACCTGGGCGGACGAAAGACGCGCGCCATGAACGAGATCCGGGAGGCCCGAACGCGATGCTGCTGACGACGCTGATCACCGTGGTGTTCATCGGGGTGAGCTCGGCCGTGCTCTGGCTCTCGATAGGCGCCGACTAGGAGGAGGGCGGCCATGGACACGCCCCTATCGGAGCAGGGCAGCTCGCTCGAGACGATGATGAAGCGTGGGGCACTGGTGTGCGTCGTGGCGATGGGCGGTGTCGCGGTGGGGCTGGCGGTGTGGGCCCTTCGTCGCTGGCAGGACGAGCGCGAATACCAGGCCTGGCGCGAGTCGGTGAGCGCGGATCCCTACCGGCGCGACCGCAATGGCTATCCGGTCGGCGCCCAGCTCGGCTACTCGCGCTCACGGTAGCTGCGGCTCTCGCGCTCCGCTCCCGCCCGGGACCGGAGCCTTCCTGTCGTTCCCTCCAGCGCTCCGCGGGGTGGGCGCTCTCCCGCTGCTATACTGAATCGCGCGATGTGGGCACCAGAGCGTGACCCGGCCAGAGCGTGACCCGGCGGCGTCCGGCCGCTTCACGATGTCGAGCGAAGCCCAGCATCTGGCGCGGCTCCGCGAGTGGCTGCGCGAAGAGCTGGCCGGACTCGGCGTGGAGCGGGAAGCCCGAGCGGCCCTCGTGCTGGCGGTGGGCGAGCTGTGCGCCAACTCCATCGAGCACGCGTACGAGGGCCGGGGTGGCCAGCCCATCCACGTCTCGATCCGGGGCTTCGAGGACCGGCTGGTCCTCGAGGTGGAGGACTTCGGCCGGGCCTTCGACGCCACCCGCTACGTCAAGCCCGATCTCGACGCGCTACCGGACCACGGGCTGGGCATCCACCTGGTGCACCGCATCGCCGATTCTGTTTCCGTCGACGTGCGCCGGGAGCGAGGGACCCGATGGACCCTCGTCAAGTTCCGGCCGGGTCATGGCCCGGCCGATCGCTCGATCGTGGACGCCGGCGGCGCGCCGCCGGCTCGATCAGGAGAGGCCATGGACATCGAGGTAATGCGTTCGGCCGCGATCACGGTGGTCGTCCCCCGGGGCGACCTCGACATGGCGGCCGCGGATCAGATGAAGCGGGTCCTGACCGGCCTCGTGAACGAGGGGTCCGTCAAGCTGCTGGTGGACCTCGGGCAGGTCGGCTACATCGACAGCTCGGGCATGGGCGCCCTCGTCGCGACGCTCAAGCACGCCCGCACCGCGGGCGGCGACCTGCACCTCTGCGCGCTGCAGGACGACGTGCGGGCGATCTTCGAGATGACCCGCCTGATCAAGGCCATCACGATCCACGCCACCCGGGGCGAGGCGCTCGCCGCGTGGGTCTGACGCGACGCCTGCTCGCCGCCGCCCTGGTCCTGGGGCTCGGCGGGGCGTCGGGGCCGGCCGCCTCCGTGTCGGCCGCCTCTCCGATCCGGCCCCTGGCGGGTGTGCGCACCTGGGTCGCCTACTACGCGGCGGCCCCCGAGGCGGCCGCGGAGCTGGCGCGCTTCGACGTGGTCGTGCTCGATCCCCACGGCCACCCGCCGCTTCCCCTCGTCAAGCGGCATGGCTCGCTCGTGCTGACCTACGTGAGCCTGGGTGAGGTGAACGCGAGCCATCCCGAGTTCGCGGCCATCTCGGGCGAGCCGTGGGTGCTCTCCGCCAACCCGAGCTGGCCGGACGCGCGCCGCCTCGACGTGCGCGCGCCCGGCTACGAGCGGTGGCTGCTCGACCGGGTCGTGCCGGCCGCGCTCGCCGGTCCGGTCAACGGGCTCTTCCTCGACACCGCCGACACCGCGCTCGACCTCGAGCGAGCGGATCCGCGGCGCTTCGCGGGCGCGGCCCGGGCGCTCGAGCGCGTGCTCGTGGAATTGAAGCGCCGCCATCCGCGGGCGCTGCTCATGATCAACGGCGGCCTCCCCGTAGCGGAGCGGCTCGCGACGGTGGTGGACGCGGTCGCCCTCGAGTCGATCTGGACCGACTACGACTTCAAGGCCAAGGCTTACCGGGTGCGGCCGGCCGATGAGGCGGAGGCCCGGGCGCTCCTGCTCGCCCGGGTGGTCGCGCTGGGTTTGCCGGTGTTCACGCTGGAGTACACGGCGGCCGAGCGCGGCGCACCCTGGCCGGCCGAGCTGATCCGCCGCTCGCGCGCCCGGGGCTTCATCCCGTACGTCTCGACGATCGGACTCGACCAGGTCTCGACCCACACCCTCGCCCCATGACCAGCCCATGACCAGCCCATGATCAGAAAACTCTCGCGCCGCGCCCTCCTCGGGCGCGCGGCCGCCGCCGCGGGCGCCCTCGCGCTGCGGGCGGCCGGGTCGCGGGCCTCCGCAGCGCAGGCGGCCCCCAGCACGCGCACACCCGCGCCGGGGGAGCTGCCGCGCTACGTGCTGGGCCTCTACAAATCCACCG
>DASQAL010000113.1:0-20840 GCA_035635775.1 Candidatus Acidiferrum sp.
TTCTGGGCCCACAGCCAGCTCGCACGCACCGCCGGCCTCCCCGACGCGATCATCGACGCGATCGCGGAGGGCCGTCGCCCGTCGCCCATGAGCGACGACCAGCGGATCGTTTACGATTTCTGCACCGAGCTGTTCCGAGACAAGGCGGTCTCCGACGCCACGTTCAAGGCCGCCGTCGACCGCTTCGGCGAGCAAGGCGTCATCGACCTGATCGCAGCCTCCGGCTATTACTCGATCGTCTCGATGGTGCTGAACGTGGACCGCCATCCGCTGCCCGCCGGGGAGCGCCCACCGCTCAAGCCGATTTAACTCGCTGCCTCTTGACAGCGGGCGGGGGCCGGTCGTACCGTGCCGGCCGTCAGGGACTTCCGGGCAACCGGAAAGTCTCTTGGCATGATTCTCCCGGCATCCCTCAAGGGAGAGGTGATGGGTGGCGGACGTCCCCAGCCGATTCGTGCGGCAGCCGACCCCGGCCGAACACTCGGAGCTGGTCCGGCTCCAGGGGGCAGGGCCTCGAGGGAGTCGCGCGCGCGCCCACGTGATCCTGCTCTCGGCGGCCCGGGTCGCGATTCCGGAGATCGTCCGGCGCCTCGGGCTCTCCCGCCCCACCGTCACCCACTGGCTGCGCCGGTTCGAGCGATCGGGCATCGGCGGACTGCTGGATCGCCCGCGCTCCGGCCGACCGGCCAGGATCTCCTCCGACGTGCTCCGTCACATCTCCATGGTCGTGAGCGCCCGGCCCCGGGATCTGGGCATCCCGGGGACGCGGTGGAGCCTGGCGAGGCTCCGGCAGTACCTCGTCCGGGCCGGTGTCGTGCCCACGCTGTCGCTGGAATCGCTCCGGGTCGCCATGAAGCGCGCCGGGCTCGGGTTCACGAGCTCCCGCGCCGGGCAGATCCAGAAGGGAGTCACCACGATGATTCCGGGCGCTTTTGAGTACCACGCACCCAGCTCGCTCGGGGAGGCCACCGCGCTGCTCGCCAAGCTCGGCGACGACGCGAAGATCCTCTCGGGAGGGCAGAGCCTCATCCCGCTGATGAAGCTCCGCCTCGCCGCGCCACGCCACCTGATCGACATCAACGGCCTGCCCGGGCTCGCCTACGTCCGCGAGGAGGGGGGCGCGCTCCGCATCGGCGGGCTGACCCGCGAGGTCGATCTCGAGGAGTCGGACCTGGTGCGCTCTCGCTACCCGCTCCTCGCCGACACCTGCAAAGTCATCGCCGATCCCATCGTGCGCAACCTGGCCACGATCGGCGGCAACCTCGCGCACGGCGACCCGGCCAACGACCACCCCGCGACCATGCTGGCCTTCGGCGCCGAGATCGTGGCGGTCGGCGGGGGCGGCGAGCGGAAGATCCCGATCACGTCGTTCTTCACGGGGCCCCTCAGCACCGCGCTCAAGCCCGACGAGATCGTGGTGGAGATCCGGGTGCCGATCCCGAAGGCGGGCAGCGGCGGCGCCTACGTGAAGATGGAGCGCAAGGTCGGCGACTTCGCCACCGCGGCGGTGGCGGTGCAGCTCACGCTGGGCGCCGACGGCACCTGCGAGCAGGTCGGCATCGGGCTCACCAACGTGGGCGCGGTGCCGATCAAGGCCGAGCGGGCGGAAGCCGCGCTCAAGGGCAAACGGCCGGACGAGGCGGCCATCAAGCAGGCGGCCCAGCTCGCCGCGGACGCGGCGCAGCCCGAGGCCGACCTGCGGGGATCGGTCGAGTACAAGAAAGACCTGGTGCGGGTGCTGACCGGCCGCGCGCTCCGCAAGGCGATCGAGCGCGCGCAGAGAGGGGGCTGAGCCCATGCTCGTCAAGGTCGCGATCAACGGGGAGAAGCACGAGGCGGAGGTGGAGCCGCGGCTCCTCCTGGTCCACATGATCCGGGAGAACCTGCGGCTCACCGGCACCCACATCGGCTGCGACACGAGCCACTGCGGGGCCTGCACGGTGCTGCTCGATGGCCGGCCGGTCAAGTCCTGCACCATCTTCGCGGTCCAGGCTCACGGGCGCGAGATCACCACGGTGGAGGGGCTCGAGCAAGACGGCAAGCTCCATCCCCTGCAGGAAGGCTTCATGGCCGAGCATGGGCTCCAGTGCGGGTACTGCACGCCGGGCATGCTGATGACCAGTGTGGCCTTCCTCAAGAAGAATCCCCGCCCTACCGAAGACGAGATCCGCCGGGCCATCTCCGGCAACCTCTGCCGCTGCACCGGCTACGTGAACATCGTCAAGTCCATCCAGCACGCGGCGGCCGTGCTCCAGGGAGGCGCATGATGGCACTCAGGACATCGCCCGAAGTCGGTGGGATGGGGCACTCCATCAAGCGGAAGGAAGACCCGCGCTTCATCCGCGGCAAGGGCACCTTCGTGGACGACGTGGTGCTGCCCGGCATGCTCTACCTCGATATCGTGCGCAGCCCGTTCGCCCACGCCAAGATCAAGAAGATCGACGCCTCCAAGGCCACCGCGATCCCCGGCGTGCTCGCGGTCATCACCGGTCAGGACCTGGCCAAGTACAACCTGCACTGGATGCCGACGCTCATGTCGGACACCCAGATGGTGTTGCCGGTCGAGAAGGTCATGCACCAGGGCCAGGAGGTGGCGGGGGTGCTGGCCACCAGCCGCTACGCGGCCGCCGACGGCGTGGCCGCGGTGGAGGTCGAGTACGAGCCCCTGCCCGTCGTGGTGGATCCGAAGAAAGCGCTGGAGCCGGGCGCGCCGGTGCTCCGCACCGACAAGAAGGACAAGAAGGACAATCACATCTGGCACTGGGAGTGGGGGAACAAGGCCGAGACCGACCGCGTCTTCAGCGAGGCCGACGTGACGGTCAAGGAGGACATCTACATCCCGCGGATCCACGTGGCCTCCATCGAGACATGCGGCTGCGTGGCCCATTTCGACAAGGTCAACGACAAGCTCACGGTGTGGATGACCACCCAGGCCCCCCACGCGATCCGGACGGTGTTCGCGCTGGTGGCCGGCCACGTGGGACTGGAAGAGCACAAGATCCGCATCATCTCTCCGGACATCGGCGGGGGCTTCGGCGGCAAGGTGCCGGTCTACCCGGGCTACGTGATCGCGGTGGCCGCTTCGGTGCTCACCGGCAAGCCGATCAAGTGGATCGAGGACCGCATGGAGAATCTCCAGGCCGGCTCTTTCGCGCGCGACTACCACATCACCGCCGAGCTGGCCGCCAAGAAGGACGGCACGCTCACCGCGCTGCGGATCAAGACGCTGGCCGACCACGGCTACACCGACGCGGCCGCGAATCCGTCCAAGTTCCCGGCGGGGCTCTTCCACGTCTGCACCGGGTCCTACGATCTGAAGGCCGCCCACGTCGAGGTGGACGGGGCCTACACCAACAAGCCGCCGGGCGGCATCGCCTACCGCTGTTCCTTCCGCGTGACCGAGGCCGTGCACACGATCGAGCGCATGGTGGACATCATGGCCCACCAGCTCGGCATGGATCCCGCCGAGTTCCGCATGAAGAACTTCATCAAGCCGGAGCAGTTCCCCTACAAGTCGGCGCTCGGCTGGGAGTACGACAGCGGCAACTACGCGGGCGCCTTGCGCAAGGCCATGGACACGATCGGCTACGCCGATCTCCGGCGCGAGCAGGCCGAGAAGCGCAAGCGAGGAGAGCTGATGGGCATCGGCATCTCGAGCTTCACCGAGATCGTGGGCGCCGGCCCGTCCAAGCACTTCGACATCCTCGGGCTCAAGATGTTCGACAGCTGCGAGATCCGGATCCACCCCACCGGCAAGGCCATCGCCCGCTTCGGGACCAAGTCGCAGGGCCAGGGGCACGAGACCACCTACGCTCAGATCCTGGCCGAGGAGCTCGGCATCCCGGCCAAGGACATCAAGGTCGAGGAGGGCGACACCGATACCGCGCCCTACGGGCTCGGCACCTACGCGAGCCGCTCCACGCCGGTAGCCGGCGCCGCCGCCGCCATGGCCTCCCGCAAGATCCAGGACAAGGCGCGCAAGATCGCCGCGTACCTGCTCGAGGCCGCGCCGGAGGACCTGGTGTGGGAGCCGGGCAAGTTCTCGGTGAAGGGCGCGCCCAACCGGTCCAAGACCATCCAGGAGATCGCCTTCGCGGCCTACACCAATCATCCGCAGGGGATGGAGGCGGGGCTGGAAGCGGTCAGCTACTACGACCCGCCGAATCTCACCTACCCGTTCGGCAGCTACATCTGCGTCGTGGACATCGACAAGGGCACCGGCGAGGTCAAGGTGCGCCGCTTCGTGGCCATCGACGACTGCGGCAACATCATCAACCCGATGATCGTCCAGGGTCAGGTGCACGGTGGGCTCAGCATGGGGCTGGCGCCCGCGCTCTTCGAAGAGATCTCCTACGACGAGATCGGCAATATCCAGGGCGGCAGCTTCATCGACTACCTGGTGCCCACCGCGGTGGAGACCCCGAAGTGGGAGACCGGCCACACGGTGACGCCGTCGCCGCATCACCCCCTCGGCGCCAAGGGTGTCGGTGAGTCCGCAACGGTCGGCGCCCCGGCCGCCATTGCCAATGCCGTCGTCGACGCGCTCTGGCATCTCGGGGTGCGTCACGTCGACATTCCCATCACGCCGCCGAAGGTCTGGCGCCTCCTGCGGGAAAAGGGCGTGACCGAGTAACAACCAGAAACCATGAACCCGGGCGCCGCGGTAGAGAATAGTGTGGTGGGGGGGCTTGGGGGAGGAGCGGCGCCGCTCCCCCCCAATAAGAACAAGAAGTCACCGTGTGAGCCCACGCGCAACCACGCACATGCCTGAAGATCTACTCACGCTAGCCGCAGACCTCAGGCGCCAGGGCGAGCCGTTCGCCCTGGCGACGGTAGTGCGGTGCGAGCGGCCGACGTCCGCGAAGCCGGGGGCGAAGGCGCTGATCCGGCCGGACGGCCGCGTCGCCGGCTGGGTAGGCGGCGCGTGCGCGGAGCCGGTGGTGGCGCGGGAGGCGCTCGCGGCGCTGCGCGACGGCCACCCGCGTCTGGTCGTCCTGGTGGGCGACGGGGGCCGCGACCCGGCCCGGACCGAAGGTATCGTGCACTATCCGATGACGTGCCACAGCGGGGGCACGCTGGAGATCTACGTGGAGCCGTTCCTCCCGAAGGCGCTGCTGGTCCTGGTGGGCCACGGGCCCGTGATCGAGACGCTCGCCACTCTCGCCGAGAGCGCGGGCTACGACGTCGCGATGGTGCGGGGCGAGGCCGCGGGGGCTGCTCTGCGCGGGCACGCACTCGGGCCTGACTCCTCGGTGGTGGTGGCCACCCACGGCGAGCTCGACGAGGACGCGCTGACCCAGGTGCTCGCCACGCCCGCCGGCTATATCAGCCTGGTGGCCAGCCGCAAGCGGGCCGCCAGCATCATGGCCACGCTTCATCAACGCGGTGTACTACAGGAGCACCTCGACCGGCTCAAGGCGCCCGCTGGGCTCGACATCGGCGCGGTGACGCCCGAGGAGATCGCGGTCAGCATCCTGGCCGAGATCATCCACGCGCGGCACAGCCGCAAGACGGACCACGTCGAGAGCACGGGCTTCGAGCCGCCGGCCGGCGTGGAGGCGAAGGATCCGATCTGTGGCATGACGGTGGAGATCGCCACCGCGCGCCATCAGTCGGACTGGGCCGGGCGCTCCGTGTACTTCTGCTGCCTGCGCTGCAAGGACACGTTCGACGCCGATCCTCAGAAGTACGCCGGCGCGCTCGCCGGATGACGAAGCGCTCCTGAGGCACGCCGCGCCCGCCGACCGCTGATCCGCCCCGGCGTGGAGTAAGATACCGGGGTGCCGCCGCCCAAGCTCATGTCCATGCGGGACGCCGTCGCCCGCTTCGTCCCGGACGGCGCCTCGATCTGCATGGGCACGGCGCTCGAGGCGCTCATCCCCTTCGCGGCGGGTCACGAGCTGATCCGCCAGCGCCGGCGCGATCTCACCCTGATCGGCCCCATCTCCGACATCCTCTTCGACCAGCTCATCGGCGCGGGCTGCGTGCGCCGGGTGATCGCGGCCTGGGTCGGCAATGTGAGCGCCGGCCTCGGCCACAACTACCGCCGCGCGGTCGAGCAGGAGGTGCCCGCGCCGCTCGACGTGGAGGATCACTCGAACCTCACCATCGCCTTCGCGCTCCAGGCGGCGGCGCTCGGCGTGCCCTACCTGCCGACGCGCTCGTTGCTCGGCACCGATCTGCCGCGCTCCAACCCGACCTTCAAGGCGGCCGCCGATCCCTGGTCCGGCGCCCCGCTCCTGCTGGTGCCCGCGATCGCGCCCGACGTGGCCATCCTCCACGTGCAGCGCGCCGACGAGGAGGGCCACGCGCATGTCTGGGGCACGCTCGGGGTGACGCGCCCGGCCGCCTTCGCGGCGAAGCGCGTGATCCTCGTGGCCGAGGAGATCCGGCCGCGCGCGCGCATCCTGAGCGACCCGGGACTCGTGCTCACCCCCGCGCTCAAGGTGGCCGCGGTCGTCCACGAGCCGTGGGGCGCGTTTCCCTCGCCGGTGCAGGGCTACTACGGTCGCCGTCACGACTTCTACCACCGCTTCCACGAGGAGAGCCGGACCGTCGAGGGCTTCCAGCAGTGGCTCGGCCACTGGGTCCGCGGGGTATCCGACTGGAAGGACTTCCTCTCCCGGCTCGACGAGGGCGTCCTCGACGCGGTGCGGGTCAAGCACCCCTTGCCGTCCGAGCCACTCGACTACGGAGCCTGACCATGAAGATCACCGCCATCGAGGCCGTGCCGCTCGCCATTCCCCTCAAGCCGATGACGCCGCCCTCGCCCTGGACCGGGGGCACGCGCAAGCAGATCTACGTGCTCGTGCACACCGACGAGGGCGTCACCGGCCTCGGCGAGGCCTTCGCCTACGGGGCGCCGCTCGCGGTCTGCAGCGTCATCGAGGAGAGCCTGGCCCCGCTCGTCATCGGACACGACCCGCTCGCGATCGAGGCGGTGGTGGACGTGATGCACCGGGGGACCATGATCTACGGCCGGCGCGGGCTCGGCATGTTCGCGATCAGCGGGATCGAGATCGCGCTGTGGGACCTGCTCGGCAAGGTGCGCAACGCGCCGGTCTACGAGCTGCTGGGCGGAGCCCTGCGGCCGCGGTTGCCCGCCTACGCGAGCCTCCTGCGCTACGAGACACCGGAAGCGGTGGCGGGAGCCTGCCGGCACTTCGTGGCCCAGGGCTTCCGCATGCTGAAGCTCCACCAGACCGACGTGGCCTCGGTTTCCGCGGCGCGCGACGCGGTGGGCCCCGACGTGGAGCTGATGCTCGACACCAACTGCCCCTGGACGCCCTTCGAGGCCATCGCGATGGCCCGCGCGCTCGAGCCCTACCGCCTCTTCTGGTTGGAGGAGCCGGTGTGGCCGCCGGAGGACTACGCGGGCCTCGCACGCGTGGCCGCCGCCACCGAGACGCCGATCGCGCTGGGCGAGAACGAGTCCACGCTCTACGGGTTCAACGAGATCGTGCGCCAGCGGGCGGGCGACGTGCTGCAGCCCAGCATCACCAAGGTCGGCGGCATCTCGGAATTCAAGAAGATCGCCGCGCTGGCCCAGGCCGCGAACCTGCCGATCGCCCCCCACTCGTTCTACTTCGGGCCCGGGCTGGCCGCGACGCTGCACGTGGCCGCCACGTTCGGTGGACCTCTGCCCGTAGAGTTCCCGACCGGCGACCAGGAGACGCCCTTCCTGGCCCGGCCGATCCAGGCCCGCGACGGCTGGTTGGAGGTGCCGAAGGGCCCCGGCCTCGGCGTCGAGCTCAACCCCGAAGCCCTGCGCCGCCATCCCTTCGTCAAGGCCACGGCCCAACCGTTTGTCCTCCGGTGACACCGGAGCACGCCGGACACGCGGGAACGTCGGGACGCGGGACTGCCTGGCCGCCCGGTTGCCAGGACGCCCCGATGAGCCCGAAGGGCGAAGAGGCCAAACCGCAAACTGAGATCATCCACATTCAAGCACTATGAAAGATTTCACGGAACGCGAGCTCATGGTCATCGCGGCCGCGCGCGAGATCCGCGACGAGGACGTGGTCTTCGTCGGCATGCGCCTGCCCCTGATCGCGTTCGCCTTCGCCAAGCGCACGCACGCGCCCGGGGCCACCGGGCTCTTCGAGAACGGCATCGTGCGCGATGAGCCGGCGCCCGGGACGCTGATGACCATGAGCGACACGCCGAACATCCCGGGCGCCCTCTGGTGCACGGGCACGCTCGAGATCATGGCATTCCTCCAGCAGGGGCTCGTGGACCTGGGCTTCATCGGGGGCGCCGAGATCGATCGGTTCGGCAACCTGAATACCTCCTATATCGGAGACTGGCGCCGGCCGAAGGTACGGCTACCCGGCAGCGGCGGCGGGGCCGACATCGCGAGCCTGGCCCGGCGCTTCGTGGTGATCATGCCGCAGGAGAAGCATCGCTTCCGCGAGCGCGTGGACTACATCACCTCGCCCGGCTTCGGCGACGGCCCGGGCTGGCGCGCGCGCGTCGGGCTCGTGGGCGGCGGGCCCACCGCGGTGGTCACCACGCTGGGCGTCTTCCGCTTCGAGCCCGCGAGCCGCGAGATGTACCTGGCCTCCTATCACCCGGGCCAGAGCGTGGAGAGCGTCCGGGCGGCCACCGGGTTCACCCTGGCGACCGCGCCCGACGTGGGGCCGACGCCGGCGCCGACCGCCGCGGAGCTCGCCATCGTCCGCGAGTGCGACCCCGCCGGCTTCTGGACCCGCTGAGCGTGGCCACGGCCCACCCCGCCGACCCGGCAGGTCAGCGGTGGCTCATGTGGGGCATCCCGGCCCTCATCTTCCTCATCGCCTTCCTCCACCGCGCGGCTCCCGGCGTGATCGCCAAGGAGCTCATGCAGGCGTTCAGCATCACCGGCACGGTGGTGGGCCTGCTCTCCGCGATGTACTTCTACTCCTACGCCGGCTTCATGGTGCCGGGCGGGGTGCTGATCGACAGCGTCGGCCCGCGGTGGGTGATCGCGGGCGGCGGGGCCGTCATGGGCCTGGGCTCGCTGGCGATGGGGCTCGCCCCCAGTCCCGCCGTCCTCTTCGCCGGCCGCCTGCTGGTCGGCCTGGGCGCGGCGGTGACCTTCACGGGCGCGCTGAAGATCGCGGCGAACTGGTTCCCGCCCTCGCAGTTCGGGATGATGTCCGCGCTGACCGCGACGGTGGGCGTGCTCGGCGCGCTCGTGGGCAGCGCGCCCCTCGCCGCGCTGGCCGCGAGCGTCTCCTGGCGCGGCGCCCTCGTCGTCATCGGCGCGGTCACGATGGCGGCCGCGATGCTCTGCGCGGCCGCCGTCCGGGACCAGCCCGCCCGCGCGCGCGACGACTCACCCCGGGCGGCGTCGCTCCGGGAGGCGCTGGCGGGAACGGTCCAGGTGCTGCGCAACCCGTACACCTGGCCGCCGTTCCTCTGCTTCTTCTTCCTCTACGCCGCGTTGGGCAACTTCTTCCTGTGGAGCGTGCCGTTCCTCCGCGACGTCTACGGCCTCCCCACCACGAAGGCCGCCCTCTACGCCTCGCTGCCCTCGATCGCGCTGCTCGTCTCGGCGCCCCTCACCGGCTACCTGTCCGACCGCGTCCTGCACCGCCGGAAGCTCCCCTACACCATCCTGGCCATTGGCCAGTTCGTGGTCTGGCTCGCGTTCCTGCTGACGCTCGGCACCCTGCCGCTGGCCGGCGTCTGCCTCCTCTTCGGGCTCCTCGGGATCGTGGGGGGCGCCTTCGTGCTCACCTGGCCGCTCGGAGCCGAGGTGAACCCGCCCGCGCTCGCGGGCAGCGCGGTGGCGGTGACCAACCTGGGCGGCTTCGTGGGGGCCGCGTTCACCCAGGGGCCGGTGGGCGCCGTGCTCGACGCGGGCTGGACCGGCGCGATGGCCGAGGGCGCCCGCGTGTACCCGGTGGCGTCCTACCGGGGCGCCTTCGCGCTCTGTGCGCTCTTCGTGCTGCTCGGAGCCGCGATCAGCTTCCTCCAGAAGGAGACGCGGGGCGAGAACATCCATCACCGGCTCCGTCCGGCCCGCCCATTCGCGGAAACCGAGCCCCGTAAGGCTCGGGGGAAATCCTGAGCGCGTTGGTGACGAACGAGATCAGGTGGTAGAAGCCGGCCAGCGCGATCAGCTCGATCAGCTGCTCCTCGGTCCACTCCACCCGCAGGGCGGCCCAGAGCGGGTCGCCCACCCGGGCCTCGTCGTGGAGGGCGTCCACCAGCCGGATGAGCAGGCGCTCGCGGTCCGGGAACACGCCGGCCGAGGCCTCGGCCCCGCAGGTGGCGGCCACCTGCTCGGGCGTGAAGCCGACCCGCTCGGCGAAGAAGGCCACGTGCACACCCCACTCGTACTCGGAGCCGCAGCGGGCGCACGTCCGGTCGATGACGATCTCCCGCTCGCGCAGGCTGATCGAGCCCCGGTCCAGCAGGCCGCCCGCCATCACCCGCAGGAAGACCCGCTCGTTGACCGCGAGGGTGCGGAAGAGCGCGAGGGGCGGCACGCCCTTCGGCATGATGCGGTCGAGGGCGGCCTGGACCGGCGGGGAGTACGGGGGCTCGAGGGGGGCGATGCGGGCCTGGATCATGGCGTCGGTCCTCCTTGAATGGCGTGCTATCATTTCAGTAGCAGACATCCTACCGCTACTGTTTACGTAGCACAAGGGGAGGCGCGCGATGGCCAGGACGCCCAGGCCCGGACGGCCGGTGCGGGGCTCGCGGACGGGGCGGCCGATCATGGCCCTCCTGGATCTGCTGAGCCGGCGGTGGGCGCTCCGGGTCATCTGGGAGCTGCGCGAGGGCCGGCTGACCTTCCGGGCGCTCCAGGAGGCCTGCGGCGGCGTGAGCCCCACCGTCCTCAACGAGCGGCTGCGCGAGCTGCGGGAGAGCCGGCTGCTGGAGTCGGCGGGCGCGGCGGGCTACGGACTCACCGCGCGGGGGCGTGAGCTGATCGAGCAGTTCCTGCCGCTGGTCGCCTGGTCGGCCCGCTGGGCCGCCGCGCTCACTCGCGGTCGAGGAACCCCTCGGTCATCGCGTTGACCTCGGGGATGCCGGTGCGCGCGATCGCGTTGATGCGGGCCTTGACCTCGGCGAGTGGCCGGAACGGCTTCTTCGCCAGCAGGTGCGCGTAGTCGCGCGCGGCTTGGGCCAGCTCGGCCCCGGGCACCACCCGGTTCACGAGGCCCCAGGCCTGGGTGTCCGCCGCGGAGTAGCGGGCGCAGCCCATGATGACCTCCTTCGCGCGCGCGGGGCCGAGCATCCGCACGAAGCGGGTCGTGGTGCCCACCCCGAGCGGCACGCCCAGGTCCACCTCCGGGATCCAGAACTGAGCCTCCGCGGCGGCGATGCGGAAGTCGCACGCGAGGGCGAGCCCCCAGCCGCCGCCCACCGCGTGGCCGTTCACCGCCGCGATGGTGGCCTGCTCGAGGTTCTCGAGCAGGGCATTCGACCGCTCGAAGAGCCGGCGGAACTGCGACTTGCGGGAGAGGAAGAGCCGGCGGCGCTCCTCCGGGGTCGCGGCCTTGGCGTGCCCCGCGTCAGCCCCGGCGGAGAAGACCGGCGGCGCGCCGGTCACGATGACGACGCGAGTAGACGCATCGTCGCGCAGCTCGGCGAAGGCCGCGCCCAGGTCGGTGAGCATCTCGTCGCTCAGCGAGTTGCGGCGGTCGGGGCGATTGAGCGTGACGGTGGCGATGGGGCCGTCGCGGGTCAGGAGGACGTTCACGGACCCCTCACCCTGCCCTCTCCCCAGAGGGGAGAGGGTGTAGAGAGGCGTTCTCGTCGGCGAGGAGGCGCTGGCGGCCGGCGCGCACGATCTCGGTCGAGCGGGCGAAGCCGTGGCCGGCGCGGCGGTCGGCCTCGATCGAGAGGCGCACCGCCTCGTCGAGGAAGCGCCCGAGCGCGCCGGAGAGGCGCCGCCGAACTTCACCATACCCTTTCACGATATTGGCCAGCTCCGCCACCTCGGCGGCCAGGGCCTCGTCGAGCGCGGCGGCCGCGAGCACCGTGTCCTCCCAGCGACTCATCAGGGCGAACTCGCGCTGGCGGCGCAGCGACGACGGGCGCAGCCCGCGCAGCCGCGCGAGCAGCCAGACGCGCAGGAAGCCCAGCACCGAGGTGGTCTTGACGTGCTGGCCGATCGTCGGACGGCCGTCGGGCCACCGCCGCTCCGCCCAGCGCGCGATGGGCCCTCCGATCGCGGCGGGCAGGATCCCGTAGAGCTCGTCGAGGTCGGGCTTGAGGTAGTCCGTGACCACGACGACGGAGCCCGCGGGCGCCGCGTTCTCGCGGCGGATGCGCTCGAAGCGGCCGCGCCGCGTCTTGAGGTCGGCCACGCGGATGGCATCCTCATAGGTCATCCACACCGCAAGCCGCCGCGCGAAGACGCGGGTCAGCCGGCTGCCGGGGTCGAGCGCGCGCACCCGCCGGACCCGCTCGAGGAACAGGTCCGCGTAGCGGGCGTCCTGGTAGTCGATCAGGCGCGCGATCGCTTCGCCCAGTGTCGGATGGAGCGGGTCCGGGAACTCGGCCTCGGTCCGCGCGGCCAGAGCCAGGAACGCGGGGCCCCGCGGGCCGAGGGCGGCCGCCCGCTCGGCCTTCACCGCCACCCACGGCTGCTCGGCCGGAGGCGCTTCCGTACCCGCCGGACCGGCCGCCACCAGCTCCTGGCCCGCCTTGAGGCCGCGGATATTTCTATCGACCGCGACGCCCCCTTCGCGGATGGCGGCCTCGAAGTCGGCCGCGGTCATCGGCAGCACGCCGGTGGCCGACAGCGCGCCCAGCAGCAGGGCGTTGACTTCGGTCTGGTGCTGGCGCGCCGCCGCCAGGGCGTCGAACCCCACGAAGCGGCGGCTGAGCTTGCGGGCGGCGGCCTCCAGGCCCGCGCTCGGGTAGATCCCGTCGCCCGGCACCGACTTCTCCGCGATGGAGAAGAGCCGGTGCGTGCTCGCGACCAGCGTGGTGCGGCCGGGCGAGGCGTAGTCCATCTCGAGGGTGCGGCCCGCCTCGAGCAGCTCCGAGGCGATGATCACGTCCACGTCGCCCGGCGTCGGGTAGAGCGAGAAGATCGGCTCGGCGCCGCCCGCCGCGATCCGCTCGGGAAACACCTCCACGTAGTAGGTGGTGGCGCCGGTGCGCTGGGCCACGCCCGGGATCGAGGTGGCCTGGGCCGGGTAGCCGGCGTGGCCGGCCGCGCCCACGAGCCACTCGGTGAGCACGCCGCCGCCCTGGCCGCCGAGCGCGGCGATCAGGATCGAGACGGGGCGGCGCGCCGCCATCACGCGGGCTGGAGCCAGCCGATGACCCGCCGCCGCAGCCCGTCGAGCGCGCGCGACCCGGCGCCCGGGTTGTGCACCACGCGCGTCTCGTAGAACGACGGGCACAGCACGGCCGCGTGGGCCACCTCGCCGCAGAGGCCGCAGCCCACGCAGGTGGCGTCCACGTGGGCGACCGGGTCGTCGCGCAGCGGGTCGGGATTGTCCTTCAAGGTGAGCGACGGGCAGCCGTTGAAGCGCATGCACGACTTGTCGCCGGTGCAGACGTCGGGGTCCACTCCGAACCGCGGCACCTCGACCCGCGCCCCCGCCTTGAGCCGCGCCGCCGTCTCCGGCCTCACGCGCCGCTGGCGCTCGAGCTGGCACTCCGCGCGCGCGATGATCACCTTGAGCCCGCCCGCGGCGGTGGTCATGGCCTCCTTGACCACCGTCAGGGTGTCGCCGACGCGGTACGGATTCACGGTCTTGATCCAGGACACCCCGAGGCTCCGGATGGTCTCCGCGATGGACATCTTCACCGTTTCGCCGCGCGGGTTCTTGCTCGACGAGGGATTGGCCTGCTGGCCGGTGGCCGAGGTGTAGAAGTTCTCCAGCACCACCACGATCGAGTCCTGCTTGTTGAAGACCGCGTTGGCGACGCCCGCGGTGAGCCCCGAGTGCCAGAAACCGCCGTCGCCCAGGATCGAGATGACGCGCTTGCCGAAATTGGGGGCCACCGCGCTCGCGGAGGCCACGCTCATCCCGTAACCCAGGATGGTATTGCCCTGGTTGAACGGCGGCAGGGTCGCGAAGGCGTGGCAGCCGATGTCGGCGGCCACGTGGGTCTCCCCGAGCTCGCGCTGGGCGATCTTGAGCGCGCTGAACACCGGCCGCTCCGGGCAACCGGTGCAGAACGCTGGCGGCCGCTTGGGGAGCGGCGCCTGGAGCAGCGCGCGGCCCTGCCCCACGTGCTCGGTGAGGATCTGCCGCCGCCGCTCCGCGTCGCCGCCCAGGAAGCGCGCGAGGGCGGCCAGCACCACCTCGGGCACGTACTCGCCGTGCGCGGCCACCACGTCCTTGCCGTGGATGCGCGTGGTGATCCCGTGCTCGTAGGCCAGCGCCTTCAGCTCCTGCTCGATGAAGCTCGGCATGCCTTCTTCGAGCACGAGCACCCGCTGCTTGCCCTCGAGGAAGGAGAGGAGCTGCTCGGGAACGAGCGGGTGGATCACGTTCAGCACGAGCAGCGGGACGCGGGTCTTGCCAAACGGGTCGGCCATACCCAGAAGCTCGAGAGCCCGCAGCGCGGTCGGGGTGAGACCGCCCTGGAGGATGATGCCGAGGGCCTTCTCCTCGCCGGGGATCACCTCGTTGAGACCGCGCTCGGTGATGTAGCGCTGGGCGGCGGGCAGCCGCCGCTCGAACTTCTGCGCCTCCTGGGCGTAGGTGGACGGCGGGTGGCTCAGGCGGCCGTAGTCGAAGGAGTGGCGCTCGAGGGGGGTGTTCATCCCGATGGCCGGCCGGACATTGTCGCGGCAGACGAGGCTCCCGCGCATGTGCGCCGCACGTATCCGCAGACTGATAACGGTTGGAAGATTGGAGGCCTCGGACACCCCGAAGCCCTCTTCCACCATGCGGGCGAGGTTCTGGAGCGTCGGGCGCGGGTCGATCAGCACCAGCGACGACTTGAGCGCGAAGGAGTGCGTGCGCTCCTGGATGACGCTGGCCCCCGCGCCGTAGTCCTCGCCCACCACGATCAGGGCGCCGCCGATGACGCCGGCCGAGGCCAGGTTCGACAGCGCGTCGGCGGCCACGTTGGTGCCCACGATGGACTTCCAGGTCACCGCGCCCCGCATCGGGTAGTTGATGGAGGCGCCGAGGAGCGCGGCGGCGGCCGCCTCGTTGGCGGAGGCGTCCAGATAGACGCCCATGGGCTTCAAGAGCGACTCGTTGGCATCGGCCAGGACGTCGAGCAGGTGGGAGACCGGCGCGCCCGGGTAGCCGCCCACGTAGGAGACACCGGACTGGAGGAGGGCCTTGGTGATGGCGAGGATCCCCTCGCCCCGGAGCACCTGGCCGTCTCCCAGCGCGAGCTGCTTGACTTCCTCGGCGAACGACCGTTCCATAGGACCCTCTTGTACCACAACCTCCCGGACGGAGGGGCCCATGGCGCACTTCACCACCACCGACGGCGTTCGCATCTACTACGAGTCCCATGGCACCGGCGACCCGGTCCTCCTCGCCTACGGCATCGGGGGCAACGCGGGGATGTGGCAGCCCAATGTCCACGCCCTCTCGGCGCGGCACCGGCTGATCCTCTGGGAGCCGCGGGGCCACGCCCGCTCGGAGAGCCCCGCCGATCCGGCCAAGGTCACCTTCGGCCACTGGGTGCTCGACCTGCGCGACCTGATGAGCCACCTGGGCCTGGTCCACGCGGTGGTGGGCGGCCTCTCCCTGGGCGGGGGCATCGCCACCCGCTTCACGCTGGCCCACCCCGAGCGGGTGCGGGCCCTCATCGTGGTGGACTCCTCCTCCGCGGTGGGGCTGCCGCTCTCGGTGGACAATCTGGTGATGCGCGCGCGGTCGATCGAGGTGACGCTCAAGGGTGGGATGGACGCGATGGCCGAGTTCGCCATCGCCTCGAACCCGAACGTGGCGGGCCGGCTCAAGCTGGACCCGGGCGCCCGCCACGAGATCTTCGACTACTACCGGAAGCTGACCCCCATCGGCTACGCGAACGCCCTGCGCGCGCTGCTGCAGATGGACTACATCACCGAGCGGCTGCCCGAGATCAGCGTGCCCACGCTCCTGATCTGCGGCGACGAGGATCCGTCGCTCGAGCCGATGCGGGTGATGGAGAAGAAGGTCAAGCCGTCACGCTTCGTGCTGCTCTCCCCGGCCGGCCACTTCGGCAACCGCGACCAGCCGGAGGACTTCAACCGCGCGGTGCTGGACTTCCTCGACGAGCTCGAACCCGCGTGACCGCGACGTCCGCTCCGCGGACCCCTTCCTTGCAGTCCGGGCAGTAGTAGCCGACCGACACCGGGTGCCCGCACCCGGCGTGCACGAGCTGCGTCTCGCGGTGCACGTGGCGGCCGCCCCACGCGGCGAGCGCGCCCACCACCATCCCGAGCTCCCGGCCGCGGTCGGTGAGCGCGTACTCGGCCCGCGGCGGATGGTCCGAGTAGAGCGTGCGGCGGATCAGCCCGTGCTCCTCCATCAGCTTGAGCCGCGCGGACAGGATATTGGGGGCGATGCCGGGCAGGCTGCCCAGCAGATCCTGGAAGCGCTGGGTGCCGCGCAGTAGATCCCGCACCACCAGGAGCGTCCAGCGGTCGCCGATGACCTCGAGCGTCTTCGCCACCGGGCAGGACTGGTGGTATTGCTTCGCCATGTCGTCAGTATACCGGGGTTCTTGACACGAAAGCAAGTTACTAGTATTTTAATAGTCACTATGGCCAAAGCGCTCGACTTCATCCGGATGGTGCACCGCGGGGAAGCGGCCCCGCCCCCGATCGCCGACCTGATCGGCTTCACGCTCACCGAGGTGGATCCCGGCCGCGCGGTGATCACGTTCGACGCGGGCCCGCGGCACGCCAACCCGATGGGCACGCTGCACGGCGGCGTGCTGTGCGACATCGCGGACGCGGCCATGGGCATGGCCTACGCGGCGAGCCTCGACGAGGGCGAGACCTTCACCACGCTGGAGCTGAAGATCAACTTCCTCAAGCCGGTGCGCACGGGCCGGCTGGTCGCCACCGGACGCCTCGTCAAGGGCGGGCGCACGGTCGGGCTGCTCGAGTGCGACGTGGTGGACGACAAGGACCGCCTCGTCGCCCGCGCCTCCAGCACCTGCATGACGCTCCGGGGCGAGCAGGCCGAGGGGCGCTAGTGAGCCACGCCGTCGCCGCGGCGGCCCCGGTCGCCGCCTCCCCGCTGTCTCCGCGGACCCGCCTGCTGCTCGAGGGCCCGGTGGCGCGCACCCTGCTCGTGCTGGCCGCGCCCAACGTGCTCGTGATGGTCCTGCAGGCGGCGGTGAGCACGCTCGACGCGGTCTTCGTGGGCTGGCTCGGCTCGGCCGCGCTGGCCGGCGTCTCGATCGTGTTCCCGCTGGTCATGCTGATGCAGACGATGTCGGCGGGCGGGATGGGCGGCGGGGTGGCCTCCGCGGTGGCGCGCGCCCTCGGCGCGGGCCGCCGCGCGGACGCCGACGCGCTCGTCATCCACGCCATCGTGATCGCGCTGGCCATGGGCGGCGCGTTCACCCTCACGCTCGAGCTGGCCGGCCCCGCACTTTTCCACGCGATGGGCGGGAGGGACGAGGTGCTCGCGGCCGCGGTGACCTACTCCCGCGTGCTCTTCGGCGGCGCCGTCGCCTACTGGCTCTTCAACACGCTCAGCAGCGCGATCCGCGGCAGCGGCAACATGGCGGTGCCCGCCTCGGTGATGGTGGCGACCGGGATCCTCTACCTGGCGCTCTCCCCCGCCCTGATCCTCGGCTGGGGTCCGCTGCCGCGCCTGGGGATCGCGGGGGCCGCCGCCGCGAGCGTGTTCTCCTTCGGCATCGGAAGCGTCGTGCTGCTCGCGTTTCTCTATTCGGGCCGGAGCCTCGTGCGGCCCGCCCTGCGCGGCCATGGTCTCCGGCGTCGCCTCTTCTGGGAGATCCTTCGCGTGGGCGCCCCCGGCTCGCTCAACACGGTCCTGACGAACCTGACCGTCGTGGTCCTCACCGCGCTCGTCGGGCCCTTCGGCGCGACAGCGCTGGCCGGCTACGGCCTGGGCGCGCGCCTCGAGTATCTCCAGATCCCGATCGTCTTCGGTCTGGGCTCGGGGCTCGTCACCATGGTCGGCACCAGCATCGGGGCGGGCGACCGCGCGCGCGCCGTGCGCGTCGCCTGGGTCGGCTCCGCGATGGCCGCGGGCATCACCGGTGTGATCGGCATCCTGGCCGCGCTCTTCCCGCTGGCCTGGCTCGGGCTCTTCACCACCGACCCGGGCGTGCTGGCCGCGGGCACGCGCTACCTCACGATCGTCGGCCCGTTCTACGGCTTCTTCGGCGCGGGGCTCGCCCTCTACTTCGCCTCGCAGGGCGCGGGCCGCCTGCTCTGGCCGCTCCTCGCGGGATTCACCCGGCTGGTAGTTGCGGCGGCGGGCGGCTGGCTCGCCACGCGCTGGCTGGGAGGCGGCCTCTCCGGGCTCTTCGCGGCCATGGCGGCGGCGCTGGTGGTGTTCGGGGTCATCAATGTCGCGGCGGTCCGTCTGGGCGCCTGGCGCGCCCGCGACGGCCGGCCTCGTTTCCGGAGGGCACCATGAATAGCCAGCAGATCTTCGGGCTCCAGGTCCTGCTCAGCTTCCTCGTGTACGGTCTCGTGGCCAAGTGGTACGTGACGCCGCGGCTCGCCCCGCTCCCGCTCGAGACCGCGCTGCAGCCGCTGCTCGTGCTCCACGCCTTGCGCCACATGGGGATGGTCTTTCTCGTGTCGACCGTGGTCGGCCCCTCGCTCCCGGCCAGCTTCGCGGTCCCGGCCGCCTACGGAGATCTCCTGGCGGGCCTGCTCGCCCTCGCCGCGATCGTGGCGCTCCGTGCGCGCTCCCGCATCGCCCTGCCCCTGACCTGGATGTTCAACGTCATCGGCCTGCTGGACCTGGTCAACGCGTTCTACCAGGGGCTCGCGCACGACGTGCAGCTCGGGGCCGCGTACTTCATCCCCACCTTCGTGGTGCCCGCGCTGGTGATCACGCACGTCATGATCTTCCGGATGCTGGTCCGCCATCCGCGCTGACCCGCCCCTGCTCCGCATTTGCCCGCGCTGTGAGAGATGTGAAACAATCGCGGCCGATGACTCGCCGCGCCCGCGCCGTCCTCGCCGTCGCCTGCGGGGCGCACTTCATCCACGACGGCTTCTCCGACATCCTGTACGTGCTGCTGCCGGTGTGGGCGACCGAGTTCGGCCTGAGCTTCGCGCAGGTCGGGCTGCTGAAGACGCTCTACACCGGGGGCATGGCCGCCTTCCAGGTGCCCGCGGGAATCCTCGCGGAGCGCCGCGGCGAGGCGCGGCTGCTGGTGGCGGGCACCGCGGTCACCGCCCTCGGCTTCCTGATCGCCGGTCTGACCGGCGGCTTCGTCGCCCTGCTCGCCTGCCTCGTGGTGGCCGGCCTCGGATCCGGCTGCCAGCATCCGCTCTCGTCCTCGCTGGTGGCGAAGGCGTACGAGAACGGGCCGCGCCGCACCGCGCTCGGCACGTACAACTTCTCCGGCGATCTCGGCAAGGTCGCGGTGCCCGCCGCGGTGGCGCTCGCCGTGCCCTGGCTCGG
Source organism: Candidatus Acidiferrum sp. (assembly GCA_035635775.1). Classification (GTDB taxonomy): domain Bacteria; phylum Methylomirabilota; class Methylomirabilia; order Rokubacteriales; family CSP1-6; genus CAMLFJ01. The sequence continues at coordinate 19,536 of DASQAL010000113.1, forward strand.
CTGGCGCGGCGCGGTCGGCGTCTACGGCGTCGTCGGGCTGGTGGCCGCCGCGGTGATCCTCGTGCTGCTCGCGCGGCTGGGCGCGGGGCTCCGCCCGGCGCCGTCGCGGACCGGCGCGGCTCCGGAGCGCGGGAGCGGCTCCGGAATCCGCGACGTGCGCGCCTTCACCGCGATCTCCGCGATCCACGTCATCGACAACTCGACGCGCACCGGCTTCCTCACCTTCCTGCCCTTCCTGCTGATCGGCAAGGGCGCGACGGTGCAGTCGGTGGGGCTCGCGCTCATGCTGGTCTTCATCGGCGGCGCGGTGGGAAAGTTCGCGTGCGGGGCCCTCGCGGATCGGGTCGGCGTGATCCGCACCGTGGTGGTCACCGAGCTCATCACCGGCGCGGGCATCCTGCTCTTGCTGACGCTGCCGCTGGGCGCCTGCCTCGTCGCGCTGCCGGTGCTCGGCGTGGCGCTCAACGGCACCTCGTCCGTCCTCTACGGCAGCGTCGCCGACCTGGTCTCGAGCGAGCGGCGCGCGCGGAGCTACGCGATCTTCTACACGCTCGGCGTCGGGGCCTCCGCGCTGTCGCCGTTCGTCTACGGGCTGCTCAGCGACTGGGGCGGCATCCGGCTCACGCTCACCGTCGTCGGCCTCGTCGTGCTCCTCACGCTGCCCTTCACGCTGCCTCTCCGTCAGCCGTCCGCGGTCGCCGCGCCGCACTCGGCCTAGGCCCGGCGCGCGGCAGGGCGGCGGGGGGCGGCAGGTGGGCCTCTGACCACGACACGCTTTCTCGTCTTCTGGCCCTGGGGAGTTCCCAATCTGGATCGTGCGGCTCCGGGCTTCCGTTGGCGGGGAACGGGTCACCCGGCCCACCTGCCGCCCCCCGCCGCCCTGCCGCGCGCCTACCGTGGGACGCTGGGGACGGACACGCGCTCGGTGACGGGCGTTCGGTCTTTTCCTTGCAGCCAGGTGAATGTCAGGCGGCCGTCGGGGTCGAAGCGGACTTCGGTCAGGGCGTCGCGGAGCGAAGCTCCGGTCCAGTCGCGGGTGATTCGGGCTACTTCGCGGCCGGAGAAGATCTGGCGGACTGCCAGGTCTCGGCCGTCGGTCTGGGCTAGCAGGAGGCGGCGGAGGTCGACGTCGAGGACCTGGGGTCGTGGGGGGGAGAGGCGGCGGCGCTTGGCTTCGAAGAAGTAGCTGACGTGGCACGCGGGCCCGCAGTCGAAGCGGATCTCGGCGAAGGTGGCCGCGCGCCAGATGACGTCGGGCTTCGGGAGCGTGCGGAGGTCGGGAGGCGGGTCGAGCCAGACCGGCTT
>DASQAL010000114.1:0-12364 GCA_035635775.1 Candidatus Acidiferrum sp.
CGATCACAAGGAGATGCTGATCTCCGGCAGCGAGGCCTGTGCCGAGGCGCTGACCCTCGCCGACCTCGACGTGGTGACCGCGTACCCGATCCGGCCGTACGACACCGTCATGCAGGCCATCGCCAAGAAGATCGCCAACGGGCAGCTGGTGGCCGAGTACATCGTCGCCGAGGGCGAGCACAGCCAGTTCGAGATCGTCAAGCACGCCTCCACGGTGGGGGCGCGGGTGTTCTGCGGGTCGTCTGGCGTGGGCTGGATGTACGCGATGGAGTGCCTGACCGTCACGCCCCCCCTGCGGGTGCCCATGGTCTGCATGGTCGGCAACCGGGCGCTCGATGATCCGGGCGCCTTCGGCGTCGAGCACAACGACGCCCTGGTCGTCCGGGACCTCGGCTGGTTGCTGATCTGGGTGGACACGGCCCAGGAGATGCTCGACACCACGCTGCTCGCCTACCGGATCGCCGAGGACCGGCGCGTCTTTCTGCCCATCGCGATCTCGGCGGACGGCGCCTTCCTCACGCATTCCCAGACGATCTGCCAGGTGCCGAGCCGGGCCCTCGTGGACAAGTTCCTGCCGCGTTACGACCGGGGCGACCTGCAGCTGCATCCGGACAACCCGATCACGGTGGCGCCCCAGGCCAACGAGGACTGGGTCATCGAGATCCGGCGCCAGAACGACGAGGCGATGAAGCGGGCCAGCACTGTAATCGAGGAGGCCTACGCCGACTTCCGGAAGGTCATGGGCCGCGCGCCCGAGAACCCGTGGTTCGAGGAGTACCTGACCGACGACGCGGAGATCATCCTGGTCGGCATGGGGACGATCTCCCTGCCCATGAAGGTCGGCATCCGCAACATGCGGGCCCAGGGCAAGAAGGTGGGCCTGATCCGGCCCCGGTGGTTCCGCCCGTTCCCCACCGACCGGCTCGTCAAGGCGCTGTCGAGGGCGCAGGCCATCGGCGTCATCGACCGCGACTACTCCTTCGGGTCGCCGTTCAACTCGGGCGTGGTCGCCAACGAGATCCGCGCCGCCATGTACAATGCGGACAAGCGGCCGCCGCTGCTCAGCTTCATCTGCGGGCTCGGCGGACGGGAGGTCACGCTCGAAGACGTCGCCAAGGCGGCGGACATGTGCTACGCCGCGGCAAAAGCTGGGAAGTCGGATCCGAAGACCCATTGGCTCGGAGTTCGCGAGTAATCCCGGAGGATATGACCATGGCTGACACGGCATTCACGAACGCGACGCAGATCCTGGAGCCCTTCAAGGGCGTCAAGAAGGTCACGATCGAGGAATACTTCACCTCCGGCCACCGCACCTGCCAGGGCTGCGAGTCGGCCCTGGTGATGAAGCTCATGGTCAAGGCGGCGGGCCCGCGCACCATCGTGCTCGGCTCGACCGGCTGCATGTACGTGGCCAACACCACGTACTACACGACCCCGTGGGTGGTGCCGTGGATGCACACCCAGCTCGGCTCCTCGGGCTCGGCCGCCCTCGGCACCGCGGCCGGGCTCAAGGCCCTCATGAAGAAGGGGAAGATGAAGGCCGAGCCGATCAACGTCATCGCGTTCTGCGGCGACGGGGGCGGCGCGGATATGGGCCTGGGCGCCATCTCGGCCACCCTGACCCACAAGGAGTACAACTCGCTCATCCTGATGTACGACAACGAGTCGTACGCCAACACCGATATCCAGCTCTCCGGGTCGACCCCGTACGGGGCCAACACGACGTTCAGCCCGCCGGGCTCCGTCAAGCGCATCATCCACACCCGGTGGAAGAAGAACACGGCCGGGATGCTGGCGGCCGGGCACCCCGAGTGCCGCTACGTCGGGACGGTGTGCGCCTCATACGCCGTCGAGATGATGAACAAGGTGCGCAAGGCGCTCTCCAAGGGCGGTCCCACCTTCATCCACTCGCTCGACCCGTGCCCGAAGGGCTGGGACTACGATCCGATGCTCTCCCACGAGCTGGGCGAGCTCGCGGTGGAGACCGGCGTCTTCCCACTCTACGAGGTCGAGGACGGGGTGGTGCGGCACTACGGCAAGACCAAGGCCATCGTGGAGGGCCGGCCGCGCAAGCCCGTGCGCGAGTACCTGCTCAAGCAGGGGCGCTTCGCGCACTTCACCGAGGAAGACCTGGACTACTTCCAGTCCAAGGTCGACGAGATGTGGGACAAGTGGGAGATCCCGGGCGTGATCCCGTTCTGGAAGGAGCGCCCCGGGAAGTAGGCTCGGAACCAGCAGCGAACGGCCGGCCCGGACCTCGAGGAGGGGACATGACCTGTCAATGGCGACGTTTCGCGGCGCTCGTTCTGCCTCTTGTTCTTAGTGCGCTTGCGGCGCCCGCGCCCGTTTCGGCGTGGGAGCCCAGCAAGCCCATCGAGTTCGTGATCCCCGCCGGCACCGGCGGGGGCGCGGACCAGATGGCGCGCCTCATCGCGGGCATCGCCGAGAAGCACAAGTTCTCCCCGCGCCCGATCATCGTGGTCAACAAGTCGGGCGGCGCGGGCGCGGAGGGCTTCCTCCACGTGAAGGGCAAGAAGGGTGACACCCATACCATCATCATCACCCTCTCCAACCTCTTCACGACGCCGCTCCACACCGGGGTGCCCTTCAACTGGAAGGACCTCTCCCCGATTGCGCGCATGGCGCTCGACGAGTTCATCCTCTGGGTGAACGCGGAGACCCCCTACAAGACCGCCAAGGAGTACCTCGCGGCGGCGAAGGAGCGCTCGGGCGGGGACCGCATGAAGATGGCCGGGACCGGCTCCGCCCAGGAGGACCAGATCCTCACCATCCAGCTCGAGCAGGCCACCGGGGTCAAGTTCACCTACGTGCCGTTCAAGGGGGGTGGCGAGGTGTGCGTGAACCTGGTGGGCAAGCACGTGGACTCGACGGTCAACAACCCGATCGAGTGCGCCAGCCACTGGAAGGCGGGCCGGGTGCGCCCGCTGGCCGTCTTCGACACCGCGCGGATCCCGGTCCCCGAGTGGAAGGACATCCCCACCGTGAAGGAAGCGGTGGGCGCGGACATCAGCTACCTGATGCTGCGCGGCATCTTCGGCCCCCCCGACATGCCCAAGGAGGCGCTGGACTGGTACCAGGGCCTGCTCCGGAAGGTCTACGACTCGACGGAGTTCAAGGATTACCTCAACCAGGGCGCGCTCAAGCCCGCCTGGGAAACCGGTCCCGAGCTCGTGAAGTGGCTCGGCCAGACCGAGCAGCTTCACAAGGACCTGATGACGAAAGGCGGCCTCCTGAAGAAGTAGCCGTCGCCCCCGCATGCGGACCGCCGACCTGACGACGGCGCTGATCCTGATGGCCGGGGGCGTCCTGGTGATCTGGGACTCCCTGCGGCTCGGGATCGGCTGGGGGACCGACGGCCCCGAGAGCGGGTTCTTCCCGTTCTGGCTCGCGGTGCTGCTGATCGTCTCCTGCGCGGCCATCGGGCTGCAGGCCTGGCGCCGCGCGAGCCGCGTCCCCTTCGTCACCCGCGCGCGGCTCATACCCGTCCTCACCACGCTCCTGCCCGCGACCGGTTTCGTGGTGCTGACCCAGTTCATCGGACTCTACGTGGCCACCGCCGCCTTCATGGGCTTCTACATGCGTTGGATCGGCCGCTATCCTTGGGTCGCGGTGGTGACGGTGAGCGTGCTGTTCCCGCTGGTGATCTTCGTCGTTTTCGAGAAGTGGTTCCTCGTGCCGATGCCCAAGGGCCCGCTCGAATCCTGGCTGGGGTACTGAGCGTGGGATTCGAGAACCTGCTCCTCGGCTTCCAGGTGGCGCTGCAGCCGTACAATCTCGGGCTCGCCGTCCTCGGCATCACGCTCGGCACCGTGATCGGCGTGCTGCCCGGGCTCGGCGGGGCCAACGGGGTGGCCATCCTGCTCCCGCTCACCTTCTCGATGGCGCCGACCTCCGCCATCATCCTGCTCACGAGCCTCTACTGGGGGGCGCTCTTCGGTGGGGCCATCACCTCGATCCTCTTCAATATCCCGGGCGAGCCGTGGTCGGTCGCCACCACCTTCGACGGCTATCCGATGGCGCGCCAGGGGCAGGGCGGGGAGGCACTCACCGCCGCCTTCACCTCGTCGTTCGTCGGAGCCCTCTTCTCGGTCATCCTGATCACCCTGTTCGCCCCGCTCCTCGCCGAGGTCGCGCTGAAGTTCGGGCCCCCCGAGTTCTTCGCGATCCAGCTTCTGACGTTCTCGTCGTTCATCGGTCTGGGCGGCGGCAACCCGCTCAAGTCGCTGGTGTCGATCCTGCTCGGCTTCATCCTCGCCTCCGCCGGCCTCGACATCGTGACCGGCCAGCTCCGCCTGACCTTCGGGATCACCGAGCTGATGAAGGGCTTCGACTTCATCGTGGCCGTCATCGGCCTCTTCGGCGTCGGCGAGATCCTGCTCTCGGTGGAGGAGGGGCTGTCCTTCCGCGGGGTGAAGGCGCAGATGAACCCGCAGGTGGTCTGGCGGACGTGGAAGATACTGCCGCGCTACTATCGCACGTTCATCCGCAGCGCCTTCATCGGCTTCTGGATGGGCTTCAAGCCGGGCGGCGCCACCCCCGCCTCTTTCATGAGCTACGCGTTCGCTAAGCGCTTCTCCAAACACCCCGAGCGCTTCGGCAAGGGCGAGATCGAGGGGGTGGTGGCGCCGGAGACGGCGGCCCACGCGGCGGGGGGGGCTTCGCTGCTGCCCATGATCACCCTCGGCATCCCGGGCAGCCCCACCGCGGCGGTGATGCTGGGCGGGCTCATCATCTGGGGCTTGCAGCCCGGTCCCATGCTGTTCCGCGAGCGGCCGGACTTCGTCTGGGGCCTCATCGCGAGCATGTACACCGGCAACGTCATCGGGGTGGTGATGGTGCTGGCCTTCGTGCCGCTCTTCGCGGCCATTCTCCGGATCCCGTTCCCGATCCTGACCCCGTTGATCATCGCGGTGTGCGCGGTGGGCTCGTACGCCGTCCACGACAGCATGATCGACATCTGGTATATGTTGCTCTTCGGAGTGATCGGCTACGTGTTCAAGAAGCTCGACTATCCGCTCGCTCCGCTGGTCCTCGCCCTCGTGCTCGGGGATCTGGCCGAGAATGCCCTCCGCCAGAGCCTGATCATGTCGCAGGGCTCCCTGCTGATCCTGTTCACGCGCCCGATCTCCGGGGCCATCAGTGCGGTCGCGCTCGTATTTTTCTCGCTTCCGCTCCTGCAGCCGTACCTGCGGCGCGCGCGGAAGCCGCGCGTCCCGGTGACCGCCTCTCACGATGGCTGAGGGTCCGGCGCGGTCGCGAGCCGGCCGGTGATCCTCGGGCCTCCGGAGTTCTGGGCTCGTCTCGCCGAGATCAGCTTTCTCAACTTGCTGCTCTCGGGGGACAACGCAGTGGTCATCGCGCTGGCGGTTCGCGCGCTGCCGCCACGCCAGCGACTCCTCGGTCAGGTCGGCGGGACCACGGGGGCCGTCGTCTTGCGGCTGCTCTTTGTCGGCGTGATCAGCCTGCTGCTCCGCGTGCCGTACCTGCGGCTGGCCGGAGGCCTCCTGCTGATCTGGATCGCGTTCAAGCTGGTCCGGCCGGTCGACGACGCGACGGGCGGCACCCGGCACGCGGCCTCCTTCTGGGAGTCGATCTGGATCATCGTGGTGGCGGACATCACCATGAGCCTCGACAACGTGCTCGCGGTGGCGGCGGCCGCCCACGGCGACATGCTCCTCGTCGCGCTCGGCATCGGCATGTCGGTGCCGATCGTGGTGTGGGGTAGCGGGGTCCTCGCCGGGTTGATGAATCGCTACCCGTGGATCATCTGGGCCGGGGGTGGACTGCTGGGCTACGTGGCGGGAGACATGATCCTCGAGGATCCGGCCGTGATGGGCTGGCTGGGCGCGACGGCCCACACTCTGGAGTATCCTGTGCCCGGGGCGCTTGCCGCCGTCCTGACCGGCGTGGGCTGGTGGCTGGCGCGGCGGCAACCGTAGATCTGTGGCGTAGTATTCACGGTAGAGGACTTCGGGCATGACATTTCTGACGGATCCGGAATTCTGGGCACGGCTCGTGAGCATCGTGCTCATCGATCTCTCACTCGCCGGCGACAACGCGCTGGTCATCGCGCTCGCGGTGCGCTCGCTCCCGGCCCGCGAGCAGTGGCTGGGGCGCGTGTGGGGCACCGCGGCCGCGGTAGCACTCCGGCTGCTCTTTATCGCGATCGTGAGCGCGCTGCTGACGATCCCGCTGCTCCAGTTCGTGGGAGGGCTGCTGCTGCTCTGGATCGCGGTGAGGCTCGTGCGGCCGGGCGAGGGCGGCGAGGGCGAGGTGCGCCACGGCGCCTCCTTGCGGCAAGCGGTCTGGATCATCGTTGTCGCCGATGTCACGATGAGCCTCGACAATGTCCTCGCGGTGGCGGCGGCCGCCCACGGCGACTTCATCCTCGTCGCTTTCGGTATCGCGCTATCGCTGCCTATCGTGGTCTGGGGTAGCGGCTTCCTGGCGCGCCTCATGGCGCATCACGCCTGGATCATCTGGATCGGCGGTGGCGTGCTGGGCTACGTGGCCGGCGAGATGATCACCGATGACCCCTTGGTGCGCGCCTGGCTGGGGACCCACGCCGACATGATCGACGATCCCCTCTCGCTGCTGCTGGCGGTCGGGCTGGCCCTGCTGGGGTGGTGGCTGGCCCGAACCGCCGCGTCCCGGCCGGCCGCTCGAGAAGAAGGAGCCTAGGCTCGTGAGCGAGTCCGTTCGCCGGGAGCCGAGCGGCGCGGGCGCGCACGGTCGGATGGACCTCGAGCCCGTCAAGTCCACCCGGATCTACGAGGAGATCGTCCGCCAGGTCAAGCAGCTCATCGCGGAGGGCCGGCTCAAGTCGGGCGACCGGCTCCCGCCGGAGCGTGACCTGGCCGAGAAGTTCATGGTCAGCCGGACCTCGGTGCGGGAGGCCCTGCGCGCGCTGCAGAGCCGGGGGCTGATCGAGATCCGGGCAGGGGAGGGTGCCTTCATCCGGGACGTCTCCGTGGAGACGCTCATCGAGCCGCTGGCCCTGGTCATCCTGCCGCATCGCGAGGCGGTCGGCGAGCTCTTCGAGGCCCGCCGGCTGCTCGAGCCCGCCATCGCGGCCCTCGCCGCCCGGCGGGCGACGCGCGAGGAGATCCAGGAGATGGAGCGCATCCTGGAGGACCAGGCCAAGGAAGTGGCCGCGGGTCGGACCGGGATGCTCCAGGACGGAGCACTGCACGCGGCCATCGCCAACAGCGCCCACAATCGCGCCATCACCCGCATCGTCAATGCCCTCATGGATCTGCTCACCCAGAGCCGCGAGGAGTCGCTCCACACACCCGGACGGCCGACCCGTTCCCACGAGGACCACCGGCGGATCCTCGAGGCGGTGCTCCGACGCGACGAGGTGGCCGCTCACCGCGCGATGCTGGACCACCTCATCGCGGTGGAGACGCTGGTGACCGGCGCCCACGCCGACGATCGGACCGCAACGCCCGCTCCGCGCAAGAGGAAGCCGCGTTCCTGACGCTGTGAAAGGTCGTGCCGGTCCCATCCGTAAGTACCTGTCCTGCAACATTAATCGTTGACATCTGACACCGACCGCCCTACGATTACTGATTGACGCAGGCCCCGCTGGAGGGCCTGTGTCTTTTTCTCTGCCACCGAATCGCTCAGGGGGTCCTGTGATGGCGCAGGCCGGGAGTCGGAGGAGCGCGCGACGCACCGCCGCGCGTCCGACTGCGCATAAAGCCGGCCGTGAGCCCAAGTACGTCTACTCCTTCGCCGGCGGCAAGGCGGAAGGCTCGAGCGCGCTGCGCAACCTGCTCGGCGGCAAAGGCTGCGAGCTGGCCCAGATGACCAAGATGGGCGTGCCGGTTCCGCCCGGCTTCACCATCACCACCGAGGCGTGGGCCGCGTACAACGCGGGCGGCAAGAAGCATCCGGCGGGGCTCTGGAGGCAGGTGATGGCTCATCTGGCCCGCCTCGAGGCCGCCGCGGGCAGCCGCCTGGGTGACCCGGCGCGACCGCTGCTGGTGTCGGTCCGGTCGGGGGCGCGCGCCTCGATGCCCGGGATGATGGACACGGTCCTCAACCTGGGCCTCAACGACAAGACGGTGGAGGGGCTCGCGGCCCGGACCCGGAACGAGCGCTTCGCGTGGGACTGCTACCGCCGCTTCGTGACGCTCTTCGGGGACGTGGTCCTCGCCATCGACCGCCACGCCTTCGACACGCGGCTGGACGCCGCGAAGGCCCGCGCCGACGCCAAGACGGATGCCGATCTCCCGGCCCCGGCCCTGCGGGAGCTGGTCGCGGAGTTCAAGAAGGTCGTGCAGGACAAGACGGGCCGGCCCTTCCCGCAGGACCCGAACGAGCAGCTCCGGTTGGCGATCAACGCGGTCTTCGAGTCCTGGTGGGCCAAGAAGGCGGTGGACTACCGGCGCATCCACCGGCTGCCCGACGACTGGGGCACCGCGGTGACCGTGATGGCCATGGTCTTCGGCAATCTCGGGCCGACCTCGGGCACCGGTGTGTGCTTCTCGCGCGACCCCTCGAGCGGGGAGCGGCGGTTCTTCGGCGAGTTCCTCGTCAATGCCCAGGGCGAGGACGTGGTGGCGGGCATCCGCACCCCGGAGCCTCTCGACGCGCTCCAGCAGCGGATGCCCCCGGTGTACGCCAAGCTCACCGCGATCAAGGATCGGCTGGAGCGCCACTACCGCGACATGCAGGACATCGAGTTCACCGTCCAGGACGGGCGGCTCTTCATCCTGCAGACCCGATCGGGCAAGCGCACCGCGGCGGCGGCGGTCCGCATCGCGGTGGAGATGGTCAAGGAGCGGCGCATCGACCGGAACACCGCGTTGCTGCGCGTGGAGCCGGCTTCGCTCCACCAACTCCTCGTGAAGACGGTCGACCCGGCCGCGCGCTATACCGCGATCGCCAAGGGCCTCCCCGCCACCCCGGCGGCGGCGGTGGGCAAGGTCGTCTTCGATCCCGAGACGGCGGTGGACATGGCCCTCCGGGAAGAGGCGGTCATCCTGGTGCGCGCCGAGACCTCCCCGGAGGATGTGGCGGGCATGCACTCGGCCCAGGGCGTGCTGACCTCGCGGGGCGGCCTCACGTCGCACGCGGCGGTGGTCGCCCGCGGCTGGGGCAAGTGCTGCGTGGTGGGCGCGGGCGACGTGGTGGTGGACGAGGAGAACCATCTCTTCCGGGCCGGGCGCGCGGTCGTCCGTGAGGGGCAGGTGATCACGCTCAACGGCGCCACCGGCGAGGTGATCGTGGGCGCCCAGCCGCTCGTCGACCCCAAGCTCTCCGACGAGTTCCGGGAGCTCCTCGGCTGGGCCCAGGCGCACGCCACGACCACGGTCCGCGCCAACGCCGACACTCCCGCGGACGCGGTCAAGGCCCGCGAGTTCGGCGCGGTGGGCATCGGCCTGGTGCGCACCGAGCACATGTTCTTCGGGGACGAGCGCATCCCGATCGTGCGCGAGATGATCATGGCCGGCGACGTCGAGGCCCGGAAGAAGGCGGTCGACCAGCTGCTGCCGTTCCAGCGAGAAGATTTCATCGGCATCTTCCGGGTGATGACCCCGTACCCGGTGACGATCCGGCTGCTGGACCCGCCGCTCCACGAGTTCCTCCCGAAGTACAAGGAGGTGCTCGAGGAATACACGCGGCTCGACGCCCGCGGCTTCAACCCGGAGCGGCACGCCGAGCTGGGCGCGGTCAAGGCCCGCCTGGAGGCGCTGATCGAGGCCAACCCGATGCTGGGCCATCGCGGCTGCCGGCTCGGCATCACGTTCCCCGAGATCTACGACATGCAGGTGCGGGCCATCATGGAGGCGGCCTGCGAGGTGGCGGCGGCGGGGGTGACGGTGGAGCCCGAGATCATGATCCCGCTCACCGGGACGGTGGCGGAGATGAAGCTGACCCGGGAGATGACCGACCGGGTCGCGAAGCAGGTGATGGCGGAGACGGGGCGGAAGGTCGCCTACTCGGTGGGCACCATGATCGAGGTGCCGCGTGCCGCCCTGATCGCGGACCGGATCGCGGAGCACGCCGAGTTCTTCTCGTTCGGCACCAACGACCTGACCCAGATGACGTTCGGGTACAGCCGGGACGACATCGGCAAGTTCCTGCCCTTCTATCTCGAGAAGAAGCTGCTGCCGAACGACCCCTTCGCGGTGCTCGACCAGGACGGGGTGGGGGAGCTGGTGCGGGTCGGCATCGAGCGGGGCCGGCGGACGGTTCCCACGCTGAAGGTGGGCATCTGCGGCGAGCACGGCGGCGAGCCCTCGTCGGTGGAGTTCTGCCACCGGGTCGGAATGACCTACGTCTCGTGCTCACCCTACATGGTGCCGGTGGCATGGCTCGCGGCCGCCCAGGCCGAGGTCAGGGAGCCGCGCACATCCCAGAAGAAAAGGAGACAGAAGCGGTGAAGCTTTCAGGCGCCCGGATCGTGCTCGAGTGCATCAAGCGGGAAGGCGTGGATCTCATCTTCGGTCTGCCGGGCGGCGCGGTCCTGCCGATCTATGACGCCCTGTACGACTTCGAGGGCCTGCGCCACGTGCTGGTACGCCAGGAGGCTGCCGCCGGGCACGCGGCGGAAGGGTACGCGCGGACGTCCGGCAAGGTCGGTGTCTGTCTCGTCACCTCCGGACCGGCCGCGACCAACCTGGTCACCGCGCTCCAGGACGCGCTGATGGACTCGATCCCGATCGTCGCGTTCACCGGGCAGGTGCCGACGACCTCGATCGGCAACGACGCGTTCCAGGAGGCCGACAACGTCGGCATCACACGCTCGGCCACCAAGCACAACTTCCTGGTGAAGGACGGCAAGGACCTCGCCCCGATCATCAAGGAGGCGTTCTACATCGCCTCCACCGGGCGCCCGGGGCCGGTCCACGTGGACCTGCCCAAGGACATCCTGGTCAAGGAGTGGAACTTCGAGTACCCGGAGCGCGTGCACCTGCGCTCGTACAACCCGACCTACGAGGGGCATCCCGGCCAGATCAAGAAGGCGGCCCGCTCGATGGTGCGCGCCAAGCGGCCGGTGCTCTACGTGGGCGGCGGCGCGATCTCCTCGGACGCCTCGCCCGAGCTGCGGGAGCTGGCGGACCTGACCCAGATCCCGATCACCCAGACCCTCATGGGCCTGGGCGCGTTCCCGATGGCCGATCCGCTCTCGCTCGACATGCTCGGCATGCACGGCACCTACTACGCCAACATGGCGGTGCACCACTCGGACTGCCTGGTGGCGGTGGCCGCGCGCTTCGACGACCGGGTGACCGGGCGGGTGGACGCGTTCTCGCCGAACGCGGAGATCATTCACATCGACATCGACCCGTCGTCGATCTCGAAGAACATCAAGGTGGACATCCCGATCGTGGGCGACTGCAAGCGCGTGCTGCGCCGCCTGGTGGAGGCGGTGCGGGAGGAGTTGAAGGACGGGGTCCCGGCCGCGGTGACCGAGGGCCGCCGGCAGTGGGCCGCGCAGATCGCGGACTGGAAGCGGGACTTCCCGCTGCACTACGACTGGGACGACGAGGTGATCAAGCCCCAGTACGTCATCCAGGAGCTGTCGAACCTGACCCAGGGCGAGGCCTACGTGGTCACCGGCGTGGGTCAGCACCAGATGTGGGCCGCCCAGTACTACCGCTTCAAGCACCCGCGGCGGTGGTGCACCTCGGGCGGCCTCGGCACCATGGGCTACGGGCTGCCCACCGCGATGGGGGTGCAGGCCGCGCACCCGGGCCAGCTCGTGGTCAACATCGACGGCGACGGCTCCTTCCAGATGAACAGCCAGGAGATGGCGACGTGCTTCACGGAACACCTGCCGGTGAAGACGGTCATCATCAACAACAGCGGGCATGGGATGGTCCGCCAGTGGCAGCGCATCATCTACAAGGAGCGCTACTGCGCGATCGATCTCCCCAACATCCCCGACTGGGTGAAGCTCGCGGAAGCGTACGGCTGCGTCGGTCTGCGCGTGACGAAGCCGAGCGAAGTCGTCCCCGCGATCGAGAAAATGCTCGCGACACCGGCGCCCGTCATCCTCGACGTCATCGTCGACAAGGACGAGTGCGTGTTCCCGATGGTGCCCGCCGGCGGCGCCAACACCGACATGATCCTGGTTCCTCCGACGCGTGAAGTGAAGGAGAAGGCCGCGAAGTCGCAGACGGGGTTTTGATGAGTAACGGCAACGGCAACAGCGAGCCGCGCAAGCATACCGTCTCTGTGCTCGTCGAGAACCGCTTCGGCGTCCTCTCGCGCGTGGCCGGGCTCTTCTCGGCCCGCGGCTACAACATCGAGAGCCTGTCGGTCGGCGAGACGCTCGACCCCGCCGTGTCGCGCATGACGCTCGTGGTGCGCGGCGACGAGTTCGTCA